>JBKKAS010000349.1:0-20230 GCA_046714595.1 Pyrinomonadaceae bacterium | reverse complement strand
CCCGAAGGGAGCTTTAATCGTTCGACTTGCATGTCTGAGGCACGCCGCCAGCGTTGATTCTGAGCCAGGATCAAACTCTCGTTGATTTCCTAGTTCATTGTTCGTACGACAGTTTCCTGTCGCTACTGCTGGCCGAAGCCGGCAGTAATTCTTTTTGAATTAACACATGGACTCTCACATATCTAGTTTTCAAACATCAACTTTGATTTCGCCTCCTAGAGGCGAAACTACTGACTATACAGCAATCAATTTCGTTGTCAACCGAAGTCGAGAAAATATCCTAAACTGTTTTTCAACGCAGAGAAAATTTCTCGAGAGGCAAATATGTATTTTCTATATCGAGTCGACCTTTGTCAAGCTGGCCTCGGTCAAGCTGGCCTCGGTACTTCAACCGAATAACTTTCTCAACTTTGATACTGCTCCAATGATCCCAATCTACCGACCGTTCCATGCGAATCTATATCGTTCAGATCCGAACAGTCATTCAAAAATGACTGATATGTAAGGGCGAAGTCTGAAAGTTGCCCGACTCCGTAACCCTCTAGTTTCAGGAAGGATATTTGGCGGGAACATTTGCCTTGGAGCGGGCGACGAGGATCGAACTCGCAACTTTCAGCTTGGGAAGCTGACACTCTACCATTGAGTTACGCCCGCTACTTTGAACGCGAACATTCTGCCATCTTTCCTTCCGTCAGGCAACACTTATATCCCGCGTGATTTCAGCAGCAGATCGACGACTTCCCTAACCGCTCCGCGACCCCCACGCGCGTTCGTAACGTAAGCCGCAACGGCTTTCGTTTCGTCGACCGCATCCGCGACCGCGACTGCGAAGCCAACTCGTTTCATGAGCTCGATGTCACCGATGTCATCGCCGATGAAAGCAACGTTCTCCGGCTGAAATTCGAGCGACGAGATTATCTCTTCAAAATCCCGGACCTTATTAGACGAGGCGACTCGAACGAACTCCACACCCAGCTCATCGGCCCTTCGCTGAATTATTTCACCGGCACCTCGGCCGGAGATTATTCCCGACTTGAAACCTGCCTTATGCCAAGAAACAATTCCCTGCCCGTCACGAACATCGAAGACCTTCATCTCCTCAGCGTGTGCGGAAAAATAAAGACGGCCGTCCGTAAGAACGCCGTCGCAGTCCATCAGAAGCAATTTAATATCGCTCAATTATCGCACCTCAAAAATGTCCACAGACGATAATTTCCATCCTCCGCCGATTCGTGACAAGCGGTACACCGCCGTTCCAGATTCGGCTTCCTTGTTAAGCAGTCTAACGGCCAATGAGGTTTCTACCCACAGGTTATTCGAATCGATCTTATCGACGTGCAAGACCTGCGTTTTCCACTCCACGGTTTGACCCGAGATGCCGCTCACGAATCGAGAAACTTCACCCGACACCGCCATCGATTCCAGGTCGGCCTTTCGATTGGATACTGCCGCCTTATCGAACGCGAGAAAGAAGACCTTAACACTTTCGTCCGCAGTCGATGGAGCGTTCAATCGGTTTCGGATCGCACGTGCGGCAAGTGTCGCTCCGTATTCCGCATCTGCGTCGATCGCATCGACAGCATGTTTTAGCGCTTGCGCCGACTGACCGCTTTTTGAAGCCAGCTCCGCCAGACCGACGTTCGCCCACGCGATGCTCCGCGACGAGGGAAGCTTTTCCGCAAGCACGGCGCGAAATTCCCGCTCAGAATCCGCATTCTTAGACTGCGACAAAAGTGCGCGCCCGAGAAGAACGCGAACGTCGTCAAACCGCGGAAGGTCCCGAAGCACTACACGCGCCGTCCGTTCGGCGTTAGCGAATTCCTGTTTATCAAACGCGCGTTTCACCGCCAGAAACAGATCGCTCTCTATAGATTCGCGTGGTGCGACGTCGTCGGAATAATCGATCTGCGGATAAAACTTCTCGGGATCGATCTCGGCACGATTAATTTTGTTAGTCGCTCTGAACGCGATCTCACCGAAACTCTTTGCACGTATCGTGGTCGGTGCCGACAGGCGTTCTCCATTCGCGGTAAGCACCGTCACGTTGACCGTGACATCGATCGGTCCGGTATTTCGCAATGCGACGCGCGTCTCGCCACCGACGGGTTGCGGCAGACCGGCCAGTAAATTCGTTTCAGTCACCTGATCGAAAAGATGTTCCAGCAGATCTTTCTCAGCTGGAAATCGAGAGCGTATCTCCGCCAGTGATACCGTTCCGTCCTGGATCGAAGCACGAACGGCTTTGTAGAACTCATCGCTGCCGAGCTTCCTGGCCAGGATCCGCCACACCATCGCTCCTTTGTTAGCGACCTCCGGATAGTAATAGTCGTCAAGCGGCGAAACGATTATGAGCGGAGCATCCCGCTTCGAAACCGAGGCATAGGCAACGCGCTGGCGCTGACGTTCAACGTCAGCGATGTCTTTGCCTAAACTGTTTTCAAGAAATTGTGTCGCGAGATACTTCGTCAAACCTTCTCGAAGAACCCCGTTGCCGTCTCCCGTCAATGCCACTGAACTCCCAAACCAGATCTTCGCTATTGAATCGGCGATCGACATCGCGGTCGATGAATCGATGCGACCGCGCCGAAAGACGCTGTCGTCGACCAGGATCGTGCCCCCGCTCGTGAACCCTCCCGCCCGTCTCACCGCAACGAGCCGGAGCGGCATATCAGGTGGGGTTCCAAGAAGCTTTGTCATATACGCCTTTGCGTCGGACGCAAATGACGCCAGTTCTCCGGCGAGTTTCTGTTCGTCGGGGCCGGCGCCTTTCGGCATAAGAACCGAAACACCACTTACACTCACCGAGTCCCAACTTCCGGTCACGAAAAACGGTTGTGTGCCGTATTTCTGATCGAACCCACCGCCAGACTCTGCACCGGATGAAACGACCGTCTGTCCCGCGGTATTAACCTGCACACGAAAGGGAGCGTAATCTGCACCGCGTGCGAAATACCAACTGTTCGGTGTCGGATACCAAAATGCCAGGGGCAGGAATTGAGAACCCAGCGGCGAAATGGAATTGAGGCCTGAATTATCTTTTACGTTCAGTTTGTAATCGACTGTCGCCTCCACGGCGCCGCCCGGCTGTATGGACGGAACTCGCACAACGATCCGCTGCAAACTTCCGGTGCCGAGTTTCTCTTCGCCTTTCGTAAATGTCGCCACTGATCCGTTCACCGTAACGCCGGACACATCCGCCGACGGGCTGATCCTCAAGGTGATCGTTGCAGCTGGCCGGGAAGAAATATTCTTAAGATCGAGCTTTGCCTTCGCCGTCAGACTTCTGTCGGTTTCAACCTGGGGCAGAGTCACCGTGATGTCGTATTTAACAACTTGCCAGGTTGCCGATAACCGCGTGTCGTCTTGCGGAAAAACCACAGCAGTAAATACACACAGATAAAACACGGCGAACGCGAGATGAAGAATATTTGCGTTCGAGCCCTTCTGATTCAAAAGTTCAATTGTTCTCATTAACAAGCTCGTGAATTTTTTTCAATTTCGAAAGTAATTTTTCCAGTCTCGATAAAGGCAGTTGATTCGGCCCGTCGCTCGGTGCTTTCGACGGATCGTCGTGGACTTCCATAAAGATCGCATCCACTCCACACGCAACTCCAGCCCGGGCAAAGTTTTCGATGTATTCCGACTGCCCGCCGGTTGCTTTGCCAAGCCCGCCCGGCAGCTGCAAGCTGTGCGTGACGTCGAATACGACAGGTACATCAAAGGACCGCATGATCGGAAACGAGCGAAGATCGACGACGAGATTGTTGTAGCCGAAGCTTGCTCCCCGTTCGGTTAGTAATATCTTCTCGCAACCGGCAGAACGCAGTTTGTCGACTATATTCTTTGCATCCCAAGGCGCGAGGAATTGCCCCTTTTTTACATTAACCGCCTTCCCCGATTTGGCGGCCTCGACCAGGAGGTCCGTCTGCCGGCAAAGGAATGCGGGGATCTGCAGAATGTCCGCGACCTCGGACGTCTTCTCGACCTGCCACGGTTCGTGTACATCTGTGATTACGGGGATGCCGATCTCGGCCTTGACCTGCGCGAGAATCTCCAGGCCGAACTCCATTCCCTGCCCGCGAAAACTTTCGATCGAGCTTCGGTTGGCTTTATCGAACGACGATTTGTAAACAACACCGACACCGACGTGTTTACAAATATCGTTGATCTCCTGCGCCATGAACAGCGCATGCTGAGCCGATTCGACAACACATGGGCCAAGGATAAAACTCAGGCGACCATCGCCGAAGACGACGTCCTCGACGCTGAACGAACTAAACGTCATAACGCCTACGATAACAGCAAAGCACCTATCAGAAAACCGATCACACCACCCAAATAAAGAAGGACGGCCGCCTTGTGAAAAATGAGAATGGCATACGCAAGCGAATCCCCTCGCACCCACATAGGCACGTGAAATAACAATTCCTTCTGAAGTTTATGTCGAGCGATCACCCAGCTAAAGAGCCCAATTCTAATTCCGGATTGTCCAAGCCCAATCGGCTCTCCCGCTCTCTCCCAGTCCTGTCTGTGCCGTGTGAACAAAATGCAGACAAGCAATTCGAAGCTAGCGATTGCCACTAGCATCAGGGCGATCAGCGAACCAAAGAATACTGGCCACATATCGATTATTAGATCGAAAGCTTCTACTCATCCGCCGAGACTTCCGACCGTTCGGGTATCTCTACGCCCTTGTCGCTTCGAACATCGTGCTCCAGGTTTTCACTGTGAAGTCGATTTTCCCACGCTGCCTTCACAAACGAAGTGAATAACGGATGAGCATTCAACGGCTTCGACTTGTACTCCGGGTGAAACTGGCACGCGATGAAATACGGATGCTGATCGCGAGGCAGCTCGATCATCTCGACAAACTTTCCGTCCGGTGAGACCCCGCTGAAGACAAGACCTTCTCGTTCGAGCACGTTTCGATATTCAGGATTGAATTCGTATCGGTGTCGGTGACGTTCACCGATCTGCTCGGCGCCATGGTAGACGTCCCGAGCGAGCGTGCCTTCCGAAAGGTCGCACTTCCAGTCGCCCTTCCGCATCGTCCCGCCGTATTCCTCGACCCCGACGAGATCGCGCAGCTTAAAGATTATCGGGAAGGGCGTCTCTTCGTTGAATTCCGTCGAATCCGCGTCGCGTAACCCACAGACGTCGCGTGCAAACTCGATGCACGCCGTCTGCATTCCGAGACAGATGCCGAAATACGGTGTTCCAGACTTACGCGCGTATTTGATCGCACGCAACATTCCCCCGATGCCGCGTTTGCCGAAGCCGCCGGGTACGAGTATGGCGTCATAGTCTTGAAGCTCCGCTTCGTAGCCGTCGTTCATCAAATTTTCCGACTCGATCCACGTCACATTCACACGCAAATCGTTAGCGACACCCGCGTGCGTGAGAGCTTCGCGAAGCGACTTATACGAATCTTCCAACTCGACGTACTTTCCGACGATAGCGATCTTTACGACGCCGCCTGAAGGATCTTTGATGGTAGCGACCAACTCGCGCCAGCTCTTAAGATCGGCGTGTGGAAACTGCTCACTAAGATTCAGGTCGTTAATTATGAGCTCGTCGAGTGCCTGCTCGTGAAACGCAAGCGGCACCTCGTAGATCGTCGGCACATCGAGTGCTGAGATGACTGCATTCTCCTGCACGTTACAGAACAGCGCTATCTTTCGTCGCAGGTCCATAGACAATGGCCTTTCCGAACGGCAAAGAAGAACGTCGGGGGCGATACCGATCTCGCGCAGCTCTTTCACCGAATGCTGCGTCGGTTTCGTTTTCAACTCCCCCGCGGCTGCGATGTACGGAACGAGTGTGACGTGGACGAACATCGCATTGCCACGACCCTCTTCATTTCCGATCTGCCGAATGGCTTCCATGAAAGGCAGCGATTCGATATCGCCGACCGTACCGCCGATCTCGACGATCAAGACGTCGGGGTTGTGTTCGTCCGCTACCGTTCGCACCGCTTTTTTAATTTCGTCGGTGATATGGGGGATCACCTGGATCGTTTTACCGAGATAATCACCGCGGCGTTCTTTCTCGATCACCGAAAGATATATCCGGCCGCTCGTCCAGTTGTTTGCCTGTGAGAGTTTCGCACTTGTGAACCGCTCGTAATGTCCGAGATCGAGATCGGTCTCGGCACCGTCGTCAGTCACGAAAACTTCGCCGTGCTGGAAAGGCGACATCGTCCCCGGATCGACATTTATGTACGGGTCGAGCTTCATCATCTGGACCTTCATTCCGCGCGCTTCCAGCAAGCACCCGATCGAACTTGCCGCCAGGCCTTTACCCAGACTCGAAACCACGCCGCCTGTTACGAAAATGTATTTGGTCATAATGTTTGTTCGTCGTTCGTTGTTCGTTGTTCGTCGCTCCTATCGCTCCAATTGCCTCTGTCTCCGCGTCCCCCTGTCTCCGGGTCTCCATGTCTCACGTCTCCCCATCTCCCGTCTCCGCGTCTCCTCCGGCCTTCCCCTCCCGCTTTTTCTTCTGATACCTCCCTTCCTTCATCTGTGTAATCACTTCCTTCGCCTTTGCCGCTTCCGGATTCATCAACTCCTGCAGAGCGTTCATACTCGCCCCGATCGCGGTTGTTCCTTCGGCTGCGTTTCGTTCAAATTCCTCGGTCGTTCGTGTTTGCGGCTTTGATAAGATTTTCAAGCCAACGATCGCCCCGACGACAAGTAAAACGAAGAAGCCCAGTCCGATCCAATCACTCATCCTTCTAAATTCTCCCAACCGTAGACGACTGTCGCATACTTGGTGTCGCCCAACTTATGACTGTCGTGCGCAATGACCTTACCGCCGTTCTTTTCGTAGAATTTCCGATACGGACTCATTTCCAATGTGTCGAGGCACATCGAAGTGTAGCCGTCCTTTGTCATCCTGTCGAAGCAGTATGCAAGAAGCCGGCGACCTAAACCCTTTCGCTGAAATTCGGGCAGCAGATAAAACGAATAGACACGCGCACCGTAACCGTAATTCTCAAACTCCGGTGTGCCGAAATCGATAAATCCGACAACTCCGTTCTCCGCCTCATCGGCGACGAGCATTTTATATGTAGGATCCGAGAGCCGCTCTGCAAATACTTCTTTTCGCTTATCGACCGACATGCTGTTGAGATAATCTTCCGGGGCGATCCCCTTAAACGAGCGCTGCCATGACTCGACATGAACCTTCGCTATCTGTGGAACGTCTTCCGCGGTCGCGGGTCTGATCGTCACTTTCTCACCCTCGATGATTCTGCAAACCTCTTCGTAATCTTCCTGCGTATCCACGCCGATAGAGCCGCCGACAGCTTCGACGACCCTGATCCTGGCACGGTCCTCGATCGCCCGAAGCTGTTCGAGCATTTCGATCTGTTCGAGCTTCGTCTGGGGCAATTTACTGAACTTCAGAAGATAATCCCGATGGTAGACATAAAGCCCCGTATGCTTTCGAAAGATCGACAGTAGATCGGGTTCTTCAATGATCGCCCGGTTCGAATCGCCACCGTGACGCAGCGAGGCGTCGCGCGGAAACGGCATCGGCGACCGCGAAAAGTGGATCGCGTATCCCGCGTCGCCAACGACGACCTTCACGACATTGCCGTTCAAGAGCTCGTCGAGGCTCTTGATCGGTTCGAAGGTCGTGGCCATGTCCGCCGCATCGTCCTCGAACAATGCCAGGACAGCAGAATCGATCGTCTCAGGCGAGATCAGCGGCTCATCGCCCTGGACATTTACAATGATCGAATCACCGGGAAGGCTTTCGGCGACTTCAGCGACACGATCGGTACCGGACCGGTGTGTCGGCGACGTCATCACGACTTCGTTGCCGCTCGATGTCACTACGTCAAAGATCCGCTGGTCATCGGTTGCCACGATCACGCGCGAAACGGTCTTCGCTAGTTTGGCTCGTTGAAGCGTGTGCACGATCAACGGCGTGCCTGCAATAGGCATTAGCAATTTTCCCGGCAGGCGCGACGACGCGTACCGTGCCGGTATGATCGCTACTATATTTTTTAAGGGATTGTCCCCGTGATGCTCCACGGGCTTTTAGATTATCCCGAATCAGTTTGGATTACAAGCGAACGGCTAAAGTTTGGACGTGACGCTGCACTTTCGATAAACTTTGACCCGTGGATACTACCGACGACATCGCTCCTCAGAATCATAGAGCCGAACAGATCGGGGTCCCGCCTCCGTCATCGCCGACGCCCAGCGATCCGCCGTGGAACAGCCTTGTCGCTGTAGGCATTTGGTTCGCCAGTATCTTAGCGATCGTGATAGTCCCGGCACTCTTCGTGCTGCCATATCTGATCTCACAAGGTGCGATTCTCGGCGAACGCCAGGCACTCGGCGAGTTCTTGCAGCAGGATCAGACCGCTGTCATCGTGCAGATCGTCGCGGTGATCCCGGCTCACCTCATCACACTCGGCCTTGCGTGGTTTGTGGTAACGAGGATGCGAACGTTTTCATTCAGGGAGATGCTCGGATGGAACTCCGGGGGAATGATCTGGTGGCAGTACCTTGCCATAGTCGCCGGGTTCTTTCTGCTCGCCATTGTCGTTGGAACTTATTTCCCGGAACAGGACAATGAATTGACGCGGATCCTGCGAAGCTCGCGTACGGCAGTTTTCCTCGTCGCCTTCATTGCTACGTTGACCGCGCCCTTAGTGGAAGAAGTCGTATACCGCGGAATTCTCTACTCGGCGCTTCAGCGTGCTTTCGGGATAAAAGCGGCCGTTGTCGCCGTCACGGTTTTGTTCGCGTTGGTTCACCTTCCGCAATACTATCCCAGCGTTTCAACGATGTCCCTTCTGCTGCTTCTCAGCCTTGTGCTGACTTTGGTTCGGGTTGGAACCGGGAACCTGCTCCCCTGCGTCATACTCCACACCGTTTTCAATGGAACGCAATCTATCTTGCTGATACTTGAGCCTTATATAAAGTCAGTCGAACCTGTTATCGAGCCTGCGGCGACCATCCTTATGAAATAGAAAAGCCCGCGGCATTTGCACGCGGGCTATCATTTGCGATCTTTAGATCCTACGGCTGCTTCGTCGGCCCTTTTCCGGTACCCAGAGAGAAAGGCGGGGCCGGGGCCTGTGACGACGATGGCGGTGGCGAATACGATGGTGACGAACCTGAGCCCGCGTCGTACGAACTTCCGCTCAAATCGCCGCCGCCCCGAGTTCCTCCGCCCATGGTCTGCTGCATTCTCAGGAATGGCGGTATCGGGCCACGGGGACGGATTGGAGATGTCTGCGGGTTTACCGGTGTATTCGGGCCGCCGCTGCCGCCGCTGCTGGTATGCGGTGGATACCAGATGACATGAGGAAGGTTGTACCAACCCAGGTAATTGCCATAGCCGTAGCCATAGGGCGAGTACCATCCGCGGCCAAAGGGGAGAAAGCAGTATCCGCTGCCAAAAGGATCCCAAACCCACAGACCGAACGAGTTGAATGTGTTCCATCCTCGCCCAACGAAAGAACGCATCAGGGCCGTTCGCATATTGTCCCGCTTTAGTCGCGCCGTGCTTTTTGCGAGCTCTTTACCACGGGCCTTGCTCCAAATATCAAGCGGGTCCTTATCGTCGCGGTCGAACTTTGAGATCGACACACCGCCCGCCAACGTAGTGGATGCGACGCGTCCGCCTTTCACGATTTCCGATGACTGCCCAACTCTAGCCAAACCTTTCCAGACCTCGAGTCTTGCTTCTCCGCCGCTAAGGACATCAATTCGATAGACCCCGGTCGCGATCAGCAGGTGCTTTGCGTTCGGCGTGTTAACGGCTACCTTAAATTCTTCGGCCGCAAAAACCTCCAAAATGGCGCTCCCCTTATAAAGCCGAAGCTGAAGATCGTCCAATATAGTCGTCTTAAACTCAAAGGCGGAGTTTCCGCCCAGCCTGAGAAACGATCCGGGGTTGAGTAAAATCTCGGCCTTGCCATCCGCACCGGTTGAAACTCGGTCTCCGATCCGCAGAGTGTCTCCCTTGAGCAACGCTCCGCTCTTGCCGGATTTTCGGACCACACCAACTGCGCCTTCGACATAGTTCACGCCTCCGGCCTTCGCCGAGATCACGTAACGGTCACCGGCCGCGGCTGCGAGGGTTTCATCCTGCGCCTGCGCAACTACGCCGAACGAAGTGAAACACAGGCAAATCGCTACGAAACGCACGAATCTATTTTTCATTGATGTCTCCTCGGGAATTCGGGTAAATCTTAGTTCATCTTACAGCATAATATCAACGCGTTTCCGTAAAGTTATTCAAGCCTAAACATTCGCCGCTCTAAAAAAAGTCGAACAACCTTTGCGAGGGAGCCGTAATCATAGATGTTGTCTGGAGGACTTGTAGAGTAAGCAACTCCGGCGACCAACCAAATGGCAACCTTCCGGGACCCCGCAAAATGTTTCGCACCGTTGGAAGTTATCGAGCGTTTGCTCGAGATCAGGACCGAGCTTGGGTTCGCAGAAACACTTTATCTCGATCGTTGTCAGGAGCTAACAGATTTTCTCGACGCATACGGCTTTGACATATATGCGTTCGCGACCACTAACGAAAAGATAAAGTACGGCGATTACAGCTCGCCGGTTGTGCCCGGTGGTGAGCGACTTCACACGACGCTAATGGCACACTAACAATTTCACAACAACTGAATACGCGCGGAAGGTGATCTAAGCAGATTGGCCTTCCGCTTTTTTTTTGCTTTAATCCGCTTTAACTATGAAAAGCGTGCCGTCATCATCAAGGAATTTGCGCTCGGTGAAATCGGCAACGTCCTTGCGGACATGATCGATCAGTTTCTTGGCAGGTAGATGGATCCCGGCGAGTACACTCTTCGCAAAGCGATCCAGACCAAATTCCTCACCAATGGCGTTTGCCGCTTCCGTAATACCATCCGTGTAGATAACCATCACCTGACCGGCTTCAAAGCGGATGAAATGCTGGTGATAGTGTGCATCGTAGAACATTCCCAATGGTGTGTCGCCGTATTCCACAAATCGATATTCGCCATCGGGTTTTATCAGAAGCGGCGGGTTGTGTCCGGCATTAGCGAAAACAAAAGTCCTGTTCGTGGTGTCGAGGATACCGTAGACGGCCGTGACGAATTGATTGTCCTCGATAGAGTCCCACAAAAGATTATTTATTTTCGAGAGAAGAACGTGCGATGCGTATCCGGTCTGGACGCCGGCGCGAATGGAGCCGCGCAAGAATGCCATTAGCAGTGCTGCGGGAATACCTTTCCCGACCGCGTCGGCTACCGTAATACCGATCTGGTCCTCGAAGACGGTTACCCAATCGTAATAATCTCCCGAGACTTCTTCGGTCGGAAAGACGTATGCACTTATGTCGAAACCGGCAAACTCAGGATCGTGGTCGGGCAGCAGTTCGAGCTGCACCTGCCTCGCGATCTCAAGCTGCGCCTGAAGGCGCTTTTGTTCGACTAGCTGATCGTGAAGGCGCACCTTCTCGATAATGATCGCCACTTGCGAGGTCAGCATCTGCAGCACCGAGAGGTCGTCCTCGGTGTAGGCATTCAGCCGGTCGCTTTCGAGATCGAAAACGCCGATGACCTTATCGTTCGAAACGATCGGCGCAACCATTTCCGACTTTGTTCGTTTGCGTGCCGCGAAGTACCTGGGATCTTTGCTTACGTCGGGCGAGATGATCGCCTCGCCAGTCAACGCGGCCCTGCCGAGCAAACCTTCGCCCAGTTTCAAACGCGGCTCGACGAGCTGAAAACTTATCTCGTACCCGCGGATCACCTTAGATTTGAAAATGTAAGGACTATCGTCGCCGGCGCTCTGCTCGATAATGTAGATTCCCGCGGCGTCGTACGGCAGGAGCGAACCGAGCGTGTCCATCACTAAGTTCAACAGTTCGTCGAGGTCGAGCGAACGACTGATGGTTTTCGTGATATCAAGCAGCATTCGCAGCTTGTCGACGGTCGACAAATTCGGATCTGGCGCTGCTTGGATCGGCGTATCGTTCATCAACTCTTAGTCTGAAAAATTCTTTCCTTATACATATCCCAGAGGCGCGAGATCTTTATGCGATATTCCACAAGCGATCTGCTGACATTGTAGTGACGCGCGATCTCCGCCACGGTCTTTCCACTATCGACCAGGCTCCTCAGTCCGGTGTAGGGCACGAGCGCAGCAGCACCGGTGGCGTAAGCTTCTTCTTCGATCTCGTGATCGTAATCACGCGCGAGAGTATTTCCCTGTTTGTCACGACCTTTTATCGCCAGCCGGCTTGGCTTATGTCCCAGAAAAACGTGACTGATCTCTTCCATGAGCGTCGCCTTGTGCCGGGTAGTTGCATGAGTGGGATTCAGGATCACTAATTTCTTACCGTTCGGCAATTTGAGTGAGGCGGCCCCGCCCGACCATTTATCCTTAGCGGTGCTGAGAAGTTGCTCGCGCGTCTCAAGCGACAAACCTTGTATTTCCTCGAACGTCGGCACAAGCAGCCCCGCATACTTCGCGAGCTCGAACGGATCGAGACGCTGATCACCGCCCGTCAATCCGGCAAATGCCCGCAGCCCCTGCGCCCGTATTTCGTGATGACGTCCTTTTTGCGTTGGAGGAAGTTCTTCCATTTCGGATTTCGGATTTAGGATCTCGGATTGGAGACTTCCGGTTGCGCATTTTGGAAGATCCGCAGATCAACATCTAGAAATCCGAAATCCCAAATCCCAATTCCCAAATCGCTAGACTTCTTTGTATTCCGAATCGACGTCTTCGCTCGAAAGCGCAACGCGATAGTTTTTCGATTGTTTCTGGCTGGTGATCAGCAGATCGGTCTTTGTCTTAAGCAGATCCGCCCGGTTATACACCGAAAGCTCGAAGTTGTACCCGTGCGTGATCGCATCCTTGGGACACGCTTCGACGCAGAAACCGCAAAAAATACAGCGGCCATAATCGATGTTATAAACCTTTGCGTAACGTTCGTCGCGGCCGATGCGTTGCTCGTAGGGGCGCGGATCCGTTTCAGCCTCGATGTAAATGCAGTCAGACGGACACGCTGCCGCACAGAGATAGCAGGCCACGCATTTTTCTTTGCCCATCTCGTCGACGTGCAAAAGATGCTGGCCTCGGTAGCGCGGCTGAACGGTGATCGGTACGTCGGGATATTGCACCGTCCATTTCTCACGCGGGATCTCTGAGATCGTCCGCTTCATTCCTTTTACGATCGCGACCGTGGATTGAATTACGTCTGAAATAAGTGACATCGTTACAAGTTGAAAAGCGAGGCCCCAAGCAGTCCGGCATAGACCAGAATAATCATTATGTAGTAAGCAGCGCCCACCAGGAACATGATTCCGCCGACGATCATTCCGGCGATTGCCAGACCCTTGCCGCCATATGTCTGCGGATCGTTGTTGGCATTCTTGATACCGAGGTAGCCGGTGATCAGTGCGGCCAAGCCCGTTAATGGCGATATATAGCAACAGATCGAAACGATCCCCAACACCAACGAGATTATCGGTAGAGTCTGATTAACGCTTCCGGTGCCCGGCGCCGGTGGTTGGAACGGAGTATTTTGTCCGATCTGCTGGTTTTGCCATGCAGAGTCAGGAGCCGGTGGCGGCGTCCACTCGGCCATCGGTGCGCTCGAAGGTTGATCGAATGGATTGAACGCGGGCCCTTCGCGCGGCGGTTCCGGCTCGGCATAAGCTGGAGCTGGCGTTTCGTACGACATCGGTTTAGGAACGTCGAACGGCGAAGGTATCGGCGGAACGCTCGATACGCCGGGGTCCGGCGTCGAGAACGGCGAAGGCGGCGGACCAGGCTCGGAAAATTTGGGAGGGTCAGGCTCGACGAGCGGTGGGATCTCAAAGACCTGGTCTGAGCCGGCGTCATGGGCCGCCATCTCGGAGCGTATCTCGTCCTCCGAGGCGTACATCGTCTTCGCGGCGTCGGAGTCCGAGGGTAAATCAAGTACGTCCTCGGATTCTGCGGACGACGACATCGCCGCGGCAAGATCTTCAGGTCGGGCGACCATCGTCTTATACGGATCGACCGGTGGCGCGTCCTCGAGCAACGGCGTCCCATCCGCCTGGCAAAAACGCATGTTGTCGTCAAAAGTCTTATCGCACGTCGGGCATCGTTTCATAGATTTTTATTCAGAACTCCCGTCCTTACGAAGGAGGGGTGGCAGCCGCTTCGGCTGACGGGGTGGTTCTCTCAAAAAAAGTCATGCTGAGAATTACGCCCTTGTTAACGCGCGGGCCTCTGCACGTGTAAACCTTTATACAGTCGCGTCTAAACTAATTCAAGTTTACTAAAGAAATAGCTGATCTCGATTGCGGCATTTTCATCGGAATCGGATCCGTGGACGGCGTTCTCGCCGATCGACGCTGCAAACTCTTTTCGAAGTGTTCCGGCGCCGGCTTCCGCCGGATTGGTCGCACCCATCAGATCGCGCCACGCCTTTACCGCGTTATCTTTTTCAAGCGCCATCACGACGCACGGACCGCTGGACATGAATTCCGTTAGCTCTTCATAAAAGCCTTTTCCTGCATGGACGGCATAAAACCCTTCGGCCTGCTTCTTGGTCTGGTGAATAAGTTTCATCCCGCGGATGTTGAATCCCGCGTCCAAAATATGATCAATGATCTTCCCTTGATTCCCGGCGCGGACCGCGTCCGGCTTTATGATTCCAAATGTTAATGTGCTCATTTAATTAATGTAGATCCCCCAAAAAGGATTCTCTTCGGGCTTCGCCCGCCGATGAGCGGAAAGGCTCCGCCTTTCCGTCCAGTGCTGAATAAACTTAGGCGGCTACGCCGCCGCGGAGGCGTAGCCTCCTGCCTCTTGGATAGTCGCGTCGGAAGGGCCGAGCCCTTCCGCCCATCGGGCGGCAAAGCCGCGAATATGCAATCAACCGATTCCCTAACTTAAGCTGCTGCTTTCGAACCTAAAACCTCAGCGATCGCCTGGCCGATATCGGCCGGCGATTGAACCACCCGAATTCCCGCTTCGCTCAACGCCTTCATTTTTTCAGCAGCCGTTCCTTTTCCGCCTGAGATGATCGCACCGGCATGACCCATTCGGCGTCCAGGCGGAGCGGTCTGTCCGGCGATGAAAGCGACGATCGGTTTGGTGACGTTGTCCTTCGCGTACTCGGCGGCTTCTTCTTCGGCCGTGCCACCGATCTCGCCGATCATCACGATCGCGTCGGTCTCATCATCTTCCTGGAATAGTTTCAGAGCGTCGGTGTGGCTCGTCCCGATTATCGGATCGCCGCCAATACCGATCGCCGTGGATTGTCCAAGCCCGAGCGCAGTTAATTGTCCGACCGCTTCATACGTCAGCGTTCCCGAGCGCGAGACGACGCCGATCCGTCCCTCTTTGTGAATATGACCCGGCATGATGCCGATCTTACATTTACCCGGTGAAATAATTCCCGGACAGTTCGGCCCGATCAACCGCGTCGTCTTATCGCGGAGATACTCTTTTGCCTTGACCATATCCGCGACTGGAATGCCTTCGGTGATGCAAACCACGAGCGGAAGTCCGGCATCGCCGGCTTCCATGATCGCGTCAGCGGCAAACGCCGGGGGAACATATATCACCGATGCGTTAGCGCCGGTCTCCCGAACCGCCTCCGCGACGGTATTGAAAACCGGAATGCCCTCGTGCGTCGTGCCGCCTTTTCCAGGCGTAACGCCCCCGACAACGTTTGTCCCGTACTCGCGCATCTGTAAGGTGTGGAACGTTCCTTCTTTTCCGGTGATGCCCTGCACAATAAGGCGTGTATTCTTATCGACTAAAACTGCCAATGCGGTCTCTCCTTCTTGTCAGAACCGGGTTCTTGCTCCCCTCCTTTCTTAGGAGGGGTGCCCGCACCGCGGGTGGTCATGCGACCGGTTTCTTATCGTGTAATAAAGCGAAAGTGGAGTATACCAGTTCTAAATGCGGATTGCGGAACGAGGAGTGCGGAATTCGAAGTCTAAAGCCAGAAAAATACTACACATCGTATATTTTTTGAACCTTTGCGGCGAGTAATACGTTTGCACCTTTGTCCTTGATTCTTCGATGGCGGATCGCCGGTTCCCGGCAATCCAACATCCGAAATCTAAAATCCAAAATCGAGATGCGGCAGCTCTACTCATTCTATTCCGACGCCTTTTGGATCGCCATTAAATCGATCCTCGAGCACAAACTTCGCGCGTTCTTGACCCTTATCGGGATCATCATCGGCGTCGCGGCCGTGATCGTCGTCGCTGCGTCGATCAGCGGTTTAAAGACCTACGTGGTTGATACCGCGTCGAAGATTCTCGGTTCCAATCACTTCATGATGACCCGGATGGCTTCGATGGGCCGAATGGCCGACGAAGAGTTTGAAAGGCGAAACCGTCGAAACAAAGATATTAAATGGGAAGAATATGAGTATATCCGCGAGAATTGCGGGCTCTGTTCGGAAGTCGGCGCGCAGGTCGGTGGCGGTGCCGATCTCAACCAGAACGGGATCGAAATGCCGTCAACCCGCATCATCGGCGTAACGGCCAATATGGCCGATATCGAGGACAAGACAATCGCCGACGGCCGGTTCATGACCGATGAAGAGTCGTCTCGTATCACGTATGTATGCGTAATCGGAAACGATGTGAAGGAGAAATTCTTTCCGAACAAATCGCCGATCGGCGAGCAGATCAAAGTTCGCGGTATACCGCTGCGGATCATCGGTGTCGAAAGCAAGCGCGGATCGTTTTTCGGAGACTCGCAGGACCGCCACATCTATATTCCGATCACACTGCACGGCCAGATATTCACACGAACCGGCGGTATCCAGCTTCATGGCAAGACTATCGAGTCCGACAATCTAAAACCGGCGATCGAAGAAGCACGCCAGCTTTTGCGAAACCGCCGCCAACTGATCGGCAGTGAAGAGGACACGTTCGGTGTTATTAACGTCGACGAATTCGGTTCACAGATGGATCAGATCACGGGTGCGATCACAGCGGTCGTTCTTCCGATCACGGGAATAATCCTGGTTGTCGGCGGAATCGTTGTTATGAACATCATGCTTGTGTCAGTAACCGAACGAACATTCGAGGTTGGACTGAGGAAAGCACTCGGTGCTACGCGGAAGCAGATACTTTTACAATTCCTTATAGAGTCGGCATCACTTTGCGTCGTCGGCGGCATACTTGGCTTATTACTCGCGATCGTCGCGACGCAATTGGTGGGAATGGGACTGGGCATAACGATGACGATCGAGCTCAAATATATCCTTATATCGATTGCGGTATCGAGCATTATCGGCGTCCTCGCCGGATTGTATCCGGCTTGGAAAGCGGCCCGGCTGGATCCGATCGTCGCGCTCACTCAGACATAGGAAAGTAAATCGTGAATAGTGAATCGTATATAGGAAGCTCTTTCTTACGATTCACGATTCACGATTCACTATTTACGATTATGAGAGTCTCGACATCATTGCCATTCGAAGTAATGAAGATGGCCCTCGACAGCATCGCGGGGCATAAGTTTCGATCCGGCTTAACGATCCTCGGGATAGTCGTTGGAATTATTACGGCGGTCGTCGTAGCGTCGATACTTACCGGTATGCGCCAGAGCATCGTATCCATCGTCGAGGAATACGGCACGAACAACATCTATGCGTTCCATCTCACAACCGGAATGGGCGGCCAGAACCGCGACGAGCGAAATCGTAAACCTCTGACGGACGACGACGCCAATGCAGTTTTGACTCAGTCGTCAACGATCGAAGATCTCGCGATGGTGAATCCCGGAATCGGGAATTTCGGTCCAAGCTTCGATGACAACATGAAGTACGAGGATCGTAATTATCGTTGGGCAAACGTCGACGGTGTTTCGACCAATTACGACAGGATCGTAAATCTCGGAATACGCGAGGGCCGCTGGTTGACCGAAGCGGACAATTTGCAGCGGCGAAATGTGCTTGTCATCGGGGTCGACGCTCGCGAAGCACTTTTTCCGAACCCCGACGAATCACCGATCGGCAAAGTCATCCGGATGAACGGCGACACCTGGGAGATAATTGGCATTGTCGAAAAGCGAAAGTCGGGTTTCTTTGGCGAGAACGAAGAAGATCGAAAGGCTTTCATGCCTTATCGCACCTCGCGAAAGGTCGCGCCGCTGCGCGATTATCTGCTGATGATCATCCAGGGCAAGCAGGGGCGCCTCCCTGACGCGGTTGCTGAGATCGAAGGCATCCTGCGACAGCGACGGCAGGTGAAATATGGCGAGCCCAATAATTTCGACGTGAAAACGGCGGATGCATTCATCGCGCAATTCGACGGCATTATCGGCGGCGTCGGAGCAGCCGCGATCGCCATTTCCATGCTTGGTTTATTGGTCGGCGGTATCGGCGTAATGAATATCATGCTGGTCTCCGTCACCGAACGTACAAAAGAGATCGGCATACGAAAAGCCATCGGAGCCACGCGCGGTGCTATCGTTTTTCAGTTTTTGCTTGAGGCAATGACGCTCACCGCAATAGGCGGGATCATCGGAATTGTCCTGGCGGTTGGGATAAGTAATCTCGTAATGCTGTTGATCCCGACGATTCCGGCTACCGTTCAGTTGTGGATGATACTGCTATCGCTCGGCGTCTCGATCGCCATTGGCTTGATCTTCGGCGTTCTTCCGGCGCGAAAAGCCGCGCGTATGGATCCGATCGAATGTCTGCGCTACGAATAGGCTACTCGCACCTCGCACGCGTGTACGAAAAGTCGATACCGCGCGTCTTGCCGTCCTTCGTGCCTTCGATCCGGGCATTTAACTTTTCGCCGACGCGTTTGTAAATGATCCTTTGCGGAAAGTCGTGGGCGGGATTCTCGAAGACAAGCTCGTTTGGCGACGATCGTAATAACCTAAAAGTCGTGTCTTCTTTATTGGCGGACGGTCGCGGAATGTAAGCGAGTCCGTTTGCATCTTGTACGATCCGCACGAATTCAAAATCCACAACCTTCCCGTTCTTTACCGTCCGGCCGACGCCGAGCATTGCGTCCCCGGCGGGCTTCATCCACATTTCCGATATCGACAATCCGCTCTTCGCATTGTTCGTTTCCCAACAACCGGCGAGCCATGTCAGGTCGGACAACTTCGGCTGTGGGGTCTGGGCGGCAATGGCGAGCGAGAGAATGAAAATAATTACGAGTACGGATACGTTTTTCATTTTGTACTCCTGAATAAGATCTTCGAACGTCGTTACGTTAGCTCCGTCGTTTGTTCGTACGCGGGGACAACAACATTCCATCCGAAACGATCGCGGATATGCTGGGCCATCGCGGCCGCAGCATCGGGTTCTCCATGCGTCGTAAAAACGGTCTTCGGCGGGGTCGGTAACGCTTCAAGCCAGCGGATGACAGCCTTCCAGTCGGCATGCGCTGAAAAGCCCTCGACCCTTTCGACGTGACACCGGACCGGGATCCAATTTTTCATTATCCGCACTTCCCTTTCCCCGTCCTGTACTCGCCGGCCGGTCGTGCCCGCTGCCTGATAGCCCACGAAAATCACCGTCGCATTCTCATTCGGCAAGATCCGCATCGCGTGATGCAGCACCCGCCCGCCCGTCATCATCCCGGAAGCGGAAATGATGATCCGTGAACCTTTCATGTTGTTGAGCCGCTTCGATTCGTCGCGCGTCGACGCGGTCATCATCGAATGTGTTCGCAGCGGATGCTGCTTACGACTCAGGATCGACGCGTACTCTTCGTCGTGCTCTTCGTTCCAACGGCTGTAAACCTGTGTCGCCTTCGCGGCCATCGGTGAGTCGACGATCACCGGAAGGATCGGAATTCGTTTGTCCTCTTCGAGCTCGCGGATCAGATATAAGACTTCCTGGGTACGACCGACCGCAAAAGCCGGTATCAGGATCGGAGCATTGCGGGCCGCGGCTTCGTTTATTATCCGGGCCATTTGCTTGTCGGACGACACGTCACCGTGCAGCCGGTTGCCGTAGGTCGACTCGACCATCAGATAATCGCATGCGGGCGGCGACGCAGGGTCCTTAACTATCGGCTGTTCGTAATGTCCAAGATCGCCTGAGAATAGAAAGCGCAAACTCCCCTCCTTGTCTAAGGAGGAGTGGCCGCCGCTTTGCGCGGACGGAGTGGTGCCAGACTTCATCTCCACCAATACTAAACTCGCGCCAATAATGTGACCTGCGACGAGAAAGCTGGCCTTAAATCCATCAGCGATCTCGACCGGATTGCCGTCGTTCGCCACCGGACGCATTA
>JBKKAS010000348.1:0-10429 GCA_046714595.1 Pyrinomonadaceae bacterium | reverse complement strand
TTAATCCCACCCCAATACAGTCGCTCCAATAAAACCGCAAACACCCCGCGGCACGACTCCAAAAATAAGGACGCCGCTGTCGGTGTTCAGAAAGGGCTTTGCTCTTGGCTTATCGCCTTTCTTATTCCTTCTTTTGTCGCGGCTCTCCTCCGATTCTCGCTTGCTAGGAAGTCTGCAGATAACAAAAGCAATCGCCGCACATCCGATCAAAAGACCAGCAAACATCATTATCCAAAGTGATTCGAACGCGGCACCATCCCGAACGACCACCAGGAAGAGAAACCTCGGCAGCATCAGAACCGCCGCGATCAAGGGAACAAAGATCGTCAAGTTCAATAAAAGATTGCGCAGATAGATTGCGATCAGCGTCCACGTATCGGCCGAAAGCAAGCCGGTTTTCGGACTCATGTAATTGCTGTATTCGCGCAGGTGCCGCAACTGGACGGTTTCGGGCGTCGGGCGGTCGCCGCTGGTGATGTCGATACAGTTGATCTGCTCCTCGACGGAAAGAATGCCCGCGTTGTAAAACTCCGGATCGTTAAATAATATCTCTCGTTCGTCGGGCGTTAGTCTTCGCAATTCGTCGAGCTGCGAGTTGGTAAGACCTTTGACGGCGCCCGTGCCCGTCGCCAGTTCATGCAATACTTTGATCTGTGCGCCGGAGAGAGATTTCGCATCTTCGTCTGTCAACGGAAGCATCAGTTTCGCAGCAGCGCGCAAAGCGGAAACGTCGCCGAGCTTTGCTGCTGCCGCTGTTGCTGTCGATGACAGCATATAAAGCACCACGATCTGAATATCGGAGAGGCCTTGTACGCCCACGTCCGACGAGCGCTGGATTTCGGCGGCCGAGGTTGTATCGACGGCTTCGTACTTCGCCGCCTTTTTTACGCGCTCGCGGCGCGTCCACGCTGACAGCCACGAGCCGAGATAGCCGCCGCCGGAAACGGTCGACAGATAATCGAATCGGGAGAGCAGCCCGCGTTCGGCCAGTTTCTGCGCGATGCCGAGCCCGAACGTCGCGCTCCTGATGCCGCCGCCTGAAAAGCACAGGGCGGTTAGTTTGCGCTTGTGAAATTCTTTAAACACGTCTTCAAGACTGTCATGTGAATCGTCTGCATCACGCCTAACGTGGCGCAGCTCTGCCGACAAAACCCGGGCAAGCGGTATCGGCCGAGTCTCGGCATAGGCAAGGGCGGTGTAGAACATATTGGAAAGCCTTGAGAGGGCATCGGTGTCCTGCGAGTCGGCGGAGATCTCTCTTACTTTTAACCAATTGTCCCTGTTGACGTCGGCGAAAGGGTTCTCTGACTGTCGGGCGGTCGGCTCCGCGATGGCCGTCGATGCCGGTTCAACCGGTTCGCCGGACTTTTCTGTGCCTGCAGCTTCATCTGCCGCATGGTGAACGGTCGCCAAAACGTGTGCGAGCATGCGTTCGTCCTGACCGGGAAAGTACTTGTCCCAGCGTTCAAAGACACTATTCAAATGTTCCTGCTCGTTATCGGTTAGCGACAGTTGAAAAAGATTTTCCAGATGCTGAAAGAATAGTTTTCGATCGAGTTTTGCCATGTTGTTGTTTTGTCGATTGCGGTAATGAGATGCGGTGCGCGGAAGACTCGGAACACGGTCCAACTAAGGCCATATTGCCTTCGTCTTTGCCAACCAGTCAGCACGGGAGGCGAGTCCGATGAGTCCCCCGTTGATTGCCCGCGTCACCCGGCGTAGGTCGTCCGCGTCGGCGAAAGCGTTGCAGTTGCCTGCTTTCCATTCTTCGGCGGCGATCTTGAGCGCCCATTCGCCGCTGAACGCAAGGTCGGGATTGGCAGCGAGGTCAACGCCGAGCCGCTCGCCGAACTTTTCATACGATTCGCGTCCCGTCAGTTGGATCAGGCCGCGTCCTATAAACCGCCAGCCATCTCCTTGTTGCGTGTTGCCCATGCGGCCGCCGTAAACTTTGTTCGCGAGTTTTTCAGGATTGTGCGCGTATGGCATTGCCGACTCGACGGTCGGGAAGCGGCTCGGCCAGACCACCTTGATTCGCTCGGCGCGGTAATTCATATTCTCGATAAGAATGGTTAGGCCGCCCACCTCATGCAGCGTCTGCGCCATAAAGTGCGCGAGCCGAAGACGGTTGTCGTTGATGCCGTAGCGCATTAATTCGGTGTCCGCTTCGGTAAACGCCGCCTTGTAATTCGCTCGCGCGTTCGGGGCGATGCGTTGGAGTTGATCGGGCAAAATTCGAATCATAGGTGAATCCAATGTTAAGAAAATGATCCTATGGTTTTATCTTTCTGGTCTATCGTTTAAAGAACTGATCCTTGTTGTCGTCGAGCGATGTCAGGTCGAGTTCGAGCCGCGTCTTGCCTTCGTCGGCGACGGCGCCCACGGTGAATGCGCCGTATGAGATGATGCTGGTCTCGGCAATGCCGTCGATGACAGGTTCGTCAAAAACCGACACGTTGAATGTCGGGTGCAGATGGAATGTAACCTGGCCCTTTAGCGGATTCTGCGCGGGATCGGTCGATTCCACTTTCAGGACGACGCGGCGAAAGACGCTTTCATTCGGCACCTTCTCGATGCGGGCGGAAAGGT
Organism: Pyrinomonadaceae bacterium; assembly: GCA_046714595.1. Taxonomy (GTDB): domain Bacteria; phylum Acidobacteriota; class Blastocatellia; order Pyrinomonadales; family Pyrinomonadaceae; genus OLB17. The sequence continues at coordinate 7,840 of JBKKAS010000348.1, read as the reverse complement.
TGCGGCCACCGACGCTGCTTTCGCCGCCGAACTTGCCCTTGTGCGGATCGTCCTCCTCGGGTGTTTTCGCACGTTTCGGCGCGGCACCCGATTCGATCGTCGGCGGCTGCTTGCCGGTTCCGCGAAGGCTCGCGTCGATCGCCGCGTTCGCTTTTCGCTCTACTTCGCGAAGCTGCACTTCAAGGTTGCCGCTCCCGAATTTGAGGCTGGTAATAAACTCCGACATCCACGGCAGAAGCGCGATGATCACGAGGGCGAACGCCTCCCACGTAAAATCGTAGCCGTATCGCTTGTCAGTCGACTCAACGACCGCGGCCAGGATCGCCCCGGTGCTGATGATAATTCCGAGTATTGTTCGTCTCAAGCTTCCCATTTGAGTAAAAACCGATGATGTCTCTCGCCCGCGAATTGCATAGCCGTTCGCCGGTTATTTCGCGCCTGATTTCAGTTTTGGCAGCAGATCGGTCGGGGCGAGATAGGAATATTCCCGGGCGATTTTGTGTTTCACGTCGGCCATTTTCGCCGGATCGCCTCTTTCAGATTTTGTATCTCGCAGCAGTTTGGCAATATCGTGAACGCTGTGGTAGCCGTTGAAGGCGTCCTCGGCTGCCTGAAACGCGCTTGCCGCCGCGTCGTAGTCATTTTTGATCAATGCCTCAAATCCGTCTCGTTCTTTCGCCCGAGCGATCTGGACCTTATTCCTGAACTGGCTGGTCGTCAGCGATTCTTCGACGGCGAGTGATTCGCTGGTTGCATCGACGCTCTGCTGCAGTGTCGAAATATTATCGGTTGCCTGCTGTAACGCTTGCTTGACCTCTTCGCTTACCGCCTGCGACTGGGCGCTGGAAATTTCTTTTTTGATATTTGCCAGCGCCGTCTGTTGCGAATCTATTTCCTTACTCAATCTCGTACGGTCAGACTCAAGCTTGGTCTTTTCAAGATCGATCTTCTCCAGTTCAAGATTGGCGCGTTCCTTCTTAACATCCGAGGTATAGAACTGGTAGATGTTGTACGACACCGAGCTGGACAGCGCGACAACACCAAGCCAGAACGTCGGCAGCCGCCAGGGTTGTTTTAATACCTTGACTTCGGCGATGAGCTTCTCAACTTCGTACTGCAGCTTGTCGTTTTCTTTAAAATTCATTGCGAGATGCGACCGACGACGCGCGTTACAGTCCCAGCTTCACCAGCGTCATGGTCCCGGCGACGCCGTCGGGCATTAGGCGGTTTGCCGATTGGAAGTTCTTAACGGCGATCTCGGTCTTCGGGCCGAAGACACCGTCGGCTTTTCCTTTCGGGATCAGCCCGCGTTCCATCAGCGCATTTTGCAAGGCCTTCACGCCCTCGCCTCGGGAACCGCGCTTGAAGAGCCGCGGCAGCGGCGTAGACGGCGCGAGCGGCGCCTTTGCCTTGAAATTAAGCTTCCACGGCGCCGCGTCATCATAGAGTTTTGCCGTTGCCGATACCGAGATGTGAACGTGATGATTGTGCGCGTTCGCCCCGTGGTACGGCTTCCAACGGGTAACGTCGCCGGTCACGGATATCTGCCGTTCGAAAATTATGTACTTGATCCGCGGGTCTTTGCTCGCGACAAGTGCCGAAACGAGTTCTCGCCCGTCGTGCCCATCGTTGAAATCACGATCGATGTCGAGCGCCGTAACAACACCGTTCAGATTCGGATTGTGATCCGACTTCCGCGTGGAGTGCTTCGTATCCCCGATCGACCCGTCGCTTGATTTATCGCGCTCCGGAAACGCCTCGTTCACCTGCTTCCTCAACTGAATTAAACTGTTCGCTACTCTCCAAGCCATTTTGTATCCTCCTGATTAAATGAACTGACGCCTATTGCGCGGATTCGAGAAGTATCTCGGCGAAACGCCGACCGATGTCTGCAATACGTGTAGCCTGATCGCTACCGTTGATGATCGCTCGCGCACCCTCGTAGTTCGCCGTACCGTCGGCTTTGAAATACTGGCCGAGCTTCCGACTCGTGAACCAGCCATCGATCATCCCCTGTATTGCGATCTGATATGCAAGATCGCGATCTTTTGTACGGGCCGGCTGATCCAGTACGTCGACTCCAGTTAACTTCTTCGCCTTTGTATAATTTGCCCTGCCTGTCAATTGAACGTAGCCCCGGCCGTGGAACAGAGCCCCGTCACCTTGTCTTGTGTTTCCAAGCATCTTGCCGACTTTTGTTGTGGGTCCATAGCGTTTGTTGAAGTAGGCGTCGCCGCCGCGCTCGTCGATCGGCTCCAGGGTATGAGCGGTCTCCCACTTGAACGTCGCGAGGCAATACGAGATCTGCCGCCGGTCGCTGTCCGTCGTACCGAATCGCTTGTCAGCCTCGATCTTACCCAGCAGATACTCGAGAGCAGCGACAAGCGGCTCCGTCAGCGGCCCAAACCGCACACGGTATGCGTCGAAGAATTTCTTGCGGTTGAAAACAAACATAAGAGCCTCTCCTTCTACGGCTGTTCAGGCGTGATGCCGAAGTATGCGTACGCCGCGACGATCGCCGAACCGAGCCATGCTTTCGCCGAGGCATTCAAGGCCCCAGCCGCTTCAATATCGTTTGCCGAAAGTTTTACGGGCGTCGCCGCGGGGAAGATCATGTGAAATCCGTAGAGCACCGTGATCACGCCGCAAACGATCCATACGAAGATGTAAGCTGCGGGCATATATGCCGCAACGGTTTTGGCCATTCCAGTCAGGCCCTTCCCAAATGTCTTCCCGGCTGGTAATTCTCCGGGCTGAGTTGCTCCGAGGACCGCAAGGACGGTTGCTGTGATCAAAGCTCCGATCGAATTCAATAGAAACGAGATGTCGGCTGTTATCGTGCCCCCGGTCCTCGCTGCAGTTGCGGTATCGACAATCGACCACACATACAGCCCAAGGAGTACGGTCGCGATCAGACCACCAAATAGAAGTTTCGCCATGTCAGTTCCTCCTTTCTTCCCGCGCCATGTGCGCGACATTCACTCTCTAGCGGTAACTGGATTATTCGTCCAGACGCCGAACCGTCGGCTAGACGATCGGCCAATAGTTCAGGCAGCCTTGACGCACTTGAGCATTCCGGAAACAATTGCCCTCGTCTCTGCACCAAACCCAACAAACCTACCCTCAAGGACCCGAGCGTCTGGAGACAACAAAAGAATGACCGTACCAAACTGAAGTGCGTGTTCCTCGACGTTCGAATAATCCAGCTTTACAAACTGCTCATACAAGAACCCTCCCGCGAATCTGACGTGAGTGGGCCGGCCAGTGATGGGCCCGGCGAAGTGAGCTTCACCCTCTATAAGTTTCTTTCCAGCAGTTATCATCAGCTTGACATCCGTCTCGAGATCAATTCCGTCGTGCTTCTGCTTTGACCGACCGAGCCATGTGCCGACGATTGCCTGCCGTCTCGATCCTTTCACGGCAATAAGTTTCCGATTGTCGTAAATCCTCGTTGCCGCCAGAGTGATAAGGGGACTACCGATTGCGGCAGTGCCCGAGATTATCGCCGCGAGCGTTGCAGACTCCATACCTATTTACCCTCAAAACAACTTTTCAAAGACGGTCCGGATAACGAAGTTTCCGTTCCCGTCACTCGGCAGCCCGCGGATGGTGCGGATATATCCGAGCTCAAACTTTGCTATTACTACACTGACCTGCAACCCCGCTCCGATGCCGACGCGGAGCCTTCCCGGCGGCTCGCCGCGCGCGGATATACGAGCGATGTCGAACATGACAAGGGGCTTGAACGAATAAAGATTCGCCTTGTCCGCTATGAACTCGACCGTCGGTGTGATCTCTTCCCAGACCGCATCGGCCTTCGATGCGAACGTCAGCGTCGCCGCATCGTATGCCGCATTCGCTTGCGCAAACCTTGCCTTTTCTTCCTGTGTTTTGTCGGGTTTATCCTCAAGCGCGAAATCAGCCCTTTGCTGATCGGTCAGGCTTTGCCATGCGAGTACGCCGAGGTAGATCTCTTTGCCCGCCGCGACCTGGTTCTTGAGAACGTTCTTCAGCGAACTACATCCCTCACATCCGGGACCGCTCGGGCGGTCGATGATCGCAACCGATGGGATGAGTGGTCGCGACCACGCTCGAACCGGAATACTGACCGACACATTTAGAAATTCGTAAGCCGTGCCTCCGACGCTTCCGCTTGGTGAGAAACTCGCGCCGGCCCGATTCCGTCCGATACTCCTCATCAGCGGTCCAGTCGGTGCGTCGATCATCGTCGGTGAGTCATGCGAATCGTAAAGGAAATTTCCCCCGCCGTTTCCTCCGAAGAATCGGGCGTGTTCCGGGATCGCTCCCCACGACCGGCCGAGCCCGAACAGGGTCTCCACACCCACGACTGACGGATTCGTTTTCTCGAGAACACAGCGCGGACCAAATTCGTCGGTTGCGATCTCGCACCGGTTTTGCTTTCGCGAGAAGTTTTTGGAGTAGCCGAATTGCGTCGAGAAGCGCGTGTAAGCCGCGCCATTCGCGGGCGATGCGTGATCGACCCAGGCAGCGGCCCTAAGAAAGCCTGTGGCGAGTTTGCCGTCAGTGACAACACGCGAGGAAAAGAAGTTCTCGACGGAGTTTTCAATGATACCGGTGACGCGCTCCAACCGGTTTCGTCTGCGCCGGTAATCCAAACCGAAAGTCAGTTGGTTAACAAGCGGAGAGTGAATCTTGAGCTGTGCGTCAGCACGGAAGTTGGCGCTTTCCTTTCGGAGGATCGAACTGCCTCTGGCGTCGCGCTCAGTCGAATAGCCGCCGCCAATGACCAGGTTCGTCAAATGCCCGCCAGGTCGCGATCTCGAAAACAAAATGCTCGACTCGGCACTGAACAGCGGGAGCTTCAACGACTTTCTGCCGTTCGCGGTCAGGAGAAGTGTCGTTCTGCGCTCTTCAGTAGGCTCCTTTCCTAAAAGTGTGGATGGCAAGCTAATTAGATCGACTTTCATCGAGCCGACGAGCGATGTGCCGTACGTCGTGTCGTTTTCGATCGCCAGACTGGGATCTAGTGCAACGAGTGCAGCCGGAAGCTCGCGATAGAATCGCAGTTGGTTCGAACGGGCCACGTCCAGGAGATTGGAAGCGGGGTTTGCCGTGTTCACCGGGATCACAGTGTACTTGATGATTACGTCTACGCAGTTTGCGACCGGCTTGCCGCTGCCGTCGAGGACATCTTTCAAACAATCGTTAGGCGGGACGACTTTGACACACGGCACAGAAAAAGTGGCCCGGACATATATCCCGCCTTTCTTGCCCACCCCGAGCGATGCGTCCGGGATGCTCTCTGTCCTCTTTGCAAGAAACGTTCGAACTTCGGTCTGAAACTGGGAAACGCTGCGTTCCGAGGAAGGAGAGTTGATAGCAAAGCCTCCGTCTCGAGATCGGAAAACTTCCCCTCGATGTTTGGCCAAAGCGTCGCTCAGCTCTTTCGGCACTTTTCCGAAGAGGGCATCGACTGAGACGTTTCTCACGCGATATTCCTTTCCGCTTGAAGCGGGATCGAAATCGCATTGGGCGAAGCTGCTCCACGTCGCCGTGAAGCAGAAAAACGATAGTAGAACGACCTTCTTTAACATGGTGGGCACGCTTCGAAAGTAGCCTCAGGCAGAAACCAGAGCCCGACAGATTCTCTACACTAGAGCGCCAGGTCCACGACCTTGCTCATCCCAGTTTTTACTTCCTTTTGCACCGCAGCGGCTTCAGCTGGTGGAAGTTCTTTAAACTTTTCAGCCTTCTTTATGGAAGGATGAACCTTCGTGACTAGTTGTTTTGACTGCTTTGCGTTGACGCCGTTGACGGCGGTCGCGGCGAGTTTCTTTTCTTGGGTCGGATTCTCCGCGGTATAAGAAACGTGGACGATAAGTTCGAACTGGCCGTTCGCCTGTTTCTTGTGCAGGTCGAAGACCAGCTTCCACTTTGTCATCGCGGGCGTTTCCGGCGTCGCCTTAGTACAACTGCGCTCGACCAGAACCTGGAACTTGAACCCGCTTTCCGGGCTGAAGACCATTACCTCCAAAGTAAACGGCGTGCAAGAGGTCGGGGTAACGGGAACAACGCTGATGTTATTGTCTGGCATTTAGAGTTCTCCTATTCATTGATCGCTGCGGGACCGCGAGCACCGACCAGATCCAAGTTAAATAACCGAGAACGTACAGTGTCGGTTCGGCCGCTAGCGCGCGCGATATTGAATGTTAATTAAAAAACTTCCCTGGATTGATGGGAGCTTGGGAACTGTGGAGGCTCGAGAGTGCTGGGGAGTCTACGCAGTTTTCAAGCTGATAAGGTTAAGGGCCAAGGTTTTGGGAATCCACGTCGATCCCTGAACCACTTAAAATGCGAAAGTTATTGCTTGATTGTTCGTGAACTTTACGCTTAATGGAACGGGCTGTCAAGATGTTTTTGCGGAGATGATTTTCGCGCCGTCAATCGACGCGGCCCGTAATTGTGGGATTGAGATTATCGCCCGTACGAATTCTGTCCGAACGAGTTGTAGTATTCGACCGGTGCGAAATCGTCGGTAAGGACAGGCGTGTCGAGAGGGAATTCGGATGCGTAACGATGCGAGAGCAATCGGGCGATCTCCGGATCGGAGGTGTCCGCATCGTAAGGACATTCGGATTTACAGGCGACGATCATCAGGTTTTGAACCCGCTCGTCCGAGTAGTCGGAATTGACTTTGAAAAGTAGAACGCGCGGGAAGACCGACCGGTAAGTTGCGAACTCAGCTTGCAGAAACTGACTCGACTCGCCGCGTATGGCGGAGCCTAGATTTAAAATAACGACACCGTTGTCATCGAGAATTCGATCTATGTGCTGCACCGCCTCGACGGTCGTAAGCTGGTACGGCACGCTGAACAGCGAGCCGAATGCGTCCATCAGAACGGCATCGTATTGGCCCGCTTCCGCTCGATTCAGAAACACACGCCCGTCTTCATGGTGGATCTTCAGACGCTCGTTATCTTCAAGTCGAAAATCCCGCCGCGCGATTTCAGTCATGCCCGGATCGATCTCAACAACGTCGATCGCCGCATTCGGATACGTGCTCAGGTAACGTTGCGGAAACGTGTAGCCCGCACCACCGATCATCAGGGCACGACGAAACCCGGGCCGCACATGAGGCAGCAGGTGATAGTAGTGGTTGTACTTGGCGAAGAGATCATCACCGTCGAGGTAGATGACCGATTGTATGAAGTAGGGGTCGGTCGTCATCGCCCGTATCGGCCGGCCGGAATTGGCGTCCGTCGCACGGAATATCTGCACGCGGCTGTACTCGGTGTCGATGTCCTGCAGTCCCCTCGTTCGCGATAGATAGTAATTGCTCATCTCGCTTCCCGCGATACCGAGCACCAACAGTATCAGCACTGTAAAGCTGGTCCGGTTCAGCTTCAGAGGCGCGAGCACGAGTGAAAGCGCGATCAACGTTCCAGCAATAAGATAAAGCGTCCGCACACTCCCGACGAACGGGATGAGAAAGAAACCCGCGGCGAACGTTCCAATGATGCTTCCGACAGTTGATAGCGCGTAGAGGCTGCCGACGGTTTTACCGGAGTCGGTCAGCGATGTCATTTTTAGTTTCACGGCGTATGGCGTGACAAAGCCGAGCGCGACGCTCGCCGGCGCGAATAACAGTACCGCCGCAAGAATGGATTTGACCTCGAGACCCGTGGGCGCCGATGCGACGCCGGCGAGGATAACATCCTTGATGAGAATCGTGACTGAGACCGATCCGCCGGCTAGAAAAATCGCCAACGCCAGGATCTTTACATCGGGCTTTCGATCGGCCATCCGCCCGCCAAGCCAATAACCCAGACTCAGACTAGCGAGGATAACTCCGATCAAG
>JBKKAS010000347.1:0-9498 GCA_046714595.1 Pyrinomonadaceae bacterium | reverse complement strand
GGTTGGTCGTTGGCGGGAATTACATGCACGTCGACCGGCGGTACCGCTAACAACACCATTAATTTCCCGATAACGCGGTCGGTTACAATACAGCTAGAAGAGGGCGAATTGGTTAAGTGTTCGTTCCACAATACCCAGTTTGCACCGACAGCTGCTCCGGCATCGGTAAGCGGACGAGTCGTTGACTCCTTCGGAAACGGTATTGGTGGAGCCCGGCTCACACTGACGGATGCCGCAAACGGCACTACATGGAACGCGATCTCAAGCCCGTTCGGTTATTACACGATCGAGGGTGTCGAGGTTTCGAACTTCTACGTGTTGACCGTCGCTCATAAACGGTATTCGTTTACCGATGAAACGAGAACGTTTACGCTGAACGAGGACTTGGCAGGATTGGATTTCATAGCAAATCCATAACCCGGACAGCACAAAGAAAAGAGCGGTCGACGAATGCCGGCCGCTCATAATCCTTGATGGAGTGAACAGCAATGTTCACTCTTTTTTTATTCAAGAGGCTAAGCGTTCGTGGAGCGCTCGCCTTCCTTCCATTACCCAGCGGCTCGGTTCGCCGTTCGACACTGCCGCCTCCGATGCGGATGATCTCGCCCTCTTCGTGTAAGCCTTCGCAGCAGCTATTACCGCGATGTCTTCGGCGGCCACTTGATCGGGCGTCGTCTTAGTTCGCCGTTCCATAAAGCCGGAAATGAATCCGGTATCAATCTTACCGGCGACAAATTCCTCGTCGTCCATTACCTCGCGAAAAAACGGCAGTGTGGTTTTAATTCCACCAACTTCATATTCGCGTAGAGCTCGACGCATACGATCGATCGCTTCATGACGGTCACGGCCATGCACCGCAAATTTCGAGATCATCGGGTCGTAGTAGATCGAGACCTCAGCTCCCTCGTAAACTCCACCGTCGTCGCGCACGCCGGGTCCGTGCGGTACGCGTAGCCGCGTGATGCGACCGGGCGACGGGAGAAAGTCGTTCTCCGGATCTTCGGCATAGATCCGGCATTCAATCGCATGACCGGTCAGGCTCACGTCCGCCTGGCTGAACGAAAGCTGCTGACCCGCCGCGACGCAAATTTGCTCTCGCACAAGATCGATTCCGGTGACAAGTTCGGTTACCGGATGTTCGACCTGAAGCCGTGTGTTCATTTCCAGAAAATAAAACGACCGGTCAAGGTCGGAGACGAGGAATTCGACAGTACCAGCGCCAACATAATCGACGGCTTTCGCAACCTTCACCGCGCACTCTCCCATCGCTCGCCGCAATTCCGCAGAGTTGATCGGCGATGGCGCTTCTTCGATCACTTTTTGGTGACGACGCTGGATCGAGCATTCGCGTTCGCCGAGGTGAACATGATTTCCGTGCGTGTCCGAGAACACCTGGATCTCGATATGTCGCGGGCGAACGATCGCTTTCTCGACATAAATAGCATCGTCGGCAAAGCTTGCCCGGGCCTCAGACTGGGCAGTTTCCAGAGCCGATCGGAGGTCGGCCTCGGCGTTCACCAACCGCATACCTTTTCCGCCACCGCCGGCAGATGCTTTCAGCATTATCGGATATCCGAACGACGCGGCGGTTTCGACCGCTTCGTCATAAGATTTGAGGGGACTGGTCGTGCCGGGAACGACAGGCACGTCCGCCGCAATCGCGATCTTACGCGCCGAGATCTTGCCTCCCATCGCTTCCATCGCTTCGGGTGGGGGACCTATGAACGTAATTCCCGCACGGATCACTTGCCTTACGAATTCCGCATTCTCGGATAGAAATCCGTATCCCGGATGTATCGCCTCGGCTCCCGATCGTCGTGCCACATCGAGAATGCCCTCCGACTTTAGATAGCTTTCGATCGATGGTGCCGGTCCGACGTTGTAAGCCTCATCCGCCATTCTGACGTGGAGCGCGTCGGCATCGGCGTCGGAATAGACCGCGACCGTTTCGATGCGCATCTCACGGCAAGCCCGGATAACACGGCAGGCGATTTCGCCACGGTTCGCTATAAGGATCTTTTTGAACATAAGAGAGGTAGTGAATAGTGAATAGTTAATAGTGAATAGTTAATAGTGCCGGAAGCGGCCTCGCGAAATGAATACTATTCACTATTCACTATTCCTAAACAAGCATTGAATTTCCCTGATTCTTCGGGTCGTAGCGCACGCCGACTATTGCGCCGGGAGCGTAACGCAGTGGATCGCGTCGCTGTTCATCATCCAAAAGCTCTGACGATTCAAAATCGACGCCGTTCAAGGTATAGAGATAAAAGACGATCTCGTCGCCCCGCCCGTTCGTCTCGGTATCGATGATCCGACCGTCGCAGATCCTGCCGTGAGCGATGAGGTGGGCACGGCGCTCGGCGAAATGATCTCGCGTCTTCTTACTCCGAAATAATCTCAGAATCCCCATTAACTAATCCATTACAAGCGGCGGCTTGTCATATCTTATTCGAAGACTATTAACGACCGCCAAGACGGTTGGCCGCTTGATGATGCGGGCTTCGAGTGGACGCTTACCCGGTATATCCATGAGAATCAGTCCGATCAAAATGGTTAAGATCCCCTGACCCGGACCGATCAACATGATAATTCCGGCAATTACCAACATCAACCCAGCCACGTTCTTAGCGATCACGGCTCCCCAACGCGTTAGCCAGCGGCTGTTTGGAAGGAAGTCCTGCTGGTAGTGAGAGCTAAAATAATTCTCCGGAATTTTTACGATGACCACGCCCACGATCAACACGCTTGCTATGAGCGAGACCAAAAATATAAGGACACCCAATAGGATCCTTCCCAACGTAAGCGATGACCAGATGTCAGAAAGCCATTCCATGTTTGTTACGCCGACTCAAGTCGCTGAAATTCCTTCCAGATGAAGTACATCCGGTGAACCAGGGTCCAGACCGATCCAACCGCGAGTACCCACAAGACCTGCGGCATCCGATTGAACAGAAAAAAGTCAGAGTTCCAGTCCCAGGTCGAGAGTGCACCGATGATGAGAAGAACGATCCGCTCGGGCCGCTGCAAAAATCCGACATTTGCTTTGACGCCCAAACCTTCGGAGCGGGCAGTCGTATAGCTGACCATCACAGACGCCATCATTCCGACACCGGCAAGGAAAACGTTTAGAAGCGAATGCTGCGCCGAGTTCCCGGCGTAGAACATCATGATGCCCAAAAACGCGACCATGTCCGAAAGCCTGTCGAGCGAGGAGTCGAGAAAGCTTCCGAATTTCGTAACGTTTCCGGTTTGTCGCGCGACATTGCCGTCAAGCATGTCGAAGATATTCGCGAAGATGAGGACAATGCCCGCCCAGAAAAATTCCCCGATACCGAAGAGCACGCCGCATGCAATGTTGATCGATACACCGATACCGGTGAGTATGTTCGGATGGACACCAGCAGCCGCAAGCGCGCGGACCATCGCATTGATAATTCGCATCGCACCGCGGCCTATACTTTCTCCCAGCATGGTCCTCAACGAAAAATGGAAAACGAAAAATGGAAAATCGAAACCAGCTCCGATATTTTCCGTTTTCCGTTTTCCACTTTCAACTATTCTCCTGTTCGTGGATCGTACTAAGACGGCTGATCTCGAAATTACGGACGCCGTTAGGCGTTATCACCTTAACTTCGTCGCCCTCTTCTTTGCCCATGAGGGCTTGGCCGATCGGTGAAATAGTCGAGATCAGGCCCTTTTCCGGATCGCTCTCCTCGGTGGTAACAAGCCTGTATTTCACTTTCTCTTCTCTTTCAAGATCAAAAAGCACAACACGCGAACCGTACGCTACGCGATCCGTCGGTATCTTTGAGATATCGATCGACTCAACCTCGCCCAGTCGCTTTCGAACTTGCATTATCCTCGCTCGAACGATCGACTGTCGTTCCATCGCGGCCTTGTATTCCGCATTTTCGCGAAGGTCGCCAAACTCTCTCGCTTTTTGAATTTCCTTCGGTAACTTGAAGTGAAGCTCTTCCTCGAGTTTATCGAGTTCGTTTTGTAATTTCTTTCTAACTGCTTCCATAAATCCTATGCCTTAGCTCTTGCCTCTACGGCCGCCGCGAACGAAATGCCGATGTCACGCGCCGTCCGGACCAGCTGTCCATCGATCGGTACGGTCTTGATATTCGCGCATGCCTCGGATAGCGGCACCGTAGTAATCGTTCCAGCCTGCAACGCGACCATTTTTCCTGTCTCACCGTCCGCCAAAGCCCGAACGGCACAAGCTCCGAAGTTTGTCCCGAGCATTCGATCGAAAGCGTTAGGGCTGCCACCGCGCTGGAGATGGCCGAGCACAACACATCTCGATTCCTTACCGGTCATTTCCTCAATACGTCGACGAACGTGATCGCCCATCCCACCAAGTCGTAGTTCCGCGACGTCAGAGTACATTTCGCTCTTGCCCGCTTCCTTCGCGCCTTCGGCGACAACGACGTTAGTAAAACGCGACCCGGTGCTCTCGCGTTCGCGTACCTTCTTTGCGACCGCTTCGAACGAAAACGGGATCTCCGGTATCAGGATGATGTCAGCGCTGCCGGCTAGTCCGGCGTGCAATGCGATCCAGCCGGTATTGCGTCCCATGACCTCAAGGACCATCACCCGATCGTGCGATGCGGCCGTCGTGTGGAGGCGATCGAGAGCCTCGGTTGCGATGTCGATCGCGGTCATGAATCCGAACGTGAGCTCGGTCGCAGCAAGATCGTTATCGATCGTCTTCGGAACGCCAATAACCGGAAAGCCGCGCTTATGAAACTGTTCCGCTATCGCAAGAGTCCCTTCGCCGCCCACTACGACAAGCGCCTCGATGTCGAGAATGTCGAGATTTGCGAGCGCTTCGCCGATAGGCATTTCAGGAAAAGACGGCTTGCCGTCTACCATTTTGACGAAGCTTCCCTTGTTCCTGGTTCCGAGGATCGTGCCGCCGCGCGGCAGAATACCACTCACGGCTTTCTGCGTCAGGGTTACCGTGTGCGGCTCACCCAATATCCCCTCGAAGCTGTCTTCGATACCTATACATTTCATCCCGAACTTGCCGATCGCGGTTCGGACGACCGCACGAATCGCCGCGTTCAAGCCTGGAGCATCGCCGCCACCTGTTAATATCCCGATCTGCTTGTACATAAAACCAAATATTATTCTAAGGGAATTCGTGCAATAACAAAAAGACGAACCCAAATGTGGATTCGTCCCGGATCACTTTAACGTGACGCGCCAAAACTATTTATAAGCGATATTTCGCTCCAGCATTTTCCGAGCTTCGGGCATTGACTCGATCGCCTTCAGGACCTGCGGATCGACTTCCAGGAGGACCTGGATCCCAGCTTCGTTCGAGTGGTTCGCCGTCGCTAATTCTTCGCGAAGCCGCATCTTTGCGAATTCCATTTGTTTATTAACATGATCGGCGCTCAAACCGCTCGCCTTATCAGCTATGGTGAAGTTGCGGAACGCCTCGAACAGCTTGTCACTGATCACAAATGCGTTCGGCATAACCGTCAAGCTTTGGTTCTGACGGTCGACCTTGTAGTTTTCGAAGCCCGGAACTTTCCCGGCGACCAACTGACGGGTGAAATAAAATGCGGCGTCGTTGATACGAAATCGCAGTGGATTGTATTCAACGGCCGCGACCCGGACGTCGGGTTCGATACCGCGTCCGCCGTACAGCACACGTCCGCTCGGCGTCGTAACGGGACTGCCAACCGGCCTCGGCTTTCCATTTTCCGATGCCGAGTTGGATTCGTCCTGGTGCGAGTAGTAATCGTATATGGACCCACTTGAGTAGTCGCGTTGTAACGAACGGCCATACGGCGTGTAGTAACGCGCCGTCGTAAGCGTCAGACCCGTTTCGTACGGCAGTTGGAAGACCCGCTGGACGAGGCCTTTTCCAAAACTTTCCGTTCCGACCACGACACCTCGACCGTAATCCTGGATGGCACCGGCAACGATCTCGGACGCCGAGGCCGAGCCGCCGTTGATCAATATTACCAACGGAAAATTATCCACCGGCCCGCCTTTGGACAGCAGCGCCTCCGTCTTCGAATAACGCGAACGGCCCTTTACCGAGACCACCGTCTGACCGCTAGGCACGAAACGACTGACCACTTCGATCGCCTGCGGAAGCAGCCCGCCGGGGTTCCCGCGAAGATCCAGGACCAATCCCTTCATGCCTTGTTTCTGCATCTCGCCGATCGCGTCACCCAACTCCTCGGAAGTCGTTTCCTGGAATCCGCCGGTCAGTCCGACATAGCCGACACTGTTTGGCAGCATAAAGTAATTGCGGATAGACGGAAGCGGGACGCCGCCGCGAATGATCTCGAAATCAAGCGGTGCGTTGGCCGCAGCACGTTCGATCTTTATCTTGACCGGTGTACCGCCCTTACCGCGTACATTCTTGGAAACTTCCGCGCTCGTCCATTCCTTTGCGTCCTTTGCATCGACCTGTAAGAAACGGTCACCGTAACGTAGGCCCGCCTTATCCGCCGGCGTATTCGGGATCACGGACTGAACGTATACCCCATCTCGATGTTGAAGGATCGAAACTCCGATACCGTAAAACTGTGAAGCTTGCTCCTCGTAAAGTTTTCGAAATTCCTCACGGGTAAAGAACGAGGAGTGCGGATCAAGTGACCAAAGCATGCTCTGGATCGAGCTGTCGGCGACTTTTTCGTGATCGATCTTGCCGACGTAATTCTTATCGATAACGTCGAGTGCTTCCGAATAATCGGCAACGATCCGACCCGCCGTCACGCTCGAATCGGCCGACGTCGTGGACGACAGCCGGCCGAACAAACCGCCGACAACGGCGCCCACAACGCCCAATACAACGGCCCCGCTCGCAAACTTTTTATTCATTAAAAACTCCAAAATACACCGAATTATAGCATAGATTTAGTTGTCGGAATTTGCCGGCCGGTTGTCGGGTAATTCGGCCATCCGGAAAGATACGGGACGATCAACTGTATTGTTTTCGGCTTGCCGTGCACTGTGTGAGCTTGGGATCTTGGCGACGCTGGTTCAGCCGTTTCGCATCGAATTTACATTTAACTTACAACACTTTACCATTTACATTTCATTCGATGACACCGGAAATCTCCATTATCGTTCCTGCGTTCGAGGAAGAAGCGCGCCTGGGCGAGTCGATTCAGAAGATTCTCTCGTATTTATCCGAAAATGCACGTTCGTCTGAGCTTATCGTGGTTGACGATGGGTCTGACGACTCCACGGCAGCGACGGCAGAAGCCGCCTTCGCCGGTTTTCCGAGCACAAGCTCGAAGGTCATACGGTACGAGGCGAACCGGGGCAAAGGCTTTGCTGTGAGGACCGGGCTTATGGCGGCGACAGCGGATATCGCATTGTTCTCCGACGCAGACCTTTCGACGCCGATCGAAGAGATGCCAAAGCTAGTCGAGCCCATCCGAAACGGCGAGTACGACGTCGCCTTCGGTTCGCGTGCTCTCGATCGAACGCTGATCGGCACACACCAGCCGTGGCGACGCGAGCAGGGCGGAAAGGTGATGAATCTTGTGATACGGACGATGTCCGGTCTGGATGTCGCTGATACGCAGTGCGGGTTTAAGGCGTTCAATATGGTCAAATTTCGGCCGCTGCTCGACGTGATGGCGATTGATCGTTTCGGGTTCGATGTAGAGTTTCTATTTGTCGCGAACTACCACGGCCTGCGGCTGAAGGAAATTCCCGTGCGCTGGAACAACGTCGAAGGTTCAAAGGTCAGCGTGGTCCGCGATACCCGAAGGATGTTCAGCGAATTGGGTCAGATACGGCGAAACGCGAGAGACGGAGTGTATAATTTGGAAAAATGACCGCGAAACTTAACGTCAACATCGATCACGTCGCAACGATCCGGGAAGCGCGCAAAACGATCGAGCCGAGTATCGTGACCGCGGCCGTCATCTGCGAGCAAGCCGGGGCTAACGGTATCACCGTTCATCTGCGCGGCGACCGCCGGCACATTCAGGACCGCGACATCGAAGTGTTGCGCGAGGTCGTGACGACATATCTGAATGTCGAGATGGCCGCGACCCAAGAGATGCTCGCGATCGCTCTTCGCACAAAACCCGATGCTGTATCGCTTGTCCCCGAAAGCGCAAATGAGATCACGACCGAGGGCGGTCTGGATGTGATCGGAAACTTTGAGAATGTTAAGAGGGTGGTCGGGAAATTAAAGGAAGCCGGAATATTTGTCAGCATCTTTCTGGATCCTGACCTTGAACAGATCGAAGCGGCGAGCGGCGTCGGCGCACAACAGGTAGAGCTCTGCACCGCGGAATACGCTGAGATGACTTTGAGTTCGCGTGCGGCTCACGGTGAAGGCGCGCAGAAGGCCGCGTCGGAGATCAGCCGTATCGCTGCGGCCGCTGCTCACGCGAAAGATCTTGGGCTGATCGTTGCGGCCGGTCACGGGTTAACCTATCGTAACGTCGGCGACCTCGCCGCCATTCCCAACATCGCCGAGTTCAACATCGGACACAACATCATCTCCCGTTCAGTATTTGTAGGATTGAATCAGGCGGTTCGGGAGATGATCGAAGCTATCCGTACTTAGCTCTCCGAGTGCGCAAGTATCACGTTTAGTTCTGAGTGCGCGATTTATCGCGTCGTTTACAGTGCGCGATTTATCGCGTTGCTTTCTGAGCTGAACACGATCAATCGCGCACTCTAACCTAATTACTTCACCGTGAACTTAATGCCGTCCGAGGTCTGCGCAAGCTTCCGATCGCTGGCGTTATACGCTTCGACCTTAGGGTTATACGCGCCCGGCTTAAGAGGCTTGTCGAGAACTATCGACACATCATCGACACGCCTGCCGATGTAATCGTACGGGGCCTCGGCGGCGGTCGTTGCATCGGCGAATAGACTCAGCTTGTAGTATGCCGCGTCTGGGTACGCATCCCATTTAACCTCGAGACTTTCGGGAGCGACCTTCGACCCCGCCTTCGGACTCGCCAGCTTGAGGTCGTTCTTGAAAAGGTGCGTGTCCGGCGCGAAATAGGTTTTGTCCGCCTCCATATTGTACTTCGCCGCTGCGATGATGCCCGAGGTTGCGAACACGAAGTAAGGAGTATTAAAAACTTTGACCGTCAAACCTTCGTAGACGCCGGGCGGAACGTTCTTGATCAGATACTCGCCGGCCTCATCCGTTTTCGCTGTAAATGTATCGCCGCCGCATCCGCCAAAGAATCGATTGAATGTCTTGCAGAGTTTGACCTCGACACCCGCCGCAGGCTTTTCGTTAAAGAAAGCCTTGCCTTGAACGTTTGCCTTACCGGCAGCGGGCTTTTCTTTTTCGGTGCCAGTACCGGAAGAAATCGTGCCATCTTCGCTCGGCTCGGCTGGACTTGGGCTCGCGCCTTTCGTCGTTTCAGCATTAGTTCCGGCAGAGTTGCTGGATCTTAGCTTTTCCGCGGCGTTACAGCCAAGCAAGAGCGCGACGGCCAAAATAAAAGTAAATAAAGTTCCGGGTCTCAGCTTCATGAGTTC
>JBKKAS010000346.1:0-1600 GCA_046714595.1 Pyrinomonadaceae bacterium | reverse complement strand
CTTGATCGCGAAACAGAAAAGCAGGGATCTGCAAACTCAAATTCCTTTTGGGATCTTTCTCGGCGCCGGCTCGATCTTGTCGCTCTTCTTCGGCGAGCAATTGATCGGATGGTACGTGAGGTCTTTTGTACCCTAAGCCCCGCTAACGCGCGGCAGTCGTTGTTTCAAGGCAAGTTGAGGAACAGTAAAAGATTTCTCCGCGAAGCCGGATCGCCTTCTGCTCCGGTACCCAGGTTCCACACTTCGCGCAGTTCACTAACGGACCCGCCGATACAGATTCTACACGCCGACCGTCCTCACGATCTTGCCCGATCTGTTCCCTCATCGTTTTTATCGAACGCCAGATCTTCAACATCGCGGAGATCTGTCGGCGGTAACGCACTGCCGTCAAGACAACTATTACCGCCAGCACGAGTAAAATAAAAAAGGCTTCTTTCATCCGGGGGGCTGGGTCTGCGCCAGCATCGACGTCAGTTCCGCGATCGATTCGTTCCGCGGATTTACTACGCGGAGCTTTTCCAAATACTCGGCAGCTTCGGTAGATTTGTTCTGCCTTATTAAAGCCTCGACGATAAACTTCAAAGTCTTTTCGTGTTTCGGATTTGCCGTAAGAGATTTTCGAAACTCAACCACCGATCGTTCCAGATCCGGCGGCGTTTCGAGAAAATACGTCAGTCCGACATCGGTCCTCACATCGACGTCATTTGGCTTGATGGCGAGAGCCTTTGCATAAAACTCGCGGGCCTTAACAAACCCGTCATTATTTTTGGCAAAGTAGGCGATATCGAAATTTGCATTGCCGAGGCCGACGATCACGTCGTAGTCTTTTGGTTCGAGCGTCGCCGCCCGCTCAAGAATGCGCACTGACTGTTGGAGAAGCGCCTGATCCTGCTTTATCGCGCCATAACGGTAAAGCGCGATGCCGTGGCTGCGCTGGATTTGTAGATCACCGGGATTCTGATCGGCTCTCGCGACCGTCGCCGCGATCTCCTCATCAGTCAAACTCATCTTGGCATCGCTGCCGGATCCTGTTGCGCGCTCCGATTTCAGCCCGTCATTTTCCGCGCGAAGTGTCAAAAGCTCGTTTCGATTGATCGAATTCGCAAGCAGGAACCCACCGACTACGCCGGCGGCGAAAGCAATCAAAGCTATGAGAAACCGCCTGCCGTTCATCGAAGAGAATATTAACAAACCGTGAAGCCAAACGAAAAAGCGTCGTCAATCTTTAAGACTGACGACGCTTTCTCATGACGCGAAGAAAAATTATTTCTTGTTTGGGCCGCTCGGAATGTACGGCAGATCGTCGGCGCGGCGGCGGATCGGCGGATCGCTTGCACGGCGTCGGGGTAACTCATTAGACGTTCGACGGTCGACGCTGCCGGCCGGCAAGCCTTTGCCGTGAACCGCTTCGACAAGGATTCGGGTGATTTCCTGTGAGAGTGTGCGGTGTTCGCCGGCGGCCCGACGCCTTAATGACTCTTTCAACTCATTGGGTACATACGCACCGATAAATACACCTTTACGGTTTGCCATAAAAAGTTAATGCTCCTGTCATTTTCTAATAATCCTGTATCGGATAAGTGTTCCTAACTCTGTGTAC
>JBKKAS010000345.1:0-1782 GCA_046714595.1 Pyrinomonadaceae bacterium | reverse complement strand
TCGGCGGTCAACCGCAACGCGGCGGCCGCAAGGTCCGATTTTCCCGAATCCTTCCACAAAATTGCCGCACAGCCTTCGGGCGAGATCACCGAATAGATGGCGTTTTCCATCATCAGAATTCTGTCGCCGATTCCGATCGCAAGAGCGCCACCCGATCCGCCTTCGCCGAGTACGACGACGACGATCGGCACTTTTAGCGAAGCCATTTCGCGCAAATTAAACGCGATCGCTTCGGCCTGCCCGCGCTCTTCTGCGTCGATGCCCGGATAAGCACCAGGCGTATCGATGAACGAGATTATGGGCCGACCGAATTTTTCTGCCATCCGCATCAGGCGGAGAGCCTTTCGATAACCCTCAGGCTTCGGCATCCCGAAATTGCGATACCGACGCTGGTTGGTGTCGCGACCTTTCTGTTGACCGACGACGAGCACCTCAAACTTGTCCAACTTCGCGAACCCGCAAACTAGCGCCGGGTCGTCCGCGTAGCGTCGGTCGCCGTGCAATTCGACAAAGTCTTCAAACATTGCCGCGAATAGATCCGTCGAGTATGGCCTGTCAGGATGCCGGGCCGTCTGTACGCGCTCGATCGCGCTCCGGTCGCTGTCTTTGGTCTTCAGTCGTGCACTCATAATATCCAGTTCACTTCACATCCTCGGCTTCGGAGCTGGCTTTCCAAATGGCCTGAGCCCTGGATTCGTATCGGCTGCGAGTGAAGTTTAACTCTCAGGTCGTCAACAACCAGGTCGAAGTATACATCGCATTTTCCGGTGGAGGTATTTAACAGAGAGAGCAGGTCGTGCAGATATTCCTCATCAAATTGTACGGCCGGCAATGTAATGCCGACAGATCTCGCATTTCTAGGTAGAGCCTCGGTCAGCGAACGCGCTTCGTTGACGATGATCGTTATGTCCTGGCCTTCTGCAGACTCGACGCGTCCCTCGACTATCAGAAGTTCATCGTTCTTCAAGATCTGGGAGAACTTTCCGTAAGCCTCCGCCCAGGCAAGGCACTTAACGCCCGTCGACTGATCCTCCAGTCTAAACATACAGAACCGGTTACCCTTCTTGCTTTGTCGCACCTGAAACGCCGATACGATGCCCGCAAGCACCAGAGTGTCTCCGACACGAATCTCAGTGTGATCGCCGATATTCTTTATCCGTAGACCCGCGAGTATCTCTTTGTAATCGTCGAGCGGATTAACCGACAAATAGAAACCTATCGCAGTCTTTTCCTGCGTCGAGATCTCGGCCTGGCTCCACGGGCGCACATCCGGCAATGCAGGCTCAACAACATCGACACCTGTCTGGTCGCCGAACAGCGCCGTCTGTCCGCGCTCACGGTCATTCCAGGCTTGCACACTAACGGAAAGGGCCATGTCGATTCCGGCAAAAAGTTTTGCCCGCCATTGTCCCGCCGAAGTATTTTCGGAGATTAACGAGTCGAATGCCCCCGACGTGATAAGACTCTCTAGTCCTCGCCGGCCGATGGCTCCTTGATCGATCCTCGACACGAAATTGAAAAGAGAAGTGAACCGTCCATCGTTCCGAGCTTCCACGATCGCTTTCACCGTCGTCGAACCGATCCCCTTGATCGCGGTCAGCCCAAATCGAACTGCATCTTCCGATGGCGTAAAGCCTTCATCACTCTCATTGACATCCGGCGGCAGAAGACGCAAACCCATCGACCGCAGTTCAGTGGAATATTTATAGATCTTCGCGCTGTCGTCGGCCTCATGCGAAAGCACGGCGGCATAAAAGAACGCGGGATAATGAGCTTTCAAAT
>JBKKAS010000344.1:0-4474 GCA_046714595.1 Pyrinomonadaceae bacterium | reverse complement strand
GATGCGGACGCGGGCCTCCGCGACCGGTTGATCTGCGACGCGGTAACTCTGATACCTAAGATCCAGGCCGCGACGGCAAAAGCGTTTCAGCTCGACTCGATCGCCTCGCGTCTGCGATTCGATACGGAGAAACTGTTATGGGAGCTCGACTTTTTCAAGACGCACTATTTCTCGACTTATAAGGGTGAAGCTCTGGCGACGGAAGACGACGCGCTGATGGCCGCAGAGTTCGCCGACCTTTCTCGCGAGCTCGAATCAAGGGCTCGAGTTCTCTGCCACCGCGATTTCCACGCCGCGAATCTGATGATCGATCAGGCCGGACGAATGCGGATAATCGATCACCAGGATGCGAGGATCGGGTCGGTTGCGTACGACCTTGTCTCGCTTTTGCTGGATCGTGTGACGGAACCGCCAACTGCAGGATGGCTGGCGGACAAGCGGGCGCTTTTTGTAAGCGAGCGCGAACGGTTAGGCCTCGGAAAGATCAACGAGGTGGAGTTCGCCGACGAGTTTAGGTTGCAGACCGTACAGCGTTGTTTGAAGGCAATAGGGACGTTCTCGTTCCAATCCGTCAATCGGGGAAAGACCTACTTTGTTCCGTTCATCAAACCTATGTTTCAGATCGTTCTTCGAGCGCTGGAAAACCTCGACAGATTTCCGGCGATGCGACGCATCATTGATCGTGAGATCGGCTAGGTGACCCGGCTACCGATCAGCGCACCAACTCAGACGCGATGATAATCGGGCCGCCAGTTCTTCACCGCCTGCTTGATCTCCTTGGGTGCCGCGAATTCGTTATCGCAAGCTCGTCTCAAAAGGTCCGCCAGTTCGTCATCCGCGGCGAACCTTAGCGCAATAAGCTGTCCCAAACTCAATTGCGACGCTCGCGACGCCATCTCGGCCGGAAGTACTTCCCTGTAGCGGAGCCTTTCCTCGAGGCGTATGACGCGATCTTGAACTCTTAGAGCTTGGGATCTCGCGGCGAGGATCATGCCGATAAAGACAACCGACAGGACGGTGAAGACCGCGCGATCGACGCTCGGCTCCTGATACAAACGCACGGCCTGGTAAATCAGATTCAGCGTCAAGAGCGGAAACAAAACGAAATGGAACAGCGGAAAGTATCGAATGTGATTTCCGTAACTTTGTTGTGCGGGCATAGCGTGGTTCTCCTTTAGAGTTTTGTCTGAGCCATTGATACCGGGGGCTTGGTCGTAAAATCCTCGCCTGGGTTCACGAATAAATTTTGCTCGAACCGATACTGCTTATCGTAAAGCTGCTTGTATCGGCCATCCATTGCGATCAGTTCTTCGTGCGTGCCTCGTTCGAGAACCTCGCCGGCTTCGACGACCAGGATCTGGTCGGCGCTTCGGATGGTTGAAAGCCGGTGGGCGATCACGAACGTCGTACGGCCTTCACGGAGCCGGTTCAAGCCTTCCTGAATTAATGCCTCACTTTCAGAATCGAGCGAGGACGTGGCTTCATCCAGTATCAGGATTCTGGGATTTGCGAGCAATGCGCGTGCGATGGCGATCCGCTGCCGCTGACCCCCCGACAGTTTTACACCGCGTTCGCCGACGACCGTGTCGTAGCCGTTCGGAAACTTCTCGATAAACTCGTCCGCGTTGGCGATCTTACACACTGCCTTGATCTCGGTGAGATTCGATTCGGGATTAGAGAACCGGATGTTATCCAGGATCGTTCCGTCGAAAAGAAAGTTGTCCTGCAGCACGACACCGAGATGTTTCCGGTAATCGCGAAGTCGAACCGTTTGTAAATCTTTACCGTCGATCTTGATGACGCCGGTTGTAGGCTGGATGAAGTTCAGCACGAGGCTCAGGATCGTCGATTTCCCGGAGCCGCTTGATCCCA
This sequence comes from Pyrinomonadaceae bacterium, assembly GCA_046714595.1. Taxonomy (GTDB): domain Bacteria; phylum Acidobacteriota; class Blastocatellia; order Pyrinomonadales; family Pyrinomonadaceae; genus OLB17. The sequence continues at coordinate 2,602 of JBKKAS010000344.1, read as the reverse complement.
CAAGCGCGGTCGTCGATCCCGCATCCGAGTGGAACGATACGCCTTTTAATACCGGCACACCCGCGTCGTATTCAAACTCAACGTTCTCAAAATCCAGCGTTCCCTGAATGCTTGTCACCGGCTGCTTGGTCGAGTCCTCTTCGTCCTCGGTCGTCATTGCCAGGACTTCGCGGATGCGGTCGAGCCCGGCGAGAGCTTCCGTGATCTGGGTCCCAATCGACGTTAGTTCGATGACGGGCATCGCGAGCAGAAACGTGAAGGAGATGTACATCAGAAAGTCGCCCAGCGTCATCGCTCCCGTCTGCACGGCGTTACCGCCGAACACTATCATCACCACCGCTACGGCCCCGATAACTACGGACGAGAATGAGCTGATCGCGGAAACTCCAGTGATCGATTTTGCGATGTTTCGAAACAGCCGATGCGCGCCACGTGTGAACGAAAGTTCCTCGCGCTTCTCGGCCGTGTACGCTTTCACGATTCGAATGCCGCCGAGACTTTCGCCGAGCCGCCCGGTGACTTCTGCGTTGATCTCTCCGCGTTCGCGAAAGATCGGCCGCAGTTTCTTAAAGGCATACATCAGCGCACCACCGAAAATGAGCAGGACGATCATCGTCGCGAGTGTCAACTGCCAGTTGAGATAGAATAGGACGCCGACCGCGATGACCGCTGTGACCAGGCTCCCGAGGATCTGACCAAGGCCCGTGCCGACGAGATTACGAATTCCCTCGGCATCGTTCATGATACGGGAGATGAGTTGGCCGCTCTGCGTCGAATCGAAATACGAGATAGGCAACCGCTCGATGTGACGCTGGACGCGCATCCGCATGTTTGTAATTGCAAGCTGCGCCGCGACACCGAGGATCTGTGACAGAGCAAAGGACGTCACGCCCTGGATCAGCGTCGAAATGCCGATCGCGAGCGCGATCCATTTGATCAAACCGTAATTCCGGTTAGTGAATACTTCGTCGCCGATGTATTTCGTCGACGCGGGTAGAACCATACCGGCCAACCGCGAGACGAGCATCAACAAACTTCCGACCGCCAGTCGCCAACGCGCGTTCCAGATGATTCTTCGCGCCTCAGCCCAAGCGCTCGAGTAGTTAATCTTTTTCTTCTCTTTCTCTTCAGCCACTGTTCGATAAGTCTGATTTTCGACCGGCTGAATGTCAAATAAGAAAGAGTTGCTGTATATCGCAACTCTTTCTGGTAAATATGCCGTTGAGAGGATCGGCAATTTATTTGCAACTGGGTTTAGAACTGACAGTTGCCGGGCGCTGGGGCGTCTATTCGAAAGGCCCCCGCCGGCGGTACATCAAAGTATGTCGCTGAGAGTACTAGCGGTACAGTGCCCTCGTTCCGCGCGATGTGAACGTGTCCCTGCCCGCTGTCGACGAAGGCTTGTCCGGCTGTATATCTTCGGGCGGTGCATGTCGGATCGTCACTGTCGTAAAAAGACATTTCCCCAGCCGTTATCAAAACCACTACCGGGCCGGGATGGCTGTGCCAACCTGTGTTGCCGATCACTCCTCCGTTGTTGACGGCCGGCTGAATGGTTATTTGATGCATTACAGTTTCTGCTGCGTCGGGTACGTGAATTACTTCCTGCGCACCACCCTTGACCTTGAACTTGATATCGGTCGGGTCAACGAAGCTTGCCCGGGCCGGAGTTGTTGCGGTGACGCCAGAACCCTGTGTCAGAAGTACAGCCCCCGCTGCGGTACTTACCGCTGCAACAATGATAACTAGTCCCCATTTATGTGCTGAAAACGCCGATATTCGAAACAATTTAAATGCCGCCGTCTTCAATGTCATGATTTTGTTCATATTTGCTCCTTATTCTTTGGATTGAAAGAAAATTCTCTCTACTTAATAGCGCGACAGCTTCTCCAAACAGGGGTCAAATTAATCGGAAAATAGTGAGTTTGTCGTCGCTTCGACGATGACGCGACGGATATTAATTTGATTACGCCGAAACCAAACATTCCCTGCGGCGCGGGGGGTGAAGACGATCTTTAGCGAAAGATTGTTAACGAAGACAGAAAAATCGGACGGCAGCCAAATACCGTCCGAGTAAATTAACCGACTTATCAACTTTCTAATTCTTCTTTGCTAACGTAACTATTCTTTGTTGCACGTTTTGATTCCGTGCAAGTGTTTCTTTCGCTTTCGATCTCGGTAATTTCACAATAAAGGTCGGTGTTCTTATTACTGATAGAGAATATTGCGTTTCGTACCGATCAAAGACGAGTGTGGCTTTCTCAACCTTTGAATAATCTTCGCCAGGCGTCATCATTATCATATGAGAGTTACGACCCTTCGCATCTCTAAAGGCTACAGGCTTATGTGCAGCATGCGAGTTGAGCGTGGAAATGAAGTAATCACCCGCTTCGTAGCTTGTTTGACCGATGGTGAAATCAAACGGAACATGCGCTCGATATTGCGTTTGGGCTTTCGCCGAAGCGACTATCATTAGAATCAAAACCACTAAACCAATTAACGGACAAATTTGTTGTGCTATCTTTTTCATAAATCGTTGTCTCCTGATCCTTATTGCGAGAAGATTGCGAGAAGTGTTCTCCATCTATTAGTGCGACGGTTC
>JBKKAS010000343.1:0-4720 GCA_046714595.1 Pyrinomonadaceae bacterium | reverse complement strand
ACGAGTGCCCGCCAGGAGATGCGGGCGTCGAGTTGACGCGAAAAAGCTTAGAGCTGACAGCGCGTTGGGCCGCGAGATCGAAAGCAAGATTTGATGCTCTTCAGGTTGAGAGTGCGGGCTTTAGTCCATTGGGCGACGACCAGGAACGGCCTGAAGCCCGCACTCTAAACGGTAAGCAGGCCCTATTTGGAATAATCCAGGGAGCCGGTCATTTGGATTTACGAAAAGAGAGTCTGGAAAGAACGGTCGAGATCGGCTTCGATGGATATGCGATCGGCGGTCTGAGCGTCGGCGAGGAAAAACCCGTGATGTACGGCGTGCTCGAATATCTCGCACCACAGATGCCCGCCGATGCGCCGCGATATTTGATGGGAGTAGGTACACCGGAAGATCTGGTTGAGGCGGTCGCACGCGGCGTGGATATGTTCGACTGCGTTATGCCGACGCGAAACGGCCGGACAGGCGGAGCATTCACGTCACGCGGCAAACTGAACATCAGAAACGCCAGGTTTGCGGACGATCCGAACCCGCTCGATCCCGACTGCGAATGCTCAGTTTGCAGAAGATACTCGCTCGCCTATTTGCGACATTTATATCAGGCCGGCGAGATGTCTGCGGCCACGCTTATATCGCACCACAACTTGGCCTTCTTCCTTGACACGATGCGCCGCGTCAGGCAATCTATCCAATCCGGCACGTTCTCGCGATTCCGAAGAGAATTTCTCAACAAATTGCAGGAGAATCAGGAAGCAGGCGTTTGATAAAGACTCTGTGAACGGTATATCATTGGGTTTTTCTTTTCGGCGCAAAAAGTGATGAGTATGATTCTGTTATTTTTCCAGGACGCAGGCGGCGGAAGTTTGGTATGGACCCTGTTGCCGTTTGTTTTCATCTTCGGCATCTTCTATTTTCTCGTGATCCTTCCTCAAAAAAAGCAGCGCCAGCAGCTTCAAGACATGATTTCACAGTTGAAGATCAACGATGAGATCGTCACAAATGGCGGAGTGATCGGTAAGATCAAGGAGATCAAAGACACGAGTTATATCATTCAGAGCGCGGAGAAATCGTTCCTCGAGATCGGTAAAAGCGCCGTCGTGGGGAAAAAGGCCGAAGAGAGCAAGTAGTAAATGAAGAACAAAAGTTTGTGGATAAGGACCGTACTGATCATCGCCGTAACGCTGGTGGGCATTTATCTTGTTTTCGGGCCTCGCCGGATTCCGACAACCTCTGATTTCACCTTTCAGGGGATCAAGAACAACCTTGCTGCGAACATCAATCTCGGACTCGACCTTCGCGGCGGCTCGCACCTCGTAATGCGGGTAAAAACCGACGAGTATCTAAAGAAGCTCACGGATAACAATGCACAGGCTGCTTTGACCGCGGCCCAGGATGCAAAGCTTCCTGTTGCAGGGAACTCCGTGGTCGCCGAAAACGGTAATTATTCGATATCGCTCCAGATTTCCGATCCGGCCCAGTCCCAGGCCGTGATCGAGGAAGTGAAGAAAAAGGTCGATCTTGTTAACTGGACCGAAAGTACGAGCGGCGACACTGTTACATGGTCGTTGCCGTCAAACGTTCAGACGGTTCTAAAGAATCAGGCGGTTGAACAGGCTCTTAGAATCATCGACAGCCGGATTAACGCCTATGGCGTTAAGGAACCTACACTTCAGCGCCATGGTGCCGAATCGGCAGGGCAGATACTTTTGCAAATGCCGGGTGTTGACGATCCGGAGCGAATAAAGAAGATCATTGGCGCCGAGTCGAGGCTTGAGCTGATGAAGATCGTCAGTCCGCCGAATCCCTCACCTTTTCAGAAATACCCGACCGAGGAAGCGGCGAAGCAATCGCTCGGCGGAACGGTTCCCGGTAACCGGCTCGTCTTGCCGTACAAGGAAAAAGGCGCTGAGACGACCACGCCGCCTGCAGAGGACAAGCCGAAGGAGTTTGTCGTGGTCGAGTATCCGGCGGTCGTCGACGGGAGCGAGTTGCGTGACGCCTCAGCGAACCAGGGCCGTGGCGGCGGTGATGAGTTCGAGATCAACTTCTCATTTAAACCCGTAGGCGCACAGAAGTTCGGAGAGTGGACAGGAAAGAATATCAACAACTACATGGCTGTTGTTTTGAACGACGAAGTAAAATCAGCAGCCTATATCAAGTCCCAGATCTTTGACAGCGGCCAGATAACAGGAAAGTTCTCACAACAGGACGCCGACGACCTTGCGTTAACGCTTCGCTCGGGAGCGCTACCTGCGGAGATCGAGTACCAGGAAGAACGGACAGTTGGGCCCAGCTTAGGCGCCGATTCGATCCGCTCCGGTGTGACAGCATCGCTGGCGGGTCTTATTTTCATCGTCGTTTTTATGTTGATCTATTACCGCGGCTCAGGAGTCAACGCGGTCATCGCGTTGCTGTTGAACTTACTGCTAACGCTCGCCGCGTTGATCATGATCGACTCTACCCTTACTCTTCCCGGGATCGCCGGTCTTATTCTCGGTATCGGTATGGCGGTTGACTCGAACGTGCTTATATTCGAACGAATGCGAGAGGAACTTCGTGCCGGTCGTGATGTAGCAAAAGCCGTAACCATGGGATTTGACAGGGCATTCATTACGATCATCGACACTCATGTTACGACGATCCTTTCCGCGATCATCCTGTATCTCTACGGCTCGGGCCCGATACGCGGATTCGCAGTTACACTCATTCTGGGTCTGTTGATAAATCTCTTCTCAGCCGTATTCGTGTCACGCACGATCTTTAAGTGGCTGCTAGAGAGAAATCCTGAATTGAAGAAGCTTAGTATTTAACGGTTACTGACACATGTTCGAATTTTTTACCAATATTCACGTCGACTGGATGGGCCTCAGAAAGCCCTTGATCGCGGTTTCGATCGTGGTCCTTCTCGCCGGATTGATCTCGGCTGTCGGACGACAGTTTACCGAAGGCGGTACGGATGCGTTCAACCTCGGTGTTGATTTCCAGGGCGGTACGGTCGTCACGGCGAAGTTTAGGCAAAAGCCTGATACTGACGCCATCCGCGCGGCCCTGCAGGGCGTAGGAATCGACGAAGCGATCATTCAGGATTCCACCGATAAGCAGGACGAGGTGCTCATCAAGGTTCCGAACCTCGGTACTCGAGAGGAGTGCAAAGACGAAAAGAACGTGCCGATTCCTGAGGCCGGACGCTGCATCGTAAAGACTGCGCTCGATACGTTCGGTAACGAAGCCGCAGGTCCAACCCAACTTCCTGACGACGAGTCCGCGGCGTATAAGATAGTCGGAACGGACGCCGTTGGTCCGGTTGCCGGTGCGCAATTGCGCAACCAGGCTGTCATCGCAACCTTGCTCGGTCTCGTCGGAATTCTGTTATTCATTGCGTTTCGATACGACTGGACCTATGCGGCCGGTGCGGTGATCGCGGTGTTCCACGATGTTCTCATAACCCTGGCATTCTTCTCGGTCTTCCAGTGGGAGATCAGTTTGACCGTTCTTGCCGCGTTACTGACGCTCGTTGGATTCTCCGTTAACGACTCTATCGTTATCTTTGATCGTATTCGGGAGAACCTGACCCTTCATCGCGATAAGTCGCTGTATCAGCTGACGAACGATTCGATAAATCAAACCATGTCACGAACTATTGTGACGAACGGGTTGGTCTTTCTCTCTGTTCTCGCGCTTGTGCTGTTTGGCGGTGAAGTTTTGCGTGGATTCTCGCTGGCGCTCTTCGTCGGTTCGATCACCGGTACCTACTCGACCATAGCTATCGCGAGTCCGATCGCCATCTGGTGGCAAGACAAGCTCGGAGCCGCGAAGATTCGTGAAGTTCAAATCGCTTCGGAGACGGGTGAGAAGATGGCCTCCGCCTCACGCCGGTCAGTCACGAGGCGTCCGGTTACGCGTTGAAATAATTCGACATTGCCGCGTAATCGCCGGGATTTATTCTTGACTTTCGAAAACTAAAAAACTAGTATTCTTAACGTTGCTGGTCAATTAAATATCTCGTATCTGCTTTTTTCCGTTCGTCATTTTCGAAAGACGGAAGTTTGTAGAGTTTTATTATGCGTTGCCCGGCAAAGTTCCTTTTGCCCCGCACGTTGATGAAACAAGGCTTCAAACTTCAGAAGAAAAACAGAGGCGGCAACGGTGTAGTCATTGGACTTACATTGATTACAACGTGAAGTTTGCGATTTATCATCATAAGCAATAGTAGGTTTCGTAGCCCTTGACCAAGTTTGGCACCGGAAGTAAGGGAGGAAATTATGTTAGACCAACTCGTTGAATCGAAAAGCCACGCGGCTGAAGATACCAAGCGGAGCGGTTTTCTGTTGACAACGTTCGTCGTCATGGTGACGATCTTGATGAGTGCCTGGCTCTACAGCCTGTTTGCCAAGGATTACGGAGTGGGTGGGGATGAGCTTTCGCTCGAAACACTGGTTGCCCCGCCGGTCATCGAAGATGAGCCCGAGCCCGAGCCAGAGAAAGAACCCGAAAAGCAGAAAGATCCGAACGTCGACGTGCGAAAAGAAATTATCGCGAGTATGGCGGAGACTCCGCCCAAGGTGCCGGATAAGATCAGTAATGAGAAATCTAAGATTCCGCCGCGCAACCCGGACAGATTCACAGCCATTGGCAAAGAGAATTTTGATGCCGCCAATGCTCCCGACCCGAGCTATAAGGGACCCGTGAACACGGGCGGTACGGGAAGCGACAGTGGTGCGAC
>JBKKAS010000342.1:0-11474 GCA_046714595.1 Pyrinomonadaceae bacterium | reverse complement strand
AGATACTCTACGGTCTTCTCGGACCTGCCCTTCTGGCGGGCGGGGCCGTGGTTTCGGCCATCATCGGCTTCAGTCTCCAGAACGACGGATCACCGGATACCCAGTCCTTCGAAACGTAGCTGAGCTGCGGAGCGAACGCGTAGATGTCCGTCGCGGTGAAGACGACCGAATCATTCTCGATCTTTTCTATCTTGTCCCGACGGTCGTCACCGAGTGCGTCCATATACGACTTTCCGTGCGGAATGGTCCCGATGCCATCCAGCGAAGCCCACGGAATCATCACGAGATAAGTTCCCGATTGCATGCCGCCCGCAACCTGATAAACCACCATCGTCTCGTCCACCTTTGCCTTTTCGTGCGCCGCACGGGTCATTCGTCGGGAATCTTCCCACTCGCGCGAATGCCCCGGCTTTACACGGATGGTCGACACCCTCATATACCGCATCCTTCGAATGTCGGTGTTGATGTTGTAGCTCAGATCCTCACGCAGGACGGCGATAGAATCACGCTGCGAGGAGTGATAGTCATCGCCCGGCGGGCGTACACGATCGAAGTCAGCCTTGAAGGTGACGTTGGACACCGTATCCAAATAGCTATTCGATTTTTCCATCTCGGCGAACGAATCGAATCCCCAAAAGTACATCACCTCATTCTCGTTGCCGGCGACCGGTACCATCGCAAGGCGGTGATAGGGTGAGTTTGCCTTAGTGTAGATCTGGACAACGTTGTTCGCTTCGCGGGAGTGGGCGGGCATCATGCCAGGCTTGATCTCTTCGCGGACGATCAAAAGAACCTTTGGCGGCCCAGGCATCTGCGCAATCGCGTGGGACGCACCTGCGACAAGCAAGCAAACTGTTAACGAAAAAAATAGAAACTGTTTCATACCGATTTTCCTCCTCTTTACTTTGAGCAAACGTAAACGGGCAGGACGGTTTTGTCCGTCTCCCCCGAGAATAGAACGGGCCACAGGGTTTCTCTGAAGAGCCGAGTGCGACCGTCCCGAACGATCTAACGCGCCGTCTGAACATGATGAGTCCACACGTACCCGTGTTGAACACACCCTTCGTTCAGACTTGCGTAACCCCTTATTAAACTGCGATGGGGTCGATCATACACTACTTTGATCATCGAGGCAGAATTTACGATTTGAGGCCTGGGAGATTGACGGTGGGCAGAGGCACAGGCATAGCTGGCGCCGCGCGAAAAAAAAGGACCGGAGACTAAGCCTCCGATCCATGGAATTGCGCCTATCGCGCTAAGTTTATCGTGGTGATGCCACAACGCCGGTGGCCAACGCTGTGATCATGACCTGGGAACCCGCCCCGATATCGATGGTGTCTCGATTTTGAGCGAGAATCGCGCCCGCCGTGGCGGCGGAATTCGCGGATGCATCAACCGGTACGCCCGCAATTGCACCGATCAACGCTCCAAGAATACCACCTGTTCCGCGGGTCGGCTGGGTTGCGTTTCGAGCCGCCTGGTTCGTCACGACAACGATGTCACCGTTGACGGCAGTGACCGCATCCACCGTTCCGGCAAAGCGGTATGTCTGGCCTCCCGAAAGTCGAATCGTATCGAAAATCAGAAGTACACGAGACCGGCCCGCCACACGGCCCGCCGGGTCCTCGGAGATGACCCGGCCGCCGATGACGGCGCCCCGATACTGACCCGGCGCGGTAACGTCCATCGTGAACCGATCATTTGCCTCGGAACCCGTAATCGCGCTCCGCAGTTCCGCGCTCAGGCGCGTTCCGGTCGGAACAACGAACGAATCGTTTACCGTGACTGCTCCGCCACCGGTGTCGGTATTCGTGTTCACCGCGTTCCAACGAGCGACGTTCGCGATCTTGTCGTAAATGCTCGACACGGTAATGCTGTTGCTGCCGCTTTCGAGGTAGATGCGTCTCGTTACTTTGAGCCGGCCATCCGCCGTAGGCAGGAACGTCAGATAAAAATCGCTGGCGCGTTCGCCCTGGTAATTGATGATCAAGCCGTCGTCATCAGCGGTAGCCGTCGTCGTGACAGTCCGTCCCCGCGTGTTTGTTTCAGGTCGTGCAACACCATCGGCCTGAAATGTAACCTGCGGCAGAATGCTCGATGCCAAGCTGACCGTAGTATTGTTCTTCTCGATGACGATGATCTCCGGTGAACTTAGCCGCTGTTCGAGGCGGCGTCTATAGCCTTCCCGCTCTAGCGTGGAAGTCGAGCTCAACGCCTGATCGATCGCCGCGCTGGAGTTTTCGCTCAAGCTTGTGTTGAGCCTATAGGTGCCCGTAAGCATTGCGTCGAAATTTCGCGAACCACCGATGCCACCCCCGGTCGAACCCGTATTCGACGGAGTCGTCTGGTTCCAATTCCAATTTACGCTGTAATAGGTGGCAAGCGTGTTAAGGTCCGCTTTCAGATTTCGCCACTGGGCCTGCGTCTGCGGATTCAGACGGTTACGATTCATGAACTGATCGATGTAAGTCGCCCGTGTCAGCACCTCGGTCGCATCCACGCTCGACGACTGCCTACTTTCGAAACGCCGCCTGAGCCGAAGCTCCGCAGTTTCCAGTTCTTCAATATAATCGGCGATCGCCTCGTCAGGTTGGTCTGCCGAGGTATCACTTCTGAGAGCCGCGTCCATCTGGCGCTTGTAATTAGTTGTTTTCAATTCAATGCGCGAGAGCAGGGTCAGCATCTGGCGATCCGTAACCGTGTACGAAATAGCGGTCGGTGCCGGCACATTGACCGGCGTCACCGGTTGGTTCCAGTTCCAACTTATGCGGTTCGAGGTCGCCAGTGCGGTAAAATCGGTTTTGAGACTACGCCACTGCGTCTGAGCAGAAGGAGTTACACGGTTGCGTGCAAGAAACTTATCGACCAGGGTCGCACTCGCGAGAGCGTCCCTCAGACTACGGGTGATAGGGTCTCCATTTTCGAGCGTCTCACGCAGCCGGGTTACACTCTGTTCCAGGACAGCGAGGTGTTCGCTAAACTGATCCGGTGAACCCGTGTCTGTGTTCCGTTCGGCGAACCGCTGCGCTTCATCCTTAAGAACGTCGATCTTTGTCTCTATCCTGATCAAACGCGTTTCAGTCTGCCGAGCGGTCGCCACCTGGGCAGACGCGAACGGTAAGCTCAGACCTACCATCGTCAAAGTCAATATAGTTATAAAAAATAATCTTACTTTCATATGTTCCTCCTTGAGCTGAAAAGAGCGCACGTTGAAGTGGCTCCATTACTAGTGACCTTCAGCAATATACATGCCACGAGGTAGGTTCCTCCCTTCTTTACATAAAAAAAGGCACCCGATCATTGATCGAGTGCCTGATTTCGTGTGTTACTGCGGAGCTTATCGGCCGCTGAGAATCCGGCTCAAGATGCTCGTCAGAATACTGGTCGAGATCCCTCGCTGTTGCGAGCCATATCGCGAGGCCCGGTTGTAGCCGTCCTGGTATCCACGCTGGTAGCCCTGCTGGTAATAATACTGATACTCGTCACTACCATTACCCTGGTTGCCGTAATAGCCCTGGTTGCCATAGCCGTCTCGGTTTCCATACTGGCGAGCCTGCTGGCCCTGTTGATAGCCTTGCTGGTAACCCTGGCGTACCGCCTGCCGCGCTAATTCCATATTGCGGCTGTTGTTTCCGTAATAGCCATTGTTGTTGTTGTAACCGTCGTTGTTATATCCGCCGTTGTTGTAAGAGCCGTCGTTGTTGTAGCCACCGTTGTTGTAATAGCCGTTGTTGCGCTGATTCTGTCGTGCCGCGCGTAGCCGCGCCTGATGACGCTTCATCGCACGCTTTTGCTGTTTCCGGTAGTCCTTTTGCTCATCCCGGTCCTGGTCATAATAACCATGGTTCTGGCCGTAGTAACCACCCTGAGCGTTCACAGTAAAACTGCCCGCCAAGATAACCGCAGCCCCTATCATTCCGATTCCCAAAGCATTTTTTATCGTTTTTACCATTTTAATATTCCTCTCAAATGAATTACTTGTTTCGAAGCCGCTTTGACCAGAAAGGCGTTTCGGTTAATGAAACTAGCTGGCCTCATCTACTTGGTATATGGCAATGCCCGTGCCGCGGGTTTATGCTAGGAAAATGGACTATTTGAAGAGTTGATGCGGTACGGAATCGTATGCAAGCGCACTATAACGGAGCAATAAGTGATCGGTGGTCGGCGGTCAGTGGTAAGTGGTCAGTGGTCGGCGGTCAGTAACTGCCTTCTGCCTTCTGCCTTCTGCCTTCTGCCTTCCGCTCCCAGCAATTTGGGACTTGGGACCAGGGATTTAAGGCACAAAAGCGCCGGGGACGGGTAAGTCGGCCCCGGCAACTAAGAACGAAAGAAGCGGTCATTGGCGACCGCTCCTGTGGACCTCAATTTATTAAGCAATCTAGCTAGGCGACGAGCTCGGCCGCCTTTCGGTTACCGACCGGACGCGGCGGATGCCTTCCCTTTCCCGCTCCGTGCCGGTGTCATTCTCTGTACCTTCATCTTTTCGCCTTGCATCAGCGAACCAAGGCGCACGAGCATATCTTCAGGGATCTGGTCCTCGACCATCGGGAACATCTCATCTTCTTCTTCCTTGACGTGATGTTCGATGTTCTCCATCAGCACGGTGATCTTCTCCTTGAAGGTCTTCGAGTCGCCCGAGAGTTTATCCAGCTCCGCCAACAGTCTTTTCACCTGCGTGTGCTCCTCGACACCCTCGCGGACGATCTTCTTCAATTCCTTATCGCCCTGGTCAAGCAGATGAGGATAAAAGATCGTCTCCTCGATGTGAGCGTGGACGTCTAGCTCTTCCTTGATCCGCTTGAACGTAGGCTCGTTGTTTCCGTCCTCGTTCGCTTTTACCTTTTCGAACAGCGTCTCGACTTTGTCATGGTCGTTTTTTAGAAGCTCGATCGCGTTCGTTCCTTTATCCGTAAATAGACCGGCGACGGCCTCGATCGCCGTGGAGATCAGTCCTTTGCTGTTCGTCTTATTTCCGCGTTTCGCGGTCGTTGACTTCGGGCCTTTCGAAGCCGATGCCTTCCTAGTCGAACTAGCCGATCTCGAAGCCGTTGTCGACTTCGTAGGTTTCGTCGCAGATTTCGTCTTCGGTGAGCTTGATCGGGCCTTGGGGGTAGCTTTAGAGGCCGTTGCCGACTTCGCCGTCATAGACCGCTTCGCCTTCGCCGTGCCAGTCGATTTCGACCTGGTGCTAGTCCGGGCGGCCGTCTTGCTCGATGACGAGCCCTTCGACTTTGCGCCTGAAGATTTCTTGGTTGTTGCCATTTTTCTTTCCTCCGCTTACTCGTAGTTTGAAATACTCGATCACAGGTGCAAACGATATGCCCCGGATTTGTGTAACGGTATCGGACAAAAAATGTAGTTGAGCTTACAGAAGTGCTAGGGATAACAAAGCTGTCGGGGACCGCGAAGTAGCCGGCGTCCGGGCCGGTTGGTAGTAGAATCAATCTATGGACGATAAATATCAGATAAGTAAACCCAAAAAGCCGGAGACCAAACAGGAAATTATTCAGCAGCAGATCGAGGAGTTGATAAAGCGCCGCGACAAGATCACAAACCTCGCGGAAAAAACGGCGATCAATGCGGAGATCACAAAGCTGTTCGCGCAATACGAGAGGTTGAAGATCTGAACAGCGGTCAGTGGTCAGTGGTCAGTGGTCAGTGGTCAGTGGTCAGTAGGAAACCTGAACTCAGACAACTCTGAAAACTTGAAACCGGAAACTTGAAACCAGGAACTTGATCGGGCCGTACGACTTGGCAGCCAGGTAGGATTTCGAAATACTAACATTATGTTTTGTCCGCAGTGCGGTCAGGAAAGGATCTCTGAAGCAACGAGCTTTTGTTCGCGGTGCGGCTATCTGCTGACGGGAACAGCGGACCTGCTTCACGCAGGCGGAGCACCGCCGCAGCCGCCGACCAAGTGGTGGTCACCGCGATCGCGTGGGATCCGCAAAGGGTTGTTCATGTTCCTGCTGATGTTCCTCTTCGCTCCGGTTGTCGGTTTGATCTCGACTTTCGGATTAGGCATCGAGCCATGGCCGGTCGGGCTGGTGGTTGCGTTCTTCGGTGTCGGCGGAGTACTCCGCATCATCTACGCGCTGATGTTCGAATCAAAAAATCCGCGAGTGCTGCCCGATGCCATCGGCGGCCGTGGACTTCAAGCCGCGTCTTCCGACTTTGCCACTTCCGCATTACCCCCAAAGCGGGACCTGACGGCTTCGGAATATGCTTCGCCCAGATCCGGCGGCTGGATCGAAACCGAAACCCAGGAACCCGCGAGTGTCACCGACAACACCACGAAGCTTCTCGAGAAAGAGCCGGAACGCTAAAAGCGCCTTAACCTTCGCGAACCTCGCCCCACGTATTCAAAGACTCTGTTTCGTGTGCTTTCGTGTTTTAGGCATTCAGAACTGGACGATATTGTTCGACCCCTTCAGGGTCGGGTCTTAGATTCGACTTGTCCTGGGGTAGTGCTCGCTTTGCTCGCTCACCCCAGGCTATTATCTTTAGTCGCTTTCGGCGGCATGCTTTAGTTTGGTCCACTGACCACTGACCACTGACCACTGACCACTGACGACTACCGGTCGCAATACTTTTCGGTGACCTGGCGAAAGTGATAGCCCATCGCGGCGAGCGTGAGGCCGTGGGCGAAGTCGCGTGTGTGGTGGCGGAGAAGTTGGTAAAAATAATTCCAGAACTCGAGACGCTGGGCGTCGCGGATGCCGAGCGTGAGGATGATGTTGAAAAATGCACGCATGTCCTCACGTAAGCTAATCTTCCGCGGCTCGATCCGATTCTGATGAAAGCGCGACAGACAGTCGAGCGCGCGCTGATAATATTCGTGTGGGCTATAGATGTTTCGCAGCACACGCTTGTAGCCTTCGACAAGGCGCGTCGTCTCCATCCTCGGAACAAAGTTTATTGTGCAGTCGGTGTTGTTTCCCGAGCTGACGTCGAGCAACCTTCCCTCTTTCTCGAGTCGCCGCCAGAGCTGCGTGTCCGGCAATGCCGTAAGCAGGCCGACCATCGCGAGCGGAATGCCGCTTTCGCGGATGAACTTCATCTGCAAGTCGAAAATGTCTTCGGGGTCGCTGTCGAATCCGACGATGAAACCCGCCATCACTTCCATCCCGTAACTTTGGATCTTGTGTATCGATTCGAGCAGATCGCGGCGCGTGTTCTGCCCTTTCTGCGCTTCTTTCAAGCTCTCTTCGACGGGCGTCTCGATGCCCAGAAATACCCGGCGGAAACCCGCGTCCTCCATCTGCCCGAGCAGGGCGTCATCTTCGGCCAAATTTACGCTCGCTTCGGTGATGAATGAGAACGGGTACCCATTCGCCTTGGACCACATGATTAGATCGGGCATGAACAGCCGGACGTTTTTCTTGTTGCCGATAAAATTGTCGTCGACGATGAAGACGAGGCCGCGCCAGCCCGTCGCCTTGAGCGCGTCGAGCTCGGCAAGCATCTGATGATTCGATTTTGTGCGCGGGACGCGGCCGTATATCTCGATGATGTCGCAGAATTCGCAGTTGAACGGGCAGCCGCGCGAATACTGCACATTCATCGCGCTGTAGCGCCGCATATCGATCAGCGAAAAATCCGGCACCGGTGTGTTCGTTAGCGCCGGACGCTCGTCGGCTTTGTAGATCTTGCGCGCGATGCCCAGCTCGAGATCGTTGACGAACTCAGGCAGCGTCGCCTCGGCTTCGCCGATAAAGATGTGATCGGCGTTGGGCAGCCGCTCGGAGCTTGTCGAGACATACGGGCCGCCGACGACCACGCGCTTTCCCATCGAACGGCAAAGTTCGACAACGTGCTCGAGCGATTCGTTCTGCACGATCATCGCGCTCACGAATACGATGTCAGCCCATTCGACATCATCGGGCCAAAGCGTTTCGACATTCATGTCGACGAGGCGGCGATCCCAATTATCGGGAAGCATGGCGGAAACGGTAAGCAGGCCGAGCGGCGGGAAAGCTGCCTGCTTACCTTCGAACTTCAGAGCGTGCCGAAAACTCCAATACGTGTCCGGAAATTCCGGATAGACAAGCAGTACTTTCATATATTTTCAGACTAGACCTTGAAGCGGCGAGAGGCAAGAAGTTTTTGGAGTGGTTACAAAATTAATACATTTGACCGGACCGCAGCGTTGGCCGGGGCACGCGTTGCGCTTGCAACCTCCACAGGGTGATCGGTATTTTTTGAACGCGGATCAGGCGGATCGGGCGGATGGAAACCGGATCAGAAACAGATTAAATTTTTCTGATCCGTCCAATCCGCTTCATCCGCGTAAGCCGCGTTCAAAAAAACGTTCCTACCTCGGCCTTCGTAAAATGCAACAATAACCGGGATCGAAGCGTAAGGTGCCCCGAGGAAGAAATCACTTATGTTCTGTCCAAAATGCGGATCGCAAAATGCCGATGACACCAAATTCTGCCGCGGGTGCGGTGCGGACCTTAGCCATGTAACGGCGGCGCTTCAGGGAAAGTTGCGGGACGATCTGCCGCTTGCGGAAAAACACATCCATCTTTTTAGTTCGGGATTGCGTGGGCTGATAATCGGCGTCGGGTTGCTGGTCGTCGCCGGTGTAGGGGTTTCGATCTCGTCGCGGCTCGGGGTACTTGTCCTTTTCGCCCTCGCGTTCGGGTTCTTTTTCCTCGGCACCGGTATTTCGCGTCTCGTGCAGGGCAGAGCGATCAAACGCCTGCGCTCGCCGAAATCAAGTGAACCGACTCCGGAGCTGTCGGCAGGCAACGCCGAGTACATCAAACCTTCTCGGTCGGTCTATGAAACGGACGACCTGGTCACAACGCCGCGAAGCGTCACCGAACACACGACAACCCATCTCAAAATGGACCCGGAGAAATTTCCAGAGGAGTGACTTAGTCTCGAGAGCTCGAGAGCTCGAGAATTTATTTCAGTATGCGCCCTTCTTTGGCAAACACTAGATGGATCGAAACATCCCACCCCGATAGAAAGTGCTTTGAAGTGCCCATTGGGCAAATCTAACTCAACTAAAAAGGGGACATTATGAAAAACAAGATATTAACGGCGGCCTCACTGGCCTTGGGACTTATCGTTCTCGCCGGGATCGATTCCAATAGCTACGCACAAGGCCGCGGTCGCGGCGGTGGTGGCGGAGGCGGAAGGCCGGCGGGTGCCGGACAGCCTTCCGGAACTGGCGGCGATCGCGGTATCGGACGGGCATCGACGAGCTCGAATGGCAGGTCCGACGTCGGAATGGGAAATGCCGCTACGCGTTCAAACGGACGCTCGACGGCGGGTATCGAGCGTGCCAGGCTGGCGCGTGACAATGCCAATTCGATGAGCGACAACGAGCTCAACCGCTATCGCGGATTGTCACGAAAGCTGGGAACGACGCCGGAAGCTATGCGTGCCGCCTATGAGGCAGCATTGCTCGCTAACCCGGATCTGAAGTACGGCCAGTTTGTGGCGGCCAATGTCATCGCCGATAATTTAGGCGGTAGATTTCCGTCGATTACATCATCGGCAATTCTGACCGGGCTCGCCGACGGTGACAGCATCGGAGAGACATTGCGCAACCTCAGAATGACAAAAGAACAGTCAAGAGTCGCGCAGAAAAATGCTGAAGCCAAGATAAAAGCAGCAAGGAACCGTAATCGGTAATTCGTTAGCAAACAAATGTTAGAAGAGGCCGGGGCGTCCGGCCTTTTTTATTTCACGCTGGTGTGCGGCGGCGTGTCGGGATTCACTGTCGCGACCGTTCTAACCCGTGTTGGATTCGCGACCCAGGATGAGATACGCAGCAAAGAGGGTCACCATTATCACGTCTGCGACAACAGCGATACCGACGCCATGGCCGAGGTATTGACGTCCACACGCGAGCACGAGACCAACGAAAATCAGCTTGCTTATCCCGGCGATGACGAGTGCGAAGTTGCGAACGGCGGGACGAAACGCGCCATAGATCAGCATTATGCCGACCATGCCGATCAGCGCGCTCCAATTGCGAACGATCATCTCGGCCAGCGGCCCACTAAGCGTTTCACCGAAGTTGGATTCGAGGGACATCCGAGGTGAAACGAAGCCGAGAAACATCGTGCACGTCAGAAGTCCACAAACTAGCATTACCCACTTAAACTTCTCAACGAAAAAGCGCATTGGTTGTCTCCGACCGAATGGATTTGGATGAACGGGTGAATCGTAAACCGGACGTGGAGAATCGTCAAGACAGGATAGTAGCGGTGACGGTGCGCGTGATCAGTGGTCAGTGGTTAGTGGTCAGTGGTCTCTGACGGTCTCAAAAGCATCGACACTCTTTTGGCTGGATACCGATCGGTCGCTCAGCGATCGCGGATAATTAGGTAGCGGGGTCGGGTAATGATTCGGATTCGGCGACCTTCCCTTCGGGATGCGCACCGCGGCGGGGCAGTGGCTTTTCGTAATTCTTGCGCGGGACCAGCGAGATAGAGCTCAGCTTGACGCGGCGAAAGCGGCCGGGTGTGGCCTTTCGTTCCGCATAATCAAACTCAAACGCATAAGTAAAATGCCCGGCAGATAGCTTTTTGCAGACATCGTCCGGCAGATGAAATGAAAACGCGTCGGCGTAATGTCCCAGACCCTGATCGCAGTAACCCAGCATTTCACCTTTAGAGCTGTCGAGATAGACCGGAACACTGACGATCGCGTCGCATCGGCTGTAAAAATCGCCGAGCACGTGACGGCGGGACAAGGATATCGGACCAGAAGCCATGCATAGAGTCTAACACATGTCCGTGGAAGGCGGATTTTAGGCAGGCAAAATCGTCTTAAGCCGCCAATCGATGTCGGCAAATGCGTCGTCGCGTTTGATGAGCAGCCAATTATTCGATTTTGGATTTCGGATTTTGGATTTTGGATTCGAAGACATCTTCACCAGAATAAACGCCCCTCGCACTTTCTTACCGAGAAACGTGAATTCGAGGCGGCCCGCGTCGTATTGCAATTGAGGATCGACGAGCGTTTCGTACTTACCGCTATCCCAGATTCGAACCTCGCCGGCGCCGTATGTGCCCTCGGCCAACGTTCCCTCAAATTTGAAATAGCTCAGGCTGTGATCGGGAACGGCAACGGCGAGTCGTTTGTCGTCCGGATCCATCGATGGCCCTTTCGGAACCGCCCACGACTTTCCCGTACCGCCGATCTCGAGTCGTAGATCGAAATGAAGACGTGTCGCGTGATGCTCGTGAATAACAAACCGTTTTCGGATCGGCTTTTGATTTGTAACGGCATTGCGCGGGACTTTGAGGATACGCATATATCGCTATAATACTCTGCATGTTTAGCAGACTTTGTATATTTCTATTCGTTACCGGCTTTTTTGTGACCGGTGCAAATGCGCAGGAAGACAAGGGCGTACAACCGCCGACGGTGATCAGCGCGCCGAAGCCTGTCTATCCGAAAGAAGCGAGAGATGCGGGGATCGGGGGCCGGATAACGGTGCGGGTGGTCGT
>JBKKAS010000341.1:0-4225 GCA_046714595.1 Pyrinomonadaceae bacterium | reverse complement strand
ATGCCGAACTGCGGTTTTAGCGTTCCCCTGTAGAGCGTTGTGCGAAGCACGTTGAGCTCGAGGGGCGAAGGACAGCAGTGTCGTTTCGGCCATCGCCGTCGTAGTCGAATGTCGCCGGTTGAGCCGAACGGTACGGGCTGAAGCACTGCTTTGTAATCTATCAGAGCGGTAAAGCAAACATTCCAAGTTACCGGTTCCTTTCTACCATTCAATTATTACTCCACCTTTTCTCGATCAAAAAACAGTTGCTTGGTGGGTAGCTCTCTTTATGTCGTACGCAGAAATCTTTGTAGCTTGAATCTCAAGGAAACTAACGATTCCTACCGGTCTTGCGGGTTACAAAGCCATAGTCCGGGTTTAGATCGTGGATGCTGTTCAGGGTGAGTCTCACCGCCGACATATTGACCCTGAACACTTCTTTTTTATGGCGGCAGGCCGACGCGCCGCTTTAAATCTTGAAAGCGCGGGTCGTTACGTAAGGGGTCGAGGCGAGGGTCAACGTTGAGTCGCGAAAGAAAGACCTCTCGGCTTTCGTAGGCCCTATTAAGTTCGGCAAATGCCTGATCTCTCTCGCCATGTGCCGTGTGAAATGTTGCCACAAGATAGAAAGTGAAACTGACCGGCCGTCCATCTCCCGTCATAGCTCGAAGGAATCCCTTCCAACCGCCGCGGGCAAAACTTTCACGTATCAGTACCGCGTTTTGAGATTCGCCGATGAGTTCTTGATTTCGGGCAAACGCCTCGACGCTCCCGGCAAAATCTCCCTTCAGCCGGTAAGCATTGAAAAGACTGGCGTGAGCAGTCGCGAAATTGGCATCCAAATCAAGGGTCTTTTTGAGTTGTTCGATGCACTCGTCATACCGGCGAGCGTAGAACAGGTTATCCCCATAACTCGAGTTGATGGCGACCGAGAGTGGATCTATCTCCAACGCCCGCCGCGCTTCGGTAAGTCCTTCTTCGTGCCTGGAATGATTGATGAGTATCCCCGCATATAGTGAACGTGCACTTGAATCGCTCGGGTTCAGTTCAAGTGCGCGCTTGTACTCGCGCTCCGCTCCGGCGAAGTCATACTCGTTATATAACACGAGCGCGAATGCAGTGTGTGCTTCGGCTAACTGGTCATCCAATGACAACGCTTTCATCGCTGCATCCCGCGCCTTCGGAATCGCCTCTCGCGGAGGTGCCCCGGCGTATTGCGAAAGTAGTGCGTAGGAGCTGGCGAGTCCCGCGTACGCAAGGGCGTAATTCGGGTCCGCGGCGATCGCCTGTTGGAAATACTCAATAGATTTACGAAAATCCACCACTCTGCGCTTGTTCCAATGGAAACGACCTTTCAAGTAAAGCTGGTAGGCTTCTGTGTTCTCGGTGTAACTCTTCGCAACTTTTTGCTCGTCCGCGCCCGATAATTTTGTTTTTAATTTGTTTGAGACATCGCGGGCAATTTCCGTTTGTAATGAAACAAGGTCAGCCTGTTTTCGGTTGTATTGTTCGCTCCAAATTACATTCTCATTACTTGTATCAACCAGCTCCAAGCGAAGCGTTAATTGGTCGCCGCGCTGAACTACTCGTCCCAGCAAAACAGCTTGCACGGATAATTCACTGCCGACGGCTTGAGGATCAATATCTTTTCCTTTGTAACGAAAAACCGAGTTGCGGGCTTTAACGGAAAGGTGCGGAAGCTGCGACAAACTGCTAATCAAGGTTTCCGTCATTCCGTCGGAAAGATACTCGGTATCGGCATTGCCGCTTTCATTGACAAACGGCATTACGGCGATGGATTCGATATTGGTTAAATGTGCCGTACTATTAGATAAAAACCAAACGCCAGCGCCTACCGCCGCGAAGAGTAAAATTGCCAAGCCGATTCCAAAAACACGTTTGTATTGTTTGATTTCACCGACGACATACTCCGCGCTGGGTGTCGCATGCGGGGCAATATCGACGGTCGCGGATTGTAATGATTGCGTCTTTGCTTCTTCGTGATCCGGCGTCGCGGTTCGCTCCAACTTATTCTGAAACTCAACGTCCTGTTTGCCATCTTTCAAATCGATCAGCAAATCTTTCGCCGTTTGGTAACGCTCTTCACGGTCTTTTCTGAGTGCCTTGTTAATTATCCGTTCAATTTCGCGCGGAACTTCAGGCGTTTGTCGGCTCAAAGGCACTGGCTCTTTATTTAGGATTGCGCCGATTGTCTCCATAGCATTTCCGCCTTCAAATGGAGGTTTGCCTGCCAACATTTCATAAAGCATTACGCCGAAGCTGAAAATATCAGATCGCGCATCAACTATTTTCCCTTGCGCTTGTTCCGGCGACATATATCCGGCGGTTCCGATGATCATGCCCGGAGCGGTTTGCGCTTTTATCGCCGTCAACGCTTCAGGATCCAGATCAGCGTCGCTTTGCGTTTCCGTCAGTTTGGCGATGCCGAAATCAAGCAGTTTAACCAGACCGTCAGGTCGAATCATTACATTTTCCGGCTTTACGTCACGGTGAACTATTCCGGCACGGTGGGCGGCATCCAGAGCACCCGCAACTTGAATGGCAATCTCAAGCGAGGATTTGAAGTCCAACGGACGGCCTTTCAATTGTTCGCGCAAGGTTTCGCCTTCGATGTACTCAGTTGAAATAAAATGCGTGTTATTGCTCTCACCGATTTCGTAGATGGTGATGATGTTCGGATGATTGAGAGCTGAAGCGGACCTTGCTTCCCGAACAAACCGCTGCATTCGTTCGCGGTCTGTGGCTAGCTTTTCCGGCAGGAGTTTCAAAGCGATGCGACGCGCAAGACGCGTATCATTTGCCAGATAAACCGCGCCCATGCCGCCCTCGCCGATCTTTTCGATGATTTGATAATGCGCTAAATTCTGACCTTTTTTGAGAAGTTTCGTTTCGGCTTCCATTATGTCCACGACTTCGGCAACAGCGGGGGTTTCCATAAAACTCGACGCCTCGCCGAGCGATGACAACAGGGACTCGACTTCCGCGAGTAGAGTTTTATCATCGCCGCAAGCCTCGTTGACAAACATTTGCCGGTCTTCAGCCCGGAGGCGTAAAGCCGAATCAAAAATTTCTCTTACCTTTAGCCAATTTCCGTCCGTCACTTTCTAAAGACGCCGGGCGTCCCCATGAAATGAGCGCGTACTGTGAGTGCAACACGCTCCTCAAATTATAACGCAGGTTTTCGCGTCGAAACGACGCTCATTGCGAGGAAGGCGCTCCCCGACAAACATTATTTCGTCAATTCGCGGTGCAGCCAGGCCTTTGCCATTTGCCAATCCCGTTTGACGGTTGATTCCGAAATTCCCAAAACTTCAGCCGATTCTATTACGTCGAGGCCGCTAAAAAATCGGAGCTCGACGATTTTTGCAAGATGCTTGTCTTTTGCAGCAAGCCGGTTTAACGCTTCGTCGAGCGCGAGCAAATCAAGCTCCGTTTCACTAACACTGATCGTCAAAGCATTTTCAAGGGGCAGGTCACTGTGTATGCCGCCACGCCGCAACCGATGTTTTGTTTTGGCGTAATCAATCAAAATCCGTCGCATCATCGTTGCAGCGACGGCGAAAAACTGCGAGCGGCTTTCCCACGAAACATTTTGTTGTTTGGTGAGCTTGAGATAAACCTCGTGAACCAGGGCGGTCGTTTGAAGGGTGTGTCCGGGACGCTCTTTTCGCAAATGACGATGCGCCTGACGGTGGAGCTCAGCGTAAACGAGTTTGAGCAACTGATCAGCCGGATCGTTGCGCTGATTACCGCTCCAATCCCGCAAACCTTCTGTTATTCCCATTTCCGGATCAGACTCGTTCGCCATGCCAAAGCCCGTTTGATGTCGGGACTAACTCATATTTCATCACGAACCTATGCGCTTCTGAACGAAAAGTCAATATTTTCGAATTAATTTGACCTCTGGTTTGTAGAACCGTCGCACTAATAGATGGAGAACACTTCTCGCAATCTTCTCGCAATAAAGATCAGGAGGCAATTATTATGAAAAAGGCAGCATTACAAATTTCTTCGGCAATTGGTTTGATGATTTTGATTTTGACGGTAGTCGCTTCGGCGAAAGCCCAAACGCAATATCGAGCGCATATTCCGTTTGATTTCACCATCGGTCAAAAAAGCTACGAAGCCGGTAATTACGTCATTTCCACGCTCAACTCGCATGCTGCACATAAGCCTGTAGCCTTTAGAGATGCGAAGGGTCGTAACTCTCATATGATAATGATGA
>JBKKAS010000340.1:0-4255 GCA_046714595.1 Pyrinomonadaceae bacterium | reverse complement strand
GACCTGGAAAGATGGACGGGTCTCCCGATCGCGCCCTACGCGGGGCTGGTTTACGGAACGTACGAGGGTCGCGTACGTCCGATCGGCGGCCTGAGTATTCGGCTGCCGAAAAACTTTACATCACTGTTCCAGTTCGATGGTCTGAAGCTCCACCCGTCGCTGACTTATACGTTCAACGACACACACTCGCTTACGTTCCTGATGATCCGCAACAAGCAGCCAGGCATTTCCTATACTTTTTCGTTTTGAGATAAGGGTCGAAGAGCGGTAAAATAATCGCCGGCAAACCATAAGACGGCGCATTCGTCTATCGGTTAGGACGCGAGGTTCTCAACCTCGAAAGAGGGGTTCAACTCCCCTATGCGCTACCAACTAATAACTAATAACTAATAACTAATAACTAAAAGTGAAAAACTACGCGGTGTCATTCCTAGTTTTTCACTTTTAGTTTTTAGTTATTAGTTATTAGTTGGAATGCCCCCGGTAGGATTCGAACCTACAGCCAACAGATTATGAGTCTGCTGCTCTAACCGTTGAGCTACAGGGGCACGATCCTAAGTCTAAATTAACGAAATTCTTCTGGCAAATCATGCTCCCGGCTGGGGGAAAAGCGGGCTAAAGATGACCGAGTCGCGGATCCTGGCAAGCTTTTCGTCAAGATCGGAGGCCGTTAACTTCTCAGCTCCGTATTCGGAAATTATCGCCTCGCGCGTTTCCAGATCTGATCTGCCCAGCATCAGATTCTCTACAATAGAAAGATCGACATCTCCAAAGTCTTCAATGCCGAGCGCGTTCGGGGTATTCACACCCACGACGCGTGTCTGTGCAAGCTCGTGGATCCAATCCAGGATCTTAGAGGTCGGATCTACACCGGCAAACCGGTCCGACGTCAATCGAAGGATGGCGTCTCTCTCATCGACATTTAGCAGCAGAGCCAAAAAGAAACGATGCTCGGGGTTTGTGACATAGCTGCGGCGGCGAACGATCTCGTCCACGCGATCGCGATGCGCGAAAACGGCGGGAAGATCAGCGGCCTTTGATCCGTGACGCCGTTGGACGATTTCCAGGAATGTCCTGAACCGGGCCGGCGGACCTTCGAGATTGAACAGCCGGCCGAGCGTTCCATTACTAAGAAATCTGTGGACGGTCGAGAGCACGGCGAAGCTCGTCTGAAAATCGCTCGCCTCAAGCAGTTCGGAAACGAGCCGGTCGGCGTTCGGATGACTCACATGAAACAGCGCACCGATACTCTGAAGCTTTTTCGATGTTGTCTGGTGATCGAAGAACGGATCGAGTGCGAGCGACGGTTTGTGATAAGAAAACTGCGGCAGGTACATCGGGCTTTTCTCCGTGCGGACGACGATCGTCGCCGACGGCTGATCGAGATGAAAAAGCGAATGGATGTACTGTCGCCCGGCAAGGATCTCTTTTACATCGCCTATCTTCAGCAGCTCACAAACTTTCAGTTGCATCACGCCCGTTTCCATAAAGGCGTTGATGCTTTCGGCGCGGTCGAAGCGGTACCAACTGTGAATGCTGGAGCCAAGCATGACCTGGAACGCCCCGCAGAACGAGTGTTGATGGACCTGTGTCGTACCGTCGAACCAGAAATAGACGTCGATATAAAAACGCGGCGCTACGTAGAGCGTTATCGGCGGATCGCCGAAATTCGCCGACGGATCTTTTTGCGGCGGAAGCTCGGCTTGCTGCAGGGTCCATTCGATCAGGTCCCATGCGGATACCTTTGATGGAAGATCAGCACCGCGAAGCGCGTCGGCCGCGATGGCCGGAAATACATTCTCGTTGTAATTCTGCTCGCGCCAGATCTCTTCGATCTCGGCCCCGAGCGTTTGAAACAATTCCATTTTTATTGATTCGCGCCAAACGTCGGTGGCGGGGGCGGAGGCGTTCTCGCCGCCGGGTCCTCGTCTTTTACCTTCGAGACGTGTTTCATGATCAGGACCATGCCGACGATGCTTAGAATAAAGCAGATGATGTTGACGACGACAGCCGGAGCGAACGCCTCTGATTCGATATTCTCGACTGCGGTTCCGGTCGCCAGGTAGTAAACAGCGATCGCGATCCCGAAAACGATCGGTATGACAAACTGCAGCGCTATCCCGGTAACCGCTGTGATCGCTGCCCAAACGGGCGCATTTCTCTCGGTGCCCCGGGCGGTCTTGTAAACCTGTACCGAGAAGACGACGATGGCGATAATGCCGACGAGAAGCAACATAACTTGATGACTCCAAACCAGTAATCACGGCAGGCGGCCGAACATTTTCTTTTAGTTACAGAGATTATTTGCTATATTCTGCCTAACTCTCTACAAAAATCCAACGGTCGGAAGGTGAAAACTTAATGAGCGCAAATGCAGGGACTTTCAATAACGCCGCGGTAAATGGGAATACGCAGCGTCATCCGAGTGGGCTGTATGTTCTGTTCGCAACCGAAATGTGGGAACGCTTCAGCTTTTATTCGATGCTGGCTCTTTTTACGCTTTACCTTCGCGACCCCGCCGAAGGGTTCGGATGGACAGCTTCCGAAGCGACGTCGCTTTATTCGAACTATTTGATGTTCGTCTACGCGAGTCCGCTCATCGGTGGCCTGATCGCGGACAAGATCACAGGCTATCGAAAGGCCGTCATGATCGGCGGTTTCTTCTTTATGGCCGGACACGGCCTGCTGTCGATCCCGGCGCTGTGGGCGGTATATGCCGCGCTCACTTGTCTCGTCATCGGTAACGGATTCTTCAAACCGAATGTCTCGACGATGGTCGGTAACCTTTATCCGGAAGGCAGCCACCTCAAAGACCGCGCATACAACATTTTTTACATGGGCATAAACGCCGGTGCGTTCCTTGCACCGATCGTTATGGAGATTGTGCGTGCGAATTTTGGATTTCATCCGGCGTTCGCGGTTGCGGCTTTCGGAATGGTTATCTCGGTCGGGATTCTGTGGTACTTCAAAAGTTTGGTAGAGAGCGCCGATCGAAAACCCGGCGATGATGCGGAACAGCTCGCCGACACTGCAGCGACGGCCACCGATGCTCCGCCGCACGGCATTAGCGATCAGGACGAAGGCGGCCATCAAAAAGGAGCTGGCGGCGACGCCGGGCGGAGTGCCCGAATGGACGCCGTTCCTAACTGGAAACGTGTCATGGCGCTCATCGTCATTTTCATCATCGTTATTGTCTTCTGGATGGTGTTCCATCAAAACGGTTCGACGCTAACATACTTCGCCGACGACAATACAAATTGGAATGTCACCGGAACGATAGCGAATTCGATCAACGCGTTCTGGGTCCTGACGCTGACGTTCCCCCTCGTCTGGTTTTGGGGCTGGCTTGATAGGCGCGGCAAGGAGCCTTCGACCCCGACGAAGATGGCGTTCGGTATGACGCTCACAGGGCTGTCGTTCCTTGTGCTGTGGTACGGCGCAACGATCGGCGAGAGCATGACGAAGAGCACTGACCAACTCGCGGCCGGCGAGTTTCGCATCAACGAACGTGTATTGACCAATTTGGGAAATTCGGGTGTTTCGCAGGATGTCCTGAATAAGATCCAGAACGCGAAAGCCGCGGACGGGAAGAACAGTGTCTTCGGCGTGAAGTTTGCCCCGAAAACCGATGAAGCTACGAAGGTGGCTACATCCGGCGAGCAGCAATTGATCGCCGCGGTCAACGCTGCGTCACCCGGTGCGGGGGACACTAACCGTGCGGCGATCCTGCAGAATGCATATCTGTTCCGTGTTTCGCCGTTCTGGTTGATCTTCGCGTACGCCATTGTGACGTTGGGTGAGCTGATGCTCTCGCCGATGGGCTTATCGCTTGTATCGAAAGTTGCGCCGATCGGTATTCGAGGTCTGATGATGGGTGGCTGGTTCGTCGCGACAGCGATCGGAAACAAGTTGACTCAGATCGGGATCTACTGGGACATCTGGCTACAGTCGACGTTCTTCTTAGTGCTTGCCTGTATGGCTCTCGTGATGGCAGTCGTGTTGGCGATATTGCTGAAACCTCTTAAAAAAGCCATGCCCGGAGTTTAGTAAACCCCTTGTGCAAACAGAATCGGCGGTCGACTCGCGTTCGACCGCCTTAAGAAATTAATTTCATGGTTGATTATTTTGTTTTCGATGAACTTTGTTTCGGTTTTTGCTCAAACGGGAAGATACACAAATCTTTTTAGCGAGCGGGAATTAAAGGCGCACGTGAAATTTTTATCCGATGATTTGCTCGAAGGTCGCGGTCCCGGAA
>JBKKAS010000339.1:0-4428 GCA_046714595.1 Pyrinomonadaceae bacterium | reverse complement strand
TGCTGAAGGATGTCGACCGGTTGATCCTGCCTGCCGTTACGCACTGGAACCATCCCAATTTCCACGGCTTATTCTCGCCATCGACATCGTCGGTCGGCGTTTTCGGCGAGATACTCACGGCCGCGTTCGATATGAAGGCCATGCTGTGGCGGACGTCGCCGGCGTCAACCGAGCTTGAGGATGTCGTGCTAGACTGGCTGCGGCAGATGATGGATCTGCCGGAAAACTTTGAGGGAATCATCTACGACACCGCGTCCGTCTCGACGATGCATGCCATCGCCGCCGCACGCGAGAGGGCCGGTTTGAACATCCGCGAACTTGGCATGACCGGCCGAGACGATCTGCCTCTGCTCCGCGTTTATTGTTCGGAACACGTCCATTCGTCGATCGATAAATGTGTGATCACGCTCGGTCTGGGAACCAGGAGCCTGCGCAAGATCGCCGTGAATGAGCGTTTCGAAATGAGCGCCGACGCACTCGCCGATGCCATCGACGAAGATCTCGAGGCCGGCTACGTTCCGATCTGCGTGATCCCGACCATAGGGACGACATCGAGCTCGAGCATCGATCCAGTCGATGCGATCGCGGACACTTGCGAAAAGCACGGCATTTGGCTGCATGTCGACGCCGCGTACGCCGGTTCGGCGGCGATCGTCCCCGAGATGCGGACATGTTTCACAGGCTGGGAGCGCGCCGATTCGATCGTGACGAATCCGCACAAGTGGCTGTTCACGCCATTCGATCTCTCGGTTCTGTATTGCCGGGATCTCAGCTTGATGAAGCAAGCGTTCTCGCTCGTGCCGGAGTATCTGAAGACGAATGAAGAAGGCTCGGTGAAGAATGGAATGGATTACGGCATCCAGCTCGGCCGCCGCTTTCGCGCGTTAAAGCTGTGGTTCGTCATGCGATACTTCGGCCGCGAAGGCTTGATCGCACGCATCCGCGAGCACTGCCGGCTGGCCCAACTTTTCGCGTCGTGGGTCGAGGAATCTGAGAATTTCGAGATGCTCGCTCCGGTACCGTTCGCACTCGTTTGCTTTCGTGCCTGCCCCGCCGGTGTCGCAGATCTCGACGCTCTCAACGAAAAGATAATGAACGACATAAACGCGTCGGGCGAGGCTTACTTGTCGCATACGAAGCTTGATGGGAAGTTTACGCTGCGTCTGTCGGTGGGAAGT
Source organism: Pyrinomonadaceae bacterium (assembly GCA_046714595.1). Lineage (GTDB taxonomy): Bacteria > Acidobacteriota > Blastocatellia > Pyrinomonadales > Pyrinomonadaceae > OLB17. The sequence goes on along the minus strand of JBKKAS010000339.1, from coordinate 3,250 downwards.
ATTCGTGTCGAGGAGAAGCATTTGGTGAAGTTTTGGGAGCTGCTGAATAGAGCAGGTTAGTTTCACGCAAAGCCGTAGGAGTCTCACGCAAAGCTCGCAAAGTTCGCAAAGGAACTAGATAAATTTAGAACAAGTTAGGACAGCTCGATACAGCGTTCGTTATCCTTCTTTGCGTGCTTAGCGAGCTTTGCGTGAAAGTCTTAAAGACTTACAAGCTTACTCCCATGAATGAAAACGAACTCTCGAGAATTATCGTTGATTGCGCTCTAAAGGTTCACAAGTTGCTCGGACCAGGCCTCTTGGAATCGGTCTACCGCGCAGCTCTAGCTTTTGAATTACAGAAGCACGGACTGAGAGTCGCCACAGAGCGTCCCATTCCGGCGGTCTACGAGGACGTCTATCTGGAACTCGGCTTCCGGGCCGATATCGTTGTCGAGAATAAAGTGATTATTGAAACAAAGTCGGTCGAAGCGTTGGCTCCCATTCACGGCAAGGTGCTGTTGACATACCTTCGACTGGCGGACGTTCGACTCGGACTGCTAATAAATTTCAACGTCGAGTTAATCAAAGACGGAATTCGAAGAGTCGTAAACAACCTCTAAGAATTCACACAAGAAATTTCACGCAAAGCTCGCAAAGGACGCAAAGGAAGATACCGGAAAAGATCGTCAATTCCTAATTTTCAAATTTTCCGGCTTTCTTTGCGTCCTTTGCGAGCTTTGCGTGAAATTTCCTTTCCAATGTCCAAACTCACTCGCGTACTTCCTCCCAAATCTTGTGCCCGTGCGTCTCTTTCAAAAAGATCGCACCGACAACAAAGGTGATGCTCGCGACGATCATCGGGTAGTAAAGCCCCGCGTAAATATTCCCCGTCTGCGCGATCACCGATAAACCGATCAGCGGAAGCAGTCCGCCGAAGACGCCGTTGCCGATGTGGTATGGCAGCGAAAGCGCGGTGTAGCGGATCTTCGCCGGAAACGCCTCGACGAGATACGCGGCGATCGGACCGTAGACCATCGTCACCCAGATCACCTGGATAAAAACGAGCAGTATCAGGAGCCAGGCGGTCGTCTTTGAAGCCAGATCACCAAACGATGTGTACGGCAAAACTTTCGGTGCATTGACGAGCGCGCCCGATTCGTCGATCGACTGTGGCGTCAGTGTGATCGCACCCGTCACCGGATTCTTTTGCGAGACTGCGGTTACGACATTCGATCCCGCGGCCGATTGCATCGCCTTGTAGATCGGCAAGTACGTGAGCACCGCCAAGAGGCAGCCGGCGAGGATGATCCACTTTCGCCCGATGCGATCGCTAAGCGCGCCGAACACGACGAAGAACGGCATGCCGAGCAAAAGCGCGATCGCGACGATATAATTCGCCGACGTCGCGTTCACATTCAATATCGACTGAAGATAAAACAGCGCGTAGAACTGTCCGGTGTACCAGACGACGCCCTGCCCGGCGGTCGCACCGAATAGCGAAATGAGAACGAGTTTAAGATTTTCCCATTTCGTGAATGCCTCGATCAGCGGATTTGCTGAGGTCATGCCGCCGGACTTGATGTGCTGGAAGATCGGCGATTCCTTCATCCGCAAACGGATGTAGAGCGAGATTGCGACGAGAAATATAGAGATAAGAAACGGAATGCGCCAGCCGCCGATCGTCTCGGCCTTTCCGGCGAACTGGTCGGGAGTCATCGTGTTCTGCACGATCAGGATTACCGCCAACGACATGAACAAGCCGAGCGTCGCCGTGATCTGGATGAACGAAGTGTAGAATCCGCGTCGTTCGTCCGGCACGTGCTCGGCGACATAGACGGCCGCGCCACCATACTCGCCGCCGAGTGCGAGACCCTGCAGTATTCGAATTAAGAGCAAGATGATCGGAGCCGCATATCCGATCTGGGCGTAGGTCGGCAGGAATCCGATCACCGCAGTCGCACCGCCCATAATCAGCAGCGTGACGAGGAACGCGTACTTGCGCCCGACAATATCACCGATGCGTCCGAAGAACAGAGCGCCGAATGGACGCACGACAAACCCGACGGCGAACGTCGCAAGGTAAGCGATGTAAGCGAACGTGTCGTTGCCCGGCGGATAAAAGAGCGGTGCAATGACCCCAGCCAGACTGCCGAAGATATAGAAGTCGTACCATTCGATCATCGTCCCGACGGACGACGCTCCGATCAACTGCCAGATCTTCGTTTTCGAGATTTGATCGTTATAAAGTCCGCCGACGTCCGTTGAAGAAGTTGCCGCCATATTTGCTAGAGAGATTTTGCTTGAGTAACGTGTCGTTGGCAAAAGGGAACGCGTTCTTCTTCGCGTCCTCTGCCAGCTTTGCGTGAAATGATTTTGTCTCACGCAAAGCTCGCCAAGTTCGCAAAGGCCACGTCGATGCCTTCGGACGTAGCGTCGGTGTGAGAAAGTCGCGATTAACGGTAAGATTGAATCGAAGCCGCGGCCATTTCGCGACACAACGCAGACCAGTGAAGATCCTCAACCGAATAATTCTCATTCTCCTTGTCCTTCTGCTCGTGGCGCAGATACCGTTTATCTATCGGCGCAATCAGACGGGAAAACTCGCGGAGAAGATCGCGCAACTGGAATCACAGCGGACGACATACACAGATCCAAACTTCAAAGAATACAAAGGCATCATCCACGCACATACGAACCTCGGCGGGCACAGCACGGGTTCGTTCGATGAGCTCATCGCTGCGGCAAACGCGAACGATCTCGATTTCGTTTTGATGACTGAGCACTACTCGGACGAGTTCGACACCGCGGCGCTGACGCTGAATGGAACGTATGGCAAGACGTTGTTCATCGGAGGGAATGAACTAGACACATCCGATGGCGATCGGTTTCTGTTAATTCCCGGCGGAGGCGAAGCTGCGAAAGCTCGAATGTCGGGGACAACCGCGTTTCTCGAAAAAGCTCGCGAAGAGAACAAGCTCGCACTGATCACATATCCTGAGCGGTTCAAGTCGTGGGATGCTCCGGTCGACGGAATCGAGGTTTTCAGTCTTCACACCGCAGCGAAGCAGATGAACTGGCTCACCGCGCTCGGAGATCTGATCTGGAGTTACCCTTCGTATCCCGAGCTGACCTTTGCAAAAACTTTCGTCCGTCCGGATGCGAACCTCGCGAAGTTCGATGAGATAGCGGTGAAGCGGCCGATCTCGCTCTTTGCCGGAACCGACGCTCATTCGGATCTAGGGTTTCATATCATCGGTACCGACGGCGG
>JBKKAS010000338.1:0-21161 GCA_046714595.1 Pyrinomonadaceae bacterium | reverse complement strand
TGACGCGCACCGGAATGGTAACGAGTCGCGTATCGCTAGCAACCACCTCACCGCTATACGGAATGTTCCCATCTTCTTGGTTGTTTTTTTTCGGAGTCGGAGTGGGCGACGGAGAGGTGGGCCTCGTGTTCTGTTTATCGCTCCCTTTCGGCGGCGGAACCCGGCGCGACTGCGCGCTGATCGCGGATACAGAACCAATGCACAGCAGAAGGGCGAAATAGACGAGTCGTTTCATTATTGTCGGCATGGGCATTCGAAACGATTGTACGATGCTTCCTTCCCACGAAAAAGATGTATTCGCGACGATAAGGTTGGTAAATAAAAAAGGCGGACAAAACATCCGCCTTTCGGGTCCCGTTGCCGGGTTAATTATGTACCGGCAAAACGCTTCTCGCTCTGTCCGAAAATATACGTGCTCTTCGCCTTAACGATGACATTAGGTCGCATTACCCGGACGCTGATGCGTCTCCGCTCACCGGTCGTCCCGACCTTTTCCGGATAGTAGCCAAGCGAATACTGGCGCCGAAGTTCTTCGGCAATGCCCGCAAACGAAGCTTCCAGATTGTGCATGCTATCGGCCTCGAACTTTCGACCGCCGCTGTTTTGCGCGAGAGTCTCGAGATAACGATTTCCAGTTGCATACTCCTGCGGGCTTGAACCGGCCGGGCCTCGACGGCGTTGTTGTTGCCGCCGCCCGCCCAGTATGAGCCCGATCCAATCACCCGCGGTATCGTCGTCATCGTTTCCATAGCCCCCGCCACCGCCGCCTCCGCGACCATAGTTCCGCTCCGTGCCGTAACGAATCGGGTAAAAGAGCGCGTCGACCTCTTCGACATCCGCAATCGTGCTCTGATAATTAGCACGCCGTGATGTCGTATCGACTCCGTCCGTAAAGATCACTACTGCCTTACGGCCCTGGATATTTACCAGCTCGCGATTTATTACGTGATCGACCGCTTCGTACAAGCTCGTGCCGTCGCCGAATTGCGCCTGGCTAATTGCATTGCGAAGCACACGGCGGTCGTTTGTCGGACGACTGAGTATGTGAACCTGATCGTCAAACGCTATCACCATGACCTTATCGCCAGGTCGAAGCTGATTGACGAAAGCAATCGCGCCCTCGTGGATCTCATCGATCTGAAACGCGGTCGAAGGGCTGACGTCGATCATCAGCACGACGGTGAACGGCTGTTCGACCGATTGAAAATATTCAACTTTCTGTTCGACGCCGTTTTCGAGGATCCGAAAGTCTTTCTGCTGGAGACCCGCGATGAAACGACCGTCGCGGTCGAGGACCGAAACCGGCATCGTTACGAGATTTGTTTCGACGCGGACGATCTCGTCTTCTTCGGAAACGGGCGGAGTCGAAGACGCGTTTGGCGTGCTCGTACGGGTGGTGCCGGATAGAACAGGTGGGCGTCGGCCCGTCGCGGGTACCGGTATCTCATTTCTCAACGTCGGAGCGTCGGGCGCCGGTGTCGGCGCTACGCGTGGGCGCGTCGCACGGTTGGTCTGACCAAAAGCCGAAAGACCCAATAATCCCAAGCAAACAAGTGCGAGCACTAACCTATTCATAGATAAACTCCGGGGCGCGGATGATCTCTTTGGGGAAAGTACGGTTTTGACGGGTTCGAACTTGGTTTAGTTGCTAAATATTTTCATCGAGCAGATCCACGGCGAGGTCATGAAAACCGCGGCGTACCGAGTTTATATTGACGAACGGGAGTGGATGGTTGTGTGTGCGGTTAGTAAGGAGCACGAACACGCGTTCCTTTACCGGATCGATCCAGAGACTTGTACCCGTGAAACCGTTGTGTCCGAAGCTCTGCGGTGACATCTTTGTCCCAGCCGTGGAATCTTTTGTCGACGCGAGCTGAAAGGCGAACGAACGGTCTTCGTTAAGGCCCTTGGTGAAGTTCGTGCGAAACAGTTCACATGTTTCCGGTTTTAAGAGCTGCGTGTAATTCGGAAGGAACTGCTGTGCGATCTTGAAAACTTCCTCCGCCGTCGAGAACAATCCCGCGTGCCCGGAGACCCCGCCCATGAAGTACGCGTTGCCGTCGTGGACCTCACCCCAGATTACGTCATTGCGGAATGCGGATTTCGGATTGCGGATTTTGTCATTCCGACTCGCGTTTACTAGGGGTGCGGTTTCAGCCGCACGGTGGTTAAGATGATCAGCTCTTAGGTATCCCTGTTCGATGCAGGTTTGTTTCTCGTACTCGTTACCTTTCTCGCTCGCCGCGATGCGCATGAGTTTTTCGCGGTCGGGATTGAATCCTGTATCTATCAGCCGCTGTGACCTGATGATTTGCTCTTCGGAGATCTCGTCAAACGGCTTACCCAAAATATTCTCGAGTATTTGCTGCAGCAGAAGAAAATTTAGGTCGCTGTATGTTACAGCGAAGTTCGGCGGATCAGCCCTGCCAAGTTCGCCGATGAAGGCAGAAACACGAGCGGTAGCGAGTGTGTCGCTTTGGAGATAGAGCGGAAACCACGCGGGCAGACCGGAGGTGTGCGCCAGAAGATTCTCGACCGTCACGTCCCCTTTTCCGTTATCGCGGAAGCCCGTTAGGTGATTAGACACCGCTTCGTTCAGGCCCATCGAGCCAGTCTCGATGGCCATAGCCGAGAGCAAACCGGTTACCAAGGGCTTCGTCAAACTCGCAAGATCATATATCGTATCCAGCCTAGCCTCGATCCGTTCCGGTTCGACGACTGCGTATCCAAGCGCGTCCTGAAACACGATCTCACCCTTTTCGCCGACTAGATAAACGGCCGACGGAAAATCGCCTGCGTCGATGCGAGACTGAAGAAAGTTGGAGATCGATCGGTGCATATTGAGGTAAAAGGTTTGAGTTCGCCGTCGTAGACGGCGACAGCATAGAGCCCCGGGCGTAGGCCCGGGGTAGCGTCGGTAACCGACCCGAGCTCGCGAATGCGAGCGACAGCCTAAATTATTCCAAACTCTGTCGCCGTCTACGACGGCTAGCGCGTTTCCGCAACCCTTACCCGGGCTCACGCCCGGGCCTTTATGCTATCGCTCGCTTCGCGAGCTAGAAACGTCCTAGTCATCTCGCAAACACCTTTGACGCATGCGCGTCGATCTTTTCCAAAACTCCCACTGCCAACGCCAACGCGCGGCGGCCGTCGGCGCCGGTGATCGGCGGTTCGGCATCGTTCTCGATCGAGTCGAGGAATGCAGTGATCTCGGCGCGCAGTGGCTCAACGTCATTTATTTCGAGACGACTTATCGAGATCCCGAGCAGCGGATGAGCGGCGTTTGGATTCAGCGACGTCAACGAAGCGAACTTGGTCGCGTAGTCGAGCACGACATAAGCGTTCGTCTGGTAAAACCTCGTCTTTCGGATCTTCTCCGTACCGATTCGCGAGGATGTAATGTTCGCGACGGCGCCGTTCTCGAATTCGATACGGGCGTTGGCGGCGTCGACCTTGTCCGAAATAACAGGGATGCCAACAGCGTGGATCGCCGCCACCTTCACGTCCTCGCCGACCATCCACTGGACAGCATCAAGATCGTGGATCATCACGTCGAGAACCACATCGACATCAAGCGAGCGATTGGGAAACGGAGACACGCGGTGGATCTCGAAGTAAAGCGGCTGCGTCACGTGCGGCCGAAGCGCGACCATCGCCGGGTTATAACGCTCCAGCTGGCCGACCATTAATTTCGCACCCGATGAAGCTGCGACACCAATCATCTTGTCGGCTTCCTCGAGCGTCAGCGCGATCGGCTTCTCGACAAGCACGTGCACGCCGTTTTCCAAAAAGGCGCATGCGATCTCGCAGTGGGTCCCGGTCGGTGTCGCGATCGATACGACATCCACCTTCTGGAACAACTCGCTCCAGCCTGAGAACGAATCGCACGAGTTGTCCGCGGCGACCTTTGCAAGTGTCTCGGCGTCCGAATCACAAATGCCGACAAAGTCGACGCGCCCTTCCCGAGCAAGTTCAGCGTAATTTCGGGCATGGTGACGCCCGAGACTGCCAACGCCGATCACGGCAGTGCGAAGAATGCGGATTGCGGAATGCGGAGCGCGGATTTCAGTCATTTGAATACGGGAATCAATTCCGTGATACTTTACATTCTCAGCCAAGAATTCCTCAATGACAAAAGGCAATTCCGCATTCCGCATTCCGCATTCCGCGATTATTTGGCTGCTCTTCGCGGCCGCCGCAGTGCTGATTTATTTCCTTGGGTTGAGCGTGCCGCTCGTCGGCCCAGACGAACCGCGTTACGCACAGGTCGCCCGGGAAATGTTCGAACGTGGCGATTGGGTCACTCCGACGCTCGGTGGGTACCACTGGTTCGAAAAACCGGCGCTCCTTTACTGGCTGCAGATCGCCTCCTACAACTTGTTCGGTGTTTCTGAATTTGCCGCGAGATTCGGCTCGGCATTGTTCGGCCTTGGCACGGTCTTGAGCCTCTGGATCCTCGGTCGTCACGTGGAACGAAACACGACGAACAACGAATCAAAAGAGTTCGCAAACTGGCTCGGCCTGATCGCGGCGTCCACCGTCGGAATAATGGCTTTTGCCCACGGCGCTAGTTTCGACATCATTTTGACGATGCCGATAACAGCATCGCTCGTCAGCTTTTACATTTACGATTCGTCGACCGGGCAAAAGCGTATTTCATTACCGCTCGTTCTTTTTTATTTTTTCATCGGCCTCGCGGTTCTCGCCAAGGGATTGGTCGGGATCGTGTTGCCGTTCGCGATCGTCGGTTTGTACCACGTATTGCTGCTGCGATTACCGAGCAGGACGTTTGTCCTGAGTCTGTTCTGGGGAATCTGTCTGGCGGCGGGTGTCGCCGCGACCTGGTACCTGCCAATGTATTTGCGGCACGGTTACGAGTTCATCGATCAGTTTTTCGTCCAGCACCACTTTCAACGGTATACGTCTAACAAGTATTTTCATCCGCAGCCTTTTTATTTCTTCTTCTGGGTGCTGCCGCTGATGACGATTCCATGGACTCCGTTTTTCGTCGCCGCGCTGTGGAATTTCGGAAGGCAGATCCTGACCGGAACGAGTGTTGACCGATCGACGAAACACAAAGCGGGTCCGGCACCATCGTCCCTCTTAATATTCGCTCTTGCCTGGCTCGTTGTGCCGGTGGCTTTCTTTTCATTCTCCGGATCGAAGTTGCCCGGCTATATCCTCCCGGCTGTTCCGGCGGCGATAATTTTCTCCGCCAACTACATATACCGATTCGTACACGAAGGCATCTGGCGAAGACGCGCCGTGCTGACGGTCGCGGCGGGGACTTTCGCCGTGGTGGTAATTGCGATTATCGCCGTTGTTCCCCGGCTCGTGGAGTCCGATTCGGTAAAGACTCTGTTTGAGGTCGCAAACGATCGCGGGATGGGTCAGGCGCCGGTTTTGATGCTTCACGGCCTCTCATACAACACCGAGTTTTACGCTCCGGGACGAATCGTTCGCGACTTAGAAGGCAAACAGAAAAAGTTTTTAGGCCCGCCCGAAGTACTACGCGAAATCCAGCAGCGCGGCGGTGGGCCCGCGCTGGTTTTGGTGCCGCTCGAATATCTCTATCAGCTCACCGGGAGCGAGTTTTTGGAGGTTGAGGTCTTAAAGGATAACGGCGAGGTCGCACTTGTTTTAGTCCGTGCAAAGGCGGGTTTCTAATCGGCGGCCGCGCGTGTGATTCGATCCATTAATGCAGCGCCGATCCCTTCATCAACGACAGTCTCACAGAAAATTCGCTTAACGCCCAACCGGTCGCACTCGCGAAAAAATTCAAAAAGCTCGCGCGCATACGCCTCGGCGTTCGCACATATCCTCGCGATCTTGAACGGATCGGTTCGTTCCCGCAGACCTATGAACGCATCCGCCGAAGTTGCTTTGAGAGGCTCGTCGGGCCGGATAAGTATTACGTCGGCCGTCGGTGAGTAGTGTTTGTGTTTGAGACCCGGGCTTCTCGGCGATCCACTCTCGTCCGAACTGTAGTCCCTGATTCCGGGAATAAATTTACGCAAACTTTCCAGCGGTACACCCCCTTTTCGCAAGAGCACCGGAACGTCCGATGTACAGTCGACGACCGTTGATTCAAGACCGATCACTGTGGGATCCGCTTGTAGTATGCAATCGATATGGCCATCGAGGTCTTCGAACACGGCTTGCCATGACGTCGGGCTGGGCCGCCCCGAAAGATTCGCCGATGGTGCAACGACCGGTACACCGCATGCACGCATGAACTCCCTGGCGAGAGCTGTACTCGGCATACGAATACCGATAGTGTCCAGTCCCGCCGTCGCGACGAGCGGGACCGACTTTGCTTTCTGAAAAACGATCGTCAATGCACCGGGAAAGAAAGCGTCGATCAGTGTTTGAGCATTGGCGGGAATAGAGGCGGCAAGGTCCTTTATCTGGTCGATCGAGCCGACATGCGCGATCAGAGGATTGTCCGACGGGCGCTTCTTTGCTTCGAAGATCTTCAGGATCGCACCCTCGTTGAAAATGTCGGCTCCGAGTCCGTATACGGTTTCGGTCGGAAATGCCACGATCCCACCTTTTCGAATGAATTCGGCGGCCGTTTCGGCATATTGCGTAAGCAATGTCTTCACGAAATGAGTTTTACGCAAAGGCATGTTAAAAACAATCGTTGCGACGGTATTTTGATTGTTGATGCGCCAAAGTGTTAGATTTTTCACGTGATCGACCTTCGCGAAAAACTCAAGTCCGTGCCCATTGCAGCCGGGATCTACCTGCATAAAAATGCCGTTGGAAAGATCTTGTATGTCGGCAAGGCAAAGAATTTGCGCAATCGTGTTCGGCAATATTTTCAATCCAGCAGAAATCAAGACGCGAAGACGCGTCGCTTGGTAAAGACCATCGCCGATTTCGAGTTCATCGTCGTCGATAACGAGGTCGAAGCTCTTGTCCTCGAGGCGAACCTGATCAAGAAGCACAAGCCGCGTTTCAATGTGCTGCTCAAGGATGACAAGTCGTATCCACATTTAAAATTGACCAACGAGCCTTTTCCGAAGGTGGTTGTTACGCGCAGGATCGAGCGCGACGGCGCGAACTATTACGGCCCGTTCCTGCCCGCGGCCCTCGCCCGAAAGACGCTCAACCTTGTGAATCGTGCGTTCCAGCTCCGGACCTGCGACATCGAGATCAACGGCAAACTTCCCCGTCCCTGCCTTGAATACCATTTGAAGAGGTGTCTCGGTCCGTGCGTAAAGGGATTGTGCACGCAGGACGAATATCAGGAAGCCGCTGAGGATGTAAAGGTGCTGCTCGAGGGAAAAAACCGCGAGCTCGCGCGCGATCTTGAAAAGCGGATGTGGAAGTTCTCGGAGGAGGGCAAATTTGAGATCGCCGCCAGGTATCGTGACCTGCATCGCACGGCCGCAGCACTTGGTGAACAGCAGAAAATGGCGACGATTGCCGACCGTGATGTCGATATTTTCGGATACTATCGCGAAGGTCCGCGTCTGGCTCTTCAGCTTTTCACGATGCGTGAAGGCCGCATCGTCGGGCGGCGGGAATTCTTCTGGGAAGATTTGTCCGACGACGTCTTCGATCCGTCAGCGTTTCTCGGTGAGGTCCTTGCACAATATTATTCGACCGATTACGTACCTCTCGAGATCCACGTACCGAACGATTTTGAAGATCGCCAGACGCTCGAAAAGGTTTTGACGGAAAGACGCGGGCGGCGTGTCAGGATCTTCGACCCAAAACGTGGTCAGAAGCGCGATCTTGTTCACCTTGTCGAAACGAATGCGAAAATTGCGTTCGAACAGCGGTTCCGCGTTTTGAAGCCTGACAGTGAAAAGGTCTTGACGGAGCTGCAGGAGTTGCTCGAGCTTTCCTATTTTCCGCAGCGCATTGAGTCGTTCGATATATCGAATATCTCAGGCGCCGAGAACGTCGCCGGCATCGTCGTTTTCGAAAACGGGAAGCCTGCACGTCGTGATTATCGACGGTTTATTATCAAGTCAGTCGAGGGCTCGAACGATTTTGCCTCGATCAATGAGGCCGTCTTTCGCAGGTATAAGCGATTGCTGGCCGAAGAAAAACCGCTGCCGCAGGTGGTTTTTATCGATGGAGGAAAAGGACAGCTTTCGGCGGCGGCGGCGGCGATGCAGTCGCTCGACCTCGAGGCGATCATGCTCGTCGGACTCGTGAAACCACCAAAGCGTCACAATGAGATCTCACATCTTTTGATCAACGGCCGAGAGGATTCTCCCATTCCATTCGACCGCAACTCGCTCGCATTTCGGCTTATTCTGCAGATCCGTGAAGAGACGCACAAGACAGCCGTGCAATACCATCGCAAACGCCGCGAGATGCGCGACTTCACCTCAGAGCTTTCGGAAATTCCGGGCGTCGGCGAAAAACGAAAGATGAAACTGTTGCGCAATTTCGGCTCGATCGAGCGGATCGCGAAAGCATCGACCGAAGAGTTGTTGCCCTTTGTCGGAGGACGGACAGCGTCTGAGATCTCAAGACACTTTGAGAACCAACGAAAGTTAGCGGCTGGCAATACACTTTCAGGTTGATATTTTCGCCGGGACTGCAAACTTATCCTTCCCGCACACATTCCATAATTTTGTGGGCGCATCCGATTTTTTGAATTATCGAGTTGCGGATTAATGCTCCCGGGCCCCGCTTTCTTAGGAAATGGGGCTATTGACATGTTTTGTGTGAATGGAATATTGTTTGCCTAGTAATAAAGCCAGTACTTATTCCTGATTTACTTTTCGAGCTTGGGTAGTCTCTTTTGCGAACGAAGCCGTCATGCTTCTACCCCGTCCTAACAAAAAAGATGGAGGCCACCCTTTTATGCGCAAGGTAATAAACGTCCTTACCCTTATTGTCGGTTTAACCTTATTCTCATTTATTTCGGCTACCGCACAGGCAACGACAGCCGGTGTCACTGGCCGCGTCGTCGACGGCCAGGGGAACGTCGTTCCGGGAGCCAAGGTAACGGCAAAGAATCGCGCCACTGGAGCGGAAAGAACAACGACCACGAACAGCGATGGTGATTACGTAATCACGGAGCTTCCGCCCGGACGTTACGATCTTTCGGTCGAAGCGCAATCCTTCAACAGATCCCTTATCGAGGATATGGAGCTGAACGTCGGGTCAAGGCAAACGATCAACGTCGACCTCAGGCCGGGAAATGTTACCGAGACCGTCACCGTTACGATGGACACACCCCTGATCGAGACTACGAGGTCGGAGATCGGTCACACTGTGACGCCGAACGAGATCCAGAATCTCCCGCTCCTTAACCGAACGTTTGCGGGGCTGACCGTCGTCGCGCCGGAGGCCCGGCCCGTTGGCAACTTCGACCCCACGAAAACGAGGATCGGCAACGTCGCGTTCAATGGCGGCGATGGCCGTAGTGTGAACGTTAACGTGGACGGCGGCGACAACAAAGATAACGTCGTCGGCAGCCTGCTCCAGAATTTTTCGTTCGAATCTATCCAGGAATTTCAAATCCAGCAGCATCGCTGGGGCGCGGATCAGGGCCGAGCAGTTGGCGGCGTAATTAACGTTATCACCAAGAGCGGCGGAAACAGTACGCGCGGTTCATTGTTTGCGAATTTTCGACATGACGACATACAGTCGTCGGACTTCTTCGACAACTTTTCTCGTGAGGCGAACCCCGGCTATCGGAAGCCACCATTTGAACGACAAGAGGTAGGAGGCAGCCTTGGTGGGCCCATCAAGAAGGACCGCTTGTTCTATTTCGTCGCCCTAGAGCTTTTTCGCGAGCGGTCCTTTAACGCTCTTGCACCGGGCGTGTTTACCGAGCTCAATCTGATTCCCGGAGCCCTTCCAATTCCGGAGATAAGAACGCCGTATGACGATACGCTCTTCTCGGCCAAGATCGATCACAACCTTACGTCAAAACAGACAATGTTCTATCGTTTCTCGTACCAGGATAACCAGTCGCCCAACGACCAAATTGCGACACCGGCACGTACCGATCCTTCAGGCGGTAACCTGACGACGAACAAGCTGTTTAGCTTTGTCGCAAATCACACATTCCAAATCACGCCAAATTCGTTGAATCAGTTTACCTTCCACGTCCAGGATTTCAAGAACGAGATCTTACCCGCGTCGGCAGGATTGACCATTAGTTTTCCGACCGGCATCTCGATCGGTCAGAATGCCAACACCCCGCAGGCGACCGAGGAGCGCAAGTTTCAGTTTCGTGATGACGTTAGTCTGATAAAGGGCAATCACACGATGAAGTTTGGCGTTAACTATATTCACACCATTCTTGGTGGATATTTCTTCTTCGGCACGCAGGGTTACTCGGTAACTTACAACGCGACCCCCTCGGCGATCATCGCCGGCGGCGGTTTCAACCGACCAGGGCTGTTGTCGGGTCTTACGTTTTCCGACGGAGCCAGTTCGCACGATCAGGTTATCGACCAGCTTGCGTTCTACGCGCAGGACGATTGGAAGATCACGCGCAATTTGACCCTTAATCTCGGACTTCGCTGGGACGCGAATATTGGTAATTTGCCGGCGCAGGATATGAACCGGACAATACTGTTGCTCTCGCAGCTAAATAATCCTCGAGCCCGAGCTCTAACGCAGGATGTCGAACAGAACCAGCGGACCACTCCTAGCTGGACCGAGTTTCAGCCGCGTATAGGATTCGCATACGACCCGTGGGCCGACGGCAAGACCGTGATCCGCGGTGGCTACGGCATCTTCTATGATCAGATTTTCCAGAATCTGTCGCTGTTCTCCGCCGTTCAGTCTCAACCGCAGGTTTTCCAGACCGCTATTAGCCTGTCCGGCCCTGACCTGACGAGCTTTATCTACGGCGTCACTCCGCTGCCCACCGTTCCGGCGGGATTCTCGTACGCGAACCTGAATGTCGGAAGCGTGGGTCGCATCAACGACCCGACCGCAAAGGAACCATACATTCAGAAATTCTCAATTGGTTTTCAGCGGGAACTCACGCCGAATTTGTCGTTCTCGAGCGACTACGTCCACACGCTCGGTTTGCAGGAGCCGCGGTTCTTGAATATCAATCCGTTGATCTCAAGCGTTTGCAATCCGGCATATCCGGGTGTTCTGGCTATGCCACCCACATCGCTGTGTCCCCGTGCAACAGCGACGCGATTTTTCGACACGGCGTTCCTTGCAGCCGGAATGCCTGCGAATCGCTTGAACCAGATCAACATGTTCTCGACGAATAACCGGTCGCTTTTCGATAGTTGGACGACGACCCTCAAGTACAGAACCGGGAAGACGATCATGAATGCGAGCTACGTGCTTGCGAGTAACCGCTCGTGGGGCGGGCAGCCAGTAGCATCGTATTCCGGCAACGGCATCGCTGTGACACCGGAGACACAGTTTAAGCCCGAGGAGTTCGGACCTACACGACTCGATGAACGTCACCGCTTCGTTTTGAGCGGGGTGTTCAATCTTCCTTGGGGCTTTCAGGTCGCTCCGGTAGCGCAATATGCAACGGCCCGACCTTATTCTCCGACTGCCGGTCTTGACATCGACGGCGATGGACTGACCACAGTCGATAGGCTTTGTGCCGGAGTCAACCCTATCGACGTTTACAACGCCGTACGGAACCGACCGCTAGTTCCGGGCACTGTCCCGGGTACGTTTGTTCTTCAGTCACCGGGCGCGGCGGTTCAGGCCCTCAACCCGCTCGGCTGCACGCAGGCGAACGTCAACAGCTTCCGGACAGGCCTGATCATCGATGCGGCCGGCAACGTCATCAGCGAGGGGAATGGAAGATTCTTCAACGTCGACGTTCGCGCGTCGAGGTTGTGGAAACTTGGTGAAAGGATCGGTCTGAGCACCTATGTTGATTTTTACAACATCTTCAACATCGAAAACCTCGCGTTCTCGGAGCGGCGGGCGATCAGTCCGGCCACAGGCGCTGGTGTGACAGCGAGAGCCGCTTCGACGGGTTTTCCGGGCGCGAATCAGGTATCGTCATCATACCTGACACCCTTCTCGTTGTTCGGCCCGGGATTCGGTCCGCCCGTCGGTAAGCCGTTCACCATGCAGTTCGGTGGTAGATTTACGTTCTAGACCGCAGAGACAATTTCTCCTTCATGGAGCACCTCATTTTTTGAGGTGCTCCTTTTTTTGGACGATTCCGTGCGGTGATTGACATTCCTCGAAAACTCATATAATTTCGCCGTGTTCAACCCCACGAATCCGACAACAAGGGCTTTAGGTAATCTCTTCAAAAAAAGGAGTTTCTTCTATGCTTGCAAGAGTTTTAGCCGCTACGGTCGCAGGCGGAATCACGTTCTTTATTCTCGGGTTTATCATCTTCGGACTTATCCTGGACCCCATGGTGATGAAGCCCAACGTGAACCCCGAGGCCGCCAAACTTATGAAAGACCCGCCGGTCTGGGCTTTCCTGATCCTGGGAAACTTTGTTGCCGCTTTTCTGCTCGCTTACATCTTTGATAAATGGGCGACCATTCGCACATTTGCCGGCGGTCTCGCCGGCGGCGCGGTTATTTGGTTCATCGTCGCACTTTATTTTCAACTGATGTTCGCCGCGTTTATGAACATGTCGACCAGTTACGTTCCGGCCGTTGCGGATGTGATCGGGACGACAATCGTCGGTGCCGTCAGCGGTGGAGTCGTCGGCCTTGTTCTCGGAATGATGAACAAAGACGCTGCCGGTTCCCGCTCGTAGCTTCATTTACTTAGTTGATGAATCGAAAAGCCGCGTGCTCTTTTAGGCGCGCGGCTTTTTGTTCCCTCTTTTCGATTCCAGCCTACTGCTTCTTTACGTATGCTTTGTGAACGATTGTCTTGCTCTTCTCGTCACGAGCCTCGTAAACAGCACTATCTTTGCGATCGCGCGTCACGATGCGAGTACTGCCGCTTGCCGCACGTTCTTCTGCACGGCCACTATCGGCGTCGGACATAAAAGCCCGCACCATAGCCGGCTTTGCAGGTGCAGCGGCCGTCCGCCCGTTCTGTTCGGCCACCGCTTCGACCGCCGCGGCTTTCAGCATTCTCAGCCAAAGCTTTTTGAATAATGCATTCGACACATAAGTGTCCGCGCTATTTATCTCGCCGTTCACCGCGAATGCATATCCGATAACATCCGATTTTCCATCGATCAGGTTGCTCAGCTTTCTGACGTATTCGTCCGCGGTAGCGGCCACCTTTCCATTTTCCAAACTCAGTTGAAGACTGGAGTGCGAAGTGGGCGCCGCAACTGTTCCACCCACGTTCCTGCTTAATTTGTCCTGCGCTTCGGAAACCCTTGCCCAGACCTCCTGCTGCGAACGGGCGCCGTTTGCTGCAAGCTTTAATTCTTTTGAAACGATCCGGTCGTTCGAAGATGAGAATTGGTTCGAATCTTCGTTACCGCGCTTTTGCCAGCGGCCCGATTCAACACAGAACGCTTCGATCTTTATTCGACCCGAACGAGCCGCAATAATGATGCTAACCGCCAGAACCCGGTCTTGCTTTCCGCCTTTGACGATGTCGCCCGACTGGATGAACACATCGAATTGTTTCGACACATTCTCGACCGCAAGCTCGTTTACGTCAGACGTCTCGTAGACGCGCAATACCTGTCGCTGCATCGCTTCCTGCAGCGTCAGAATGTTCGTCTTCGAGGTTTCGTTTTTCCCATGGATAAGGAAGATCGTCAGATTCTTATGGGAATAGGGAGCGGAGATTCGATAGGCGGGATTCTGTGCAGCCGCGAGAGCTGCAAAAAAAAACAACACGGCCATAACGCCGAAAATACTTCTCAACTTCATAAACAAACTCCTTTCTTAATGAATTCTTACCCTTGGGGAAAGATCGTTCATTAAGCTGAACGCCGGTGGAAAGGAGTTCTTGCAGGGTCGGGAATAGTGAATAGTGAATAGTGAAGAAGAGTGACGAGTGACGAGTGACAAGCGAAGACCCGTTCTTCACTACTCACTATTCACCATTCACTATTCACTATTCACTATTCACTACGCATTAAAGCCGTCGCCCGGCGCGTCCGGCTGCATTAGCGCCACCGCGCGTCTGATCTTCGCAGCCGAGCCAAGCAAAACGACCGTGTCGCCTTCGCAGAATTTGTAATTTGCGCCCGGACTTATTTTAGTCTGACCATCGCTGACGACGGCGATAACGGTTGCGCCACTTTGCCCTCGAACGTCTAGCTCGCCCAGGTTTTTGCCCACTACCGGCGACGTCTTGTCGAGAGTTATCGTTTCGGTATTTGCTCCATCAAGGTTAACTTTCGGCTCGTTCATCGGCAGCGACGGTGACGAGGCAGAACGAAGCATCTCGTATCCCTGCTGGCGGATCCTCGCGATCTGCTGTTCGATAACGTTCCGAGGCGTGCCATACCGATGAAGCACTCGAGAAAATATCTCGATGCTTGTTTCGAATTCTTCCGGTATCACTTCGTTCGCGCCAAGCTGGAAGAGCTCGGTGATCTCGGTGACGTATCGCGTGCGGACAATGATGTGAAGATCGCGGTTGAGCTTGTGTCCGAGATCGACGGTCCTTCTCGCTGCTGCCGCATCTGACATCGCCAATACGAGCGACCACGCCTGTTCAACGCCAGCGTGAAGCAGCACCTCGCGCCGGGTCGCATCGCCAAAGTTTATCTTTTCTCCCTTCGCCTTCGCCCGGCGAACGACATCGGCATCCAATTCCAGGATCACATAAGGCACGCCAACCGTCCGCAGAACGCGTGCGAGATTCCTACCGTTGAGTCCGTATCCGACGATGATCACATGCTGATGCAGGCCGCCGCTCGATGTCAGATGGATATCTTCTTCGGTATTTTCTATATCCACAACCGGTCCGTCTCTCAACAGCTTCTGCACGAAGAAGCCAACCTTCGGAGCGGTCGCGATCAGAAACGGCGTGGCGATCATCGAGATAATGGACGCGGCGAGGAAGCTCTGGTAATCAGTTTCGGGCAGCAGGTTTGCTCCTTGACCGGCTCTTGCCAATACGAACGAGAACTCTCCGATCTGAGCAAGACCAAGCGCGGTCATCGTCGCGATACGTTGCGGATAGCCGAGAATCCGTATTATTGCCCAGACGATCAGTGCCTTTCCGATGATAAGTACGACGACGAGCGCGACGACCGAACCAATGTTTGCGAACAGCAACGGCACAGACAGCAGCATTCCGATCGAGACGAAGAACAAACTGTTAAAGACATCGCGAAACGGCAGAACCTCCGACGTTACCTGGTGACTGTAATCGGAATCGGCAAGCACCATTCCCGCGATAAACGCGCCAAGCGCCAGCGAGAGACCAAAATTCGACGTGACCCATGACATCCCCAGGCATAGCAGGACGACCGTCAGCAGGAATGCTTCCGGGCTGCGAAGGCGAACGACAAGTTTGAGGAACTTCGGCAGCAGGAACCATGCGGCGAGAACAAGTAACGCCAGGCCGATCAAAGAACCGCCGAGGCTTATGACGATCGACGTGAATGAAACTATGTCTTCCCCGCCGAGCAACGGGACCGCCAGCAGCATGAAAACTATGCTGATGTCCTGAAACAGGAGAATGCCGATGCCCGCACGGCCGTGAGGTGAATCGACCTCGTTCCGCTCGACATAACTCTTCAGCACTATCGCGGTGCTTGAGAGGGCGACGAGAAATCCGAAAAATATCGATTGGTTGATCGGGCGGCCGAACAAGACGGCCGCGCCGGCCGTCAGCGCGATTGTCAATCCTACCTGAAGACCACCGCCGATAAGCACAAGCCGTTTCATCTCTGCCAGGCGCTTTACCGAAAATTCAAGGCCGATCGTAAACAGCAGCAGCATCACGCCGATCTCCGCGAGGACCTCGATGGCGGAGATCTCTTTGATCAAACCAAAAGCTGACGGCCCGATGGCGATCCCGGTCAGCATCAGTCCGACTAGTAACGGCAGCTTTAGCCGCAAGCAGATGTAAGCCACCGGTACCGATACCAGCAGAATGATCAACAGGTCTGCGAATAACTGAGGTGTATGCATGCGTAACTTTTGTCGATTATATCAAAAGCTTCGGCGATTGATTTTTGGATGGATTACGGTAACAATGATCCGGACTTTTCAAATCCATCCGGAGGCATTAAATGAAATCAATTTTATCCCTGGGGATAATTATGTTCGCGCTTACGTTTTGCGGGCTGGGCGAAAAACTAAAACAACTGTCGGGGGGGTCGGCTAATTCGGGTACGAATTCTTCATCGACGAGCTCCTCGAAAACTTCCTCGGGAGACGCGGAGACCCCAAAACCGACCGCCGCTCAGCAGTCGATCATGGACGGCGGAACCGAAACCGCCTGGGAAGCCCAGGGGATTTCCTGGCGGTTGCCAGCAGGCTGGAAGAAGATGCAGGTTCTGAAAGAGACTCTAAACTATGGCTCGCCCGCAACTGGCTTTTTGAACGCCTCGATCTCCGTCATGCCCGACAACTTTCCGTCCGAGACGAGTGTTGAAGCCACATTCACACAGGCCACGGAACAGTTGAAGCAAGGAAAATACGAAAGCGTAAGGTGGCTCGAGATAGACGGTGTGAAAGGTGTGGAATGGATCGAAGCAATGCCTGAGATCAAGGACGGCGCGCGACGGCACCAGTGGATAGCGTTCCGAAACTACCTCGGCCAAAACCAGCAGTTAAATATTATGCTTTCGACCGACGGCGACAAATTCGACAAACATCGCGACACGTTCGCCGCGATCATGTACTCGATGAAGATCCCGAAAGGATAGCTCGTTAGTGAATGGTGACGAGTGACGAGTGACGAGTGACAAGCGAAAACCCGTTCTTCACTATTCACTATTCACTATTCACTATGCACTAAAGAGGTGTCGGTGCGTCAGCATGCGGGACAAAGCATTTCCGGCATCGGGCTTCATACTTATCGCTGGCTCCTACTTCGACTCGCTCTTCGGATTCGACTGTACGCTGCGAATAGTTTGCCGTGCTGCCACATTTTACACAGATCGCGTGGGTCTTCGTGATGAATTCCGCGATGGACAATAGCTGCGGCATCGGCTCGAATGGCCGGCCCGTGTAATCCTGATCAAGCCCGGCGACGATCACGCGTTTGCCGTTCGCCGCAAGCTCGTTTACGGCGTCGACAAGCGCCATATCGAAAAACTGTCCCTCGTCGATCCCGATGACCTGCGTGTCCGCTTCGACCTGCTCCATTAATTCTTTTGCTGATGTTACCGGCTTCGAATTATGCGTCTGGCCGGAATGCGACGCGATCTCTTCGATCGAATAACGGGAGTCTATCGTCGGCTTAAAGACCTGAACTTTTTGCCGTGCGATACGGGCCCGGTTCAGCCGGCGGATGAGCTCCTCTGACTTGCCGGAGAACATCGAACCCGCGATGACCTCGATCCATCCCGTGCCGTTCTGCCGAGTCTTGCGGCGCTCTTCCGTATTATCGAACGCGAATTCTTCAACCATATTGTCAAAGGATAAAGGATGAAGGATAAAGGATAAAGTCGGAACATGCGGCCCGCAGGTTTCTTTATCCTTTATCCCTTATCCTTTATCCTTTTGCTGTGGCGATCAAGCTTTGTCCCAGATGTCGTAGACCGTTTCTAGCCGAAAAAGAGTTTTGCCCACGCTGTCCCGAGCCGTACACGTGGAACCAGGAAAGCTTCGCCAACCTCGGCTGCCTGGTGGCGACGATCCTCCCTCTATTTCTTCTGCTATTGTTCTGGCTTTTTCTTTTTCTCGGAGTGTTGTTTCGGTGAGATGACTTTAGCCGTCTACTCTCAGATCGGTTCCCGTCATTTCCGACGGTTTGTCGACGCCGAGGATGCCCAGCATCGTCGGAGCAACATCGCAAAGCGATCCGCCGTCTCGCAGCTTCAGATGCACCAAAGCGTCGTCGACGATATGAAGCGGGACAGAGTTCGCCGTGGTGAACCGGTTAGGCTGGCCGCCGGCACCCACCATCTGCTCGCAGCTTCCATGCGACGCCGTTACGACGCTAACGCCGCCCATCGCGCGCACTCTTTCTACCACACCGCCCAGACATGTATCGACGTACTGTATCGCCTCGATCGTGTGCTCCAGGCTTCCCGTTTCGGCCGCGATGGCTGACGCTGAAAAATTTACGACGAAGACACCCGGTTCATCGGATTTCAAATACTGTAGGGCGCGGTCGGCAGTCTTGAAGCTCTCCATTTCCGGTTCTGAATCGCGATGATGTTTCGCCAAATACTCGACCTGCAGATCGCACTCGAACGGGGTCGAATCAGCTCCGGCGTTGAAAAAGCCGGTAACGTGCGGAAACCTGTCAGTCCCTGCTATTCGATAGTTGGGGATCTTACGGTCGGCGAGGACTTGTCCGAGGGCGTTCCCTTCCGTTTCGGGCATGAATGCGACGGGCAGGTTAAAGCTGTGATCGTATTCCGTCAGGCATACGACATCGATCTTCGGCTTAACGGACGACGAACCAAGGTCCGGCACCGCGAGCGAGCGTGTGAGCTGTCGCATCGTATCCGCCCGGTGATTGAAGAATATGACGACGTCACCGTCGGAAACCGTCGCGACCGGGACGCCGGTGCTTTTTTCGAGGACGATCGGAGCGATAAATTCGTCGGCAATACCACGGAGAAAAGAGTTACGGATCGCGGTCAGCGCGTCAGACGCGCGTTCGCCCTCGGCGTGAACAAGCATTGTGAACGCACGAGCCGTTCGTTCCCAGTTTTCGCTGCTGTCCATCGCAAAGAACCGCCCGCACATTGTTGCGATCTGGCCGACTCCGATGTCGGCCATTTTTATCTCGAGCGCTTCAACGTAGATATCCGCCGTTCGCGGCGGAACGTCACGCCCGTCCAGAATTCCATGCACGAACACATCACGAACGCCTTCGTGTTTTGCCATGCGAAGAAGCTGGTAAAGATTTTCGGGCGCGGAATGCACACCGCCGTCGCTCAACAAACCGATCAAGTGAACCGGCTTGCCGGCCGCCGCAGCGTGGGCGAGGGTCGCCTGAAGTACGCTGTTTTGCGCAAACTCTCCGCTCCAGACCGCCTTCGCGATCCGAGAAATATCAGTCTGGACGACGCGTCCGGCACCAATATTCAGGTGTCCGGCCTCGGCGTTTCCCGGAGTTCCGGGAGAAAGCCCAACGCTGTCGCCGGCAGCCGCGAGCAGGGTCTTCGGATAACGCGAGCAGATCTCGTCGTAATAGGGCGTCTGTGCGAGAGCAACCGCATTTCCCTCGGTGCTGTCGGAATTGCCCCAACCATCAAGAATAATAAGTGCGAGTGGCCGTTGATCTATGGTGTTCATACAAACGAGAAAAGGCGGGATAACTGAGGAAATAGGTGGACGAACTTCACGAATGGAAATTCTCTGCCGGTTCATTATAACCGATATGAGCGGGCGGGATGCAAGAGTTTTGACATAAAGCTCCCCCTCCTTGTTTAGGAGCGGTGGCAGTCCCCGTCGGATGTAGGGGCTGACAGGGTGGTAGTTCTGAAAAACAAAACCCCCGGTCGCGTCCCACCACCCCGTCCGCCTAACGGCGTCCACCCCTCCTCTGGCAGGAGGGGAATTAAGACTCCGGTTCCGACAGGAAACTCCTGTCCTCGATACTTTAATACGCATCCGGGGCGGTTTTTTCCATCCAGCGATCGGGGAATTTGAGTGGGGAAAACTCGAATGGCTCGTAAAGGCCGTGAGCATCCCGGGTCGCGAGCAGCCATCGTCGCAAGCCCTGCAGTTCCGGATGCGAAACGACCGCATCCATCAAAAGTTTGCCCAGACCGCGACCGCGAAACTCGCTCAACACAAAAACGTCTCCGACATAAGCAAACGTCGCAAAGTCAGTGACAACGCGTGCGAAAGCAACCTGACGATCATCCAGATATCCGCCGAAGCAGAGTGAGTTTTGAATCGCTGTTTTCGTCTGTTCGAGGGTGCGGGTCTTCGCCCAGTAGGACTCGTCCGCGAGGAACCGGTGGATGGTCTCGATCTCGAGTCGCTGCTTGTCGGTGCTGATCTCGAAAGGTTCAGTTTGCATCTGGGGTAGCCGGTTTTGATTCGAGCGACTTCAAAAGATCGTTTACTTGCTGGTTTGTTCTCAATTCTACGATCGATATTGCGCTACCAACCCGCGAAAGGCGCTCGATCACCGAAACCCTCGACCTATCGGGATACGCCCAGGTCCATTTCAGAAATTCCCAGTCGAGCTTTTCCGGGCAGCCGAAAGCAAGATCCGGGCGATTGCGTCCGCGATACCGGATCGCTCGCTTGATAACTCGCCAGGTGCAAACGTGGCGGGGAAAATCGAGAAAGATCGCGGTGTCGCAATGCTCAAGTCTGAGTTCCATCGTCCCACTATAATTTCCGTCGATGATCCACGAATCTCTCTGCAGGAATTCCTCGACCTGTTCGCGCCAGACCGCTTTCGGAGGCTCGACCCACCCGGGTCGCCAATAATGCTGATCGAGATGAACCACCGGGAGACCCGTGACGGCGCCCAGCCGTCTTGAGAAAACCGACTTCCCCGATCCAGACGAACCAATGACCAGAATCTTTTTCACGTGAGGTGTTACGCCGACAACGGAGGTTTGGTTCCGGTTGCGATTTCATGAATTGCCTCCAGCTTTAGCTGGAGGTTAACTTCGAAGAGAAAGCGGGGCTTCAGCCCAATTCAATTAAATGCACTGATCCTTTTCGCATTAGCCAATTGGGCTAAAGCCCCGATATTAATTGCTACCTCAACCTCCAGCTAAAGCTGGAGGCAATTGATAGGAACCGGGTACCCCGTCACCTTCCGATTCCTCGCGATTGCTCATCATCGACGATCTGGTAAAACGCCTTCCGCCCCGGGTACCGTGCCGAATCGCCCAGGTCTTCCTCGATCCGAAGAAGCTGATTGTATTTCGCAACGCGATCGGATCGGCACAAGCTGCCCGTCTTGATCTGCCCCGCATTCGTCGCGACCGCGAGGTCCGCGATGAAGGTGTCTTCGGTTTCGCCCGAGCGATGCGATATGACCGCGGTCATATTGTTCGTTCGCGCAAGCTCGATCGCATCGAGTGTTTCCGTAAGCGTGCCGATCTGGTTGACCTTGATCAGGATCGAGTTCGCCGCACCTTCATCGATGCCGCGCTGCAGGAACTTCACGTTGGTCACAAAAAGATCGTCCCCGACCAATTGCAC
>JBKKAS010000337.1:0-28079 GCA_046714595.1 Pyrinomonadaceae bacterium | reverse complement strand
ATCGCCCTGGAGAATTATCGATGTCTCGGGCTTGTTGACCAAGAGCTCGACACCGCCTTCACTGCACGAGGGGCGGGCAGCTTCGACGGCATCGCCGATAATGCGGATCAGATCCACGTTCTCACGGCGCAGATCGATCTTTCCACGGCTTATCCTGCTCACGTCCAGGAGATCATCTACCAGGCGAACCAACTGACCGAGCTGGCGTTCCATCATGTCCAGAGAAGCGACGCGGTCGGGGTCTTCTTCCGTAGTTTGCAAAACATGCAAAGTGTTACGGATCGGCGCCAGCGGATTGCGAAGCTCGTGGGCGAGCATCGCCAGGAACTCATCCTTTCTTCGGTCAGCTTCGGATAACCTAGCGGCGACGTGCCTCAGGTCTTCGGCTCGCTGCCGCTCTTCGTTAACATCCGTGAACGTACCGAACCACCTCGTGAGGTTTTTCTCATCGTCCGTTACCGGCAGCGCCCGCGCCAGGAACCATCGATAATTCCCGTTTGCCTGTAGGATCCGAAACTCGATCTCGTACGGCACGCCGGAAGCAAGCGAAGCAGTCCAGGCCCGTCGGGCTGCCGCCTCATCATCGGGATGAACGACGCAGAGCCAACCGCTGACGTCCTTCGAGCCCGCTTCTGAAGCGATGTATTCGTACCAACGCTGATTAAAGTAATCGACTGTCCCGTCGGGCTCGGCTGTCCAAACGATCTGAGGCATCGCATCGGCAAGTTGACGGAAACGCTTTTCGCTTGCACGTACCTGCTCTTCTGCCTTTGTCCGGCTCGTTATGTCCCGAAAACTCCAGACCCGCCCAACATTTTCGCCGTCCACGACCTGAGTTCTGGAGAACCGCTCGAATACTCGACCATTGTTCAATTCCAGTACGTCGTACGTTTCGGGAGGCGAAGCGGAATATATCTCTTTTATCCCCGCGAGGAACGGCTCGGGTTCGTCAAAACAATTGTTCGTCTTTGCGAGTATTTGCTGGTGGCTGAGGAATGAAGCGCTGTCGTCGCCCAGACTCCACATCTCGATGAATTTCTCGTTGTAACCGGTCACGTTCCCGTCGCGATCTGTCACAAGGATCCCGTCAGTCGTGGATTCGAGCGTCGCGTGCACCATCGCGAGTGACCGGGCGAGCTCGACAGATTTTATTTCCAAAGCCTCTTTCGCCCGGACAAGTTCCTCTTCTGCTCGTTGCCGCGCAATAAGGATGCTCTTGGCGTTTTGCAGTGCGACCGAGCGCAGCAGTTCTTCCTCTGATCCAATCGAATTCATACACGCCTTCCGATGATTTCCGAGGCCATAGCGGTGCCTTCTACTCGCGCCCGGATCTTCGCGAACGCAGTATCGCGACTCGTCGAAGTATCGTCACAAAATGGCGCGAAGCCGCAATCGTCGGTTGTTCCCAAGCGATCGATCGGGATATATTCGGCCGCTTCCAGCGTTCGGTCCCGAACTTCTTCCGCTGTCTCGACTCGTGGATCGATCGGTGCCACCACCCCGACGAAAATAAACTGGTCCGGCTTCATATTTTCCCGGATGCTTTGCAAGACACGGCGCGGCTCCTTTTCGCCTGCCAGTGCGATATAGAAATTTCCGGCTTTAAGTTCGAACAGGCTGGGGAGCAATTCGGAATAGTCGACCTCCGCACTGTGTGTCGAATCACGGTCACCGCCCGGACACGTATGGATACCTATCTTGCTGCGTTCCGCGGCGGAGAACCGTGAGAGGGCCAGATTATTCAGATCGATAAAGCTGCGGAGAAGCTGGCCCATCGGATCGACCTTTACGGCGAGTCGCGCTTCGGTGAAGTCGATCTGGACCTTATGCGCGCCCATTTCGAGACAATTGCGGATCTCGATCTCATGCTCGCTTAACAGGTCCTTAATGAACTCGTCGCGCGAATACCCCGGAATCTCCTCGGCCGGATACATCAGGCTTAGGGCTGACGGAGAAATTACCGCCTGTTTTACCGGCACGTGTGCGTACCGCAACGCGTCTTCAAGGTAGGTGTCCGCTCGGCGATGATATCGGAAGGGGCCGCCAGTCAACCGCAGCATTCGCCGTACGTGGCCGGCCGAAAAGGGGATCTTAAACCCGTCCGGAGCGGTGTTAGGCAAACCTTGAACACAATAGGTCCAGAAATTGTGATACTTTCGCTGCTCGCCGTCGGTGATCACCGGCGAGCCCGTCTCTTCAAATCGCTTGATAGTATCCCTGACCGCCTCGTCGTAGAGCGGATCCAGTGAGGGCACCTCTGCATCGCCAGACGCCGCGATCGCCTCGATCAGATCAAGGGGTCGCGGAATGCTGCCAATCGGCTCGGTCGGGATAATCATAGGAGGCAGAAGGCAATCTTTCGGTTTAGTGAAAGATCGCTATACTCGACCTTCGCTTCAGGTCGAACGACTAATAAGAATAATATTAATAATGACACAGTCCTTAAGGCAAGCGCGATAGAAATCAACAGAAGTGGTGCTCCCGGCGTGATTCGAACACGCGGCCTTCCACTTAGGAGGCGGACGCTCTATCCAACTGAGCTACGGGAGCAGACAGGGGAAAGAATAAAGGATAAGGGATAAAGGATAAAGTGAAGTGCCCGACTTATTCAGAATCCCTTTAGGAGAAAACCGTCGTTTAAGAATCGTAATTGATCAGTGACTTGATGTTGTAGCCGCCAAATTTCTTTCGGCCGCCGAGGAAGTTCAGTTCGACGACAAACAACAGGCCCTCGACCTTTCCGCCGAGACCTTCGACCAGATCGACAACGGCCCTGGCCGTACCGCCAGTCGCGAGCAGATCGTCCACGATCAGTACGCGATGGCCTTCGCCGACCGCGTCCTTATGCATCTCCAGCGTGTCCTGACCATATTCCAGGTCGTATGAGACCGAAACGCATTCGGCCGGAAGCTTCTTAGGTTTACGCACGGGCACGAAGCCCGCTCCAAGCTGGTACGCCAGCGGCGTAGCAAAAATGAAGCCCCGTGATTCGACGCCGATCACCGTGTCGATATCCATTCCGCGGCACTGTTCGGTCAGCGCATCTATCGTTTCCTCCAGACCGGTCGGATCTTTCAGCAATGTTGTGATGTCGTAAAAGTTAATGCCCGGTTTCGGAAAATCGGGCACTTCGCGAATAAGTTTTTTTAAGTTTTCCATTAGAAAGTTGTCAGCCGTCGGTCTCCATTCATCATCGTTCTATTCGGAATGCTGAAAATGTTCGATCAGGTTCGAGCACTATTTCCTCGATGTCTTCTACCCGTGAATAAGTAGGGCCGGCAGTAAGGTCGTGTTTGAACGCTTCTACCGCCAGCTCGCCGCCTTGCGCAAAAGCTTCGACTCGACCGTCGTCGAGATTTCGAACATAGCCGCGGATCTGATGTCGAGCAGCGACGCGCTGTGCAAAGAACCTGTATCCAACGCCCTGGACCAGACCTCGAATAAGAAATTTCCGCGCAATAATTATTCTGGAATTCATCAACCCAGTGCGTCCAGACATTCCATCAGGGGCCGCTGACGGCAAGTGTAAACTGGCATGCCTCGCAAGGTGAATTTGCTGGCCGGAGTATCGCGTAGCTCTTCGGCAAGGGCGAGAAAATCCTTTGGCTCGTCAGTCTCAAACGAGATCACATACTCCTGCTCGCTGAACCCGAAAGCATGCGTCATGTGGATCTTAATATTCTGAAAGCGCTTACCGACCATAAAATTCTCTTCGATCAGCGCATCGCGCTCGGCGCCCGTCTTCTCATACCAGTCTCTGTGTTTCGCGCACGGATATACGAAAAGATATTTCTTATCGCCGGCACTTACGTGGAGCCTGTCATCGGATTCGCCCCCGACAAACATCATTCGTTTGGTAACGGAAAGGTAGTTGTCGACGATCTCAAAAAAGCTGCCAAGGCTCGTTCGATAAAGCAGCGCCGTCATTTCCTGGATCAGGTCCAGCGACGTACCTATTCTCCAAAACATAATGTCGGCTTTCGAATCAAACCCGATGAGCGAATACGTGAAGAGCAGAAAATCGTCACGAAACTTTTCGAACACACTCTGAAACTCGGCTTTAAATATGCTCTTAGTTTCGCGGTCCAGTTTTCGCCACTCCGGATTCACCCGGAAGAACATGAAATTCACAAACTGTTTCTCGATCGCGGGATGATCTACCGGGCCCTTAAAGTCGCCAACCAGCCGCAAGCCGCCCTGCTCACCGGTGTCATTGTGAAGATTCTGAGGTTCCATTCGTCGACTCGCTAAACCTTAAGAACTGGACAGTTCCTGTGCAAAAATATTCTGCCAAATTTTTTGGGGATAGTCCAAGAAGGGAAAAAGAGGGGACAAACGCCCGTCCAGCGCGGCCAATTTCGCGCAGGCGCCCGGTCACGCAATATTTATCGGCGAGTGACCATGTCCGAGCATCGGCGCGGTCCGGATCGCCCTCGTGACAAATTCTTTTGCGATGCCGACGGCGTCCTTCAATTCCTTTCCAAGCGCGAGATTAGCGACGATCGCCGCGGCAAGCGTGCATCCGGTTCCATGAGTTGCGGTCGTTTCGATAAGTTCCGATTCGTAAACGTAAACTGCACCGCCTGGAAAAAGATGGTCGATCGCCTTTTGCGGTGGTCCCTGATCGTTGCCGGCATGCCCGCCTTTGATCAGCACGTTTCGAGCTCCCATCGATTGAATCGCTTTTGCCGCAGCGTGAATGTCGTCCGTCGTCGTAATTGAAATGCCGGTAATGCGCTCTGCTTCGGGCAGGTTTGGAGTGACAAGATCCGAGAGTGGAAATAAGAACTCGATCAGCGATCGAAGTGCCGCGTCGTCAATTAGATCAAACCCGGAGGTCGACCGGACGACCGGATCCACAACGAACCGAGCTCCTTTCATCTTACCGACCAGCCGAGCGACCTCTTCGATCACCTCGCGAGTCGGGAGCATACCAGTCTTCAGGGCAGCTATCTCATAGTCGTCGATAACGGGCTCGACTTGTCTGCGGACGGCTTCCGCTGTCTGGTGAGCGGCGCCGAAAACTCCGGTCGTATTTTGAAAGGTAATGGACGAGACTGCCGCCGTCGCAAAACATCCAAAGGCGGAAAACGTTTTTATGTCGGCAATGATACCGGCACCGCCCGACGGATCCAGACCGGCTATCGTCAGACAGACAGGAGGTTTCTCCATATAGAGATCAGTCTAGCGTATATTTAGCGTCCTGAGAGCATTCATGAAGCTTCTCGTATTTTCCCGCGTCCTTAGCGCTCGAATGGCGGCGACACCGGCCGCACCGGTCTCGAAAATTTGTCCGAGGTTACTCTGATCAACACCGCCGAGCGCTATGACCGGAAAATCTCCGAGCTCATTACAGACTATTGTGAGCGACGCAAGACCAGTAGGATCACCCTTGCCCGGCGTCTCGAACACGGGGCCGAACAAAATATAGTCGGCACCTGACGCGGCCGCCGACTTTGCCTTTTCGATCGAGTGCGTCGAGACCCCGATAACGAATTCTCGCGAGATCGCCGCACGGACGACCTGCGCGGGAATAGAGTTTTCCGGCAGATGTACGCCGTCCGCACCGGCGGTCACGGCGATGTCGGCCCGATCGTTTACGATGATAAGTGAATCGGTGCCGCTTGCGACGCGTACGGCATCAGTAACCAGATCGAATAACATCCGAGCCGAAAGCTTTTTTTCACGGATCTGGACGAGGTTCACGCCGCTGGCTATCGCTTCACGAATGCTCTCCAGTATCTTGGGTTTCTCGGATTCGTAGTTGTCGGAATTAGCTTCGCCCGGCGTGATGAGGCAGACGTACGGTGGCTTGCCGAGGGGTTTCACTTTTGATCGGTTCTTCCACCGCGGAGCATGGCGACGCTCTGGTTGAAGTGAGCGGCTTCCCAAAACGCGATGACTATATTCAGGACTCCGAGACCGGTTACGGCGCCGCGAAACCAGTTTGATGCGACAGTCTTCTGAAGGATCGGGAAACCTGCTCGGTCGGAAACGAAAACGAGGAGATAGTTCTCACCCCAGTTACCGAAGAGGGTGTCCCAGGGCGAAAGAATAAGGTAAAACCCCAGCAACAAGCAGAGAATAATAAAAAAAACGACGGTCAGTTTCTCAACCATACCGCCCGATTATAACCCCTTTCGATTTTGATAAACAAACGATTCTAACGGCTCACCGAGATGTTTCTGACTCGTTCGCTGACGTCGCGGAAATCTATATTCTCGGCATAGACCTGTTCAAAATACCGGCCCGCACTATCCATATCGCCTTCGGCTTCATACGCTGATGCGAGCTCGTACCAGATTCCCTGTTTCTCCTCGTCGCTTAGCGCGGGGGTCTCCAGCGCCCGTTGATACCATGTCAAAGCGAGGTTCGGCATCGCCTTCTGCATGAAACAGTGGCCAAGTAAATTGGCGCAGTGAAAGAACCGCCTGTTCGGGTCGTTGGGTTGAACGAGTCCAACGGCTTCTTGAAATTCCTTGATGGCTTCGTCCAATAACCCCATCTCCTGATACGCGACCGCCGTGTGATAATGCGTGTCGTAGTCAGAGTCGTCCGTAGCGTCAACTTCATCGATCCCAAGTTCGCTTCGAAGGTCGTAGGTACCGAATCCTTGCGGATCTTCGGCTTTGCCATTCGACTCGAATCCACTCGCATCGTCAGCAGCGCCATTCAAGTTGACGAACCCGACCTCCTCGACGGGCATGGAAGTCTGGGCTGCCGCTTGCTGTTCCAGGTGACTGACCAGCACGGCGATTTCCGGACGCTCGCCAAATTCCGCACGCAACTCGCCGATTGCCTTGCCGGCCAATTCGAAATACTCGCTGTCGATATAAAACTTAATACTGTCGACTTCGCGTCCGAGTCTTTCTTCTTCGGTCTCGCCAGCTATTGTTTCTGCCTGCTCTACCGGTAGGACGCCAGCGTCGATAATTTCGAACGCCGCGGCTGAAGACTCGGCTACGGCCAGATCGTCGTCGGCCTCCGCCTCGAAAGGGACGGCCGCGAACGTCTCGAGTTCAGGGTCGGCCTGTTTCGCGGGTTTGAGAAACTGTTCGTCAAAAAGATTGTCGCCGGAATACGCGTCGTCGAATCCGTACTGCTCGTTAATTTCCCTCAGCCGCTCGGCATACTTGATCTCGTGCGGAGCGATCATTACGAGCTGCGATAATGCAAACCGTTCATCGTCGATCGATTCCATTTCCATTGCGACCACCGCGAGCTGCACAAGAGCGTCATACATGCCGGCTTCGTCGCGTTGCCAGGCGGAAAACCGCGCCTGCAGTCGCAGCCCTTCAAGTTGTTCCGGATCAAGTTCTCGTATCTCGGTGACGAACGTCTGAAACTCGTCAGCCTGGCCGGCGAGCAGCATATGTTCGCAAGCGATCGAAACGATGCGCGCTGCCGCCTCAGCATCGCGATCCTTCAAGTAGATTCGAGCCAGGTCCAACAGCTTCTGATAGCTCGCCGGCTCTTTCTCGACCACACTTATGATTGCCTTTTCGGCTTCGGCGGTGTTGCCTGCTTGGAGATGGCAGTCTATTAACAGATGCAATACGTCGCGATCGCCAGGGTTCGTCGCTAGTATTTCCGCCAGTCGCTCGGCCGCCGCGGCAGGCGATCCAAGCGCGAAATGCGATTGTACGAAAGCAGCAAGAATTTTCGGCTCCAGCGGTTTTAGTTGAAGAGCTTTGTCGAACGCCTCGACCGCCTCACTATGCTTCGAGTTAGTGGCTAGACGCGCACCCGCTTCGCTGAACGCGTCCGAAGCTTCCTCGGCCTGGTTTTCCTCCAGGTAAGCTGCCGCGAGATCCAGGTAGATCTTCGTGTCGTTCGGATCCATCGACGCAATTCGTTTTCTAACCTCGAGCGCCTCGACTCTTTGGCCGAGACTCTCGTAGTGTTGGGCGACCGTCGTGTAATGCGAGCGAGCTTCGTTGACTGATCCTTTAAGCTTGTAAAGATCACCCAGCTTCTCGGTAATATCCATCGAGCCCGGCTGGAGCTTTGAGATCTTGTTGTAAAGGGCGATGGCTTTCTGAGCGAACCCCTGCTTGCTGTAATGCTCCGCGACCAACGTGTAGCAATCGACTGCTTGTTTTTTCTCGGAGTTCTTGGTGTAAAGGTCTCCGAGCATGTTGAGCGTCCCGAAATCTTTCGGGTCATTCGCGACAACCTGCTTATATTCGTTGATCGCCGATTGGACCTTTCCTTGTGCCAGGTGCCGCTCGGCGCTTCGCATTGACTTTGTTTTGTCGAAAACCATGATGGATAAAAAAACGCTGCGGTTCAGCAGGTAGGGAGGAAAGGAGCGGCGGTCTCGTTTCCGTTAATGTGTCGGAGTGTACAGGCGGCGTAAATGGTCTTACCTGCAAAGAATACACTAACACAAGGGCGAAAAAAGTGTCAACAGAATTTGTCACTGTTTAACGATCGGCAATGGGTGATTCCCTGGCGACCCGTTGATTTTTACCCCCGTTTTTTCTACGCTTTAACTTTGCTTCGGTCCGGTCATTAATATGCAGGCACTCATCCTCGCGGGCGGTAAAGGCACTAGGCTCCGTCCCTTAACCGTTTACACTCCAAAACCGATCGTTCCCGTTCTGAACCGTCCACTATTGCTATATCAGCTCGAAATACTCGCCCGGGCGGGTATAACCGACATTACCCTTTCGCTTAGTTATCATCCGGACAAGATCGAAGACGTCCTCGGGGACGGTTCGGATTTCGGGGTCAGGCTACGTTTTTTGACCGAGCCGAGCCCGATGGGCACGGCCGGAGCTTTCAAGTTCGCCGCCGGCTCGATCCGGGAAACGACCATTGTTTTCAACGGAGACATTCTCACGGATATCGATGTCGCGAGAGTGATCGCCACGCACCATTCGAAAAAGGCCGAAGCGACAATTGTATTAGCACCGGTCGACGATCCGTCGAAGTTCGGTCTGGTTGAAACCGCGAAAGACGGCAAGGTGCTGAGATTCCTGGAAAAGCCCTCACCGGAAAAGCTCGCCGAGATCAAGCTCAACACCATGAATGCCGGGATCTACGTGCTCGAGCCGAGCCTACTGGATCTTATTCCCGCAGCTGAGAATCGCTCGTTCGAGTACGACGTCTTCCCCTCAGTTATCAAAAACCAGCAGCCGTTTTTCGCCCATGTTCTTGTCAACGAATACTGGCGCGACCTCGGTACACCATCGAGTTACCTTGCTGCGCATCACGATTTTTTAAGCGGGCGGATCAAGCGTTTTGAGAATGCCGGCGATACAGTCAGCGACATTGCTACAGCGGCCGATGTCGACGCGATCTCGGTTATCGGGGAAGGCTGCGTGATAAAGCCGAATGCCCGCATTATTAACTCGGTGTTGGGCCCTGGAGTTCATGTCGATGAAAAAGCCATCATCGCTAATTCCGTGATTTGGGCACACACCCGCGTTGCCGCCGCGGCCGAGATCGACGGAGCCATCATCGGCCGAAGCTGCTACCTCGGGAGAAGTGTCAGCGTCCGGCCGGGCGCGGTTCTTGGAGATAAAACCTCGTTGCCCGACTACACGCGGACCTAACCAAGACAATCTATGCCCGAATTGCCCGAAGTCGAGATCGTCGCCCGGTCGCTGGATGCGGTCGTCGGAAAGCGAAAAATTATTTCGTCCGCCCTTCTTCGTCAGCGCCTTGCACCGGACACGACACCGGACGAATTTTCCGAACGGCTGGATGGCGCATCTATACGCTTTGTTCACCGTCGGGGAAAGCATGTTCTATTCGATCTGGACAATTCCCGCACTCTGATCACTCATCTTCGGATGAGCGGCAAATTCATGCTGCTTGGCTCGGGCGCGACAGATCCAAAATTCACTCACGCTGTATTCCATTTCCATGACGGGAGCCGTCTCGTTTTCCAGGATCAGCGTCATTTCGGTCTGATGAAGATCGTTCAGACGGCCGAACTAAACGAAGCCAAAGAGATCAAGAAGCTCGCGCCCGAGCCGCTGACCGAGGCATTCTCGTACCAATATCTTCGTTCGACGCTGCTCTCTTCAAAACGGAGCCTCAAGGAAGTATTGCTGGATCAAACAAAGGTCTGCGGACTAGGCAACATCTACGCGTCCGAGGCGATGTTTCTGTCCCGTGCACACCCGCGGACTCCGGCCCATAAACTTTCAAAGCCAAAAACCGCGTCGTTATTCGGGAACATTCGGCTGGTGCTTTCCGAGGCCGTAGAGCTGGGTGCATCAATGCCGGTTATTCCCGACAACATCGGCGGCAGTATCTACGGAAACGAAAGTGATTGGGAATGGCGCGTGTACGATCGCGAAAACCAGCCGTGTGTGATGTGCGGGTCGCTGCTCAAGCGAATTGTGCAGGGCGGACGGTCGACATATTTCTGCGGAAAATGCCAGCGCTAGGCGCGGCCGCAGGACGCTCAATCGCCGACTCGGGTTAGAACTCCGTCGTCCCTCTTTACTTCCCGGTAAACCTTTCCTATGCTAATTGCTTCCTAGACCTCGAAGTAACCCAAGCTTAATAACCAAATATGAAATACTCTCGTGGGCTGATAGGTCTTTTTTCAATAACCAATTTGATCTTGTTCTATGGACTTCTCAGTGGGCAGGCGTCGGCGCAGGTAAGCGGCAACGATCGCGGGATGGCAATGAAGATGCTCGAGATGACCCGAAACGCCGTCAAGGACAACTATTTCGATCCAAAGTTCCGCGGCGTGAATGTTGACGAGGTTTTCACCCAGACCAAAGAAAAAATGAAGTCGGCGTCGACGAGGGATGAGTTAATGATGCTTATCGCCCAGGCCGTGGTGATGCTCGATGATTCCCACACGAATTTCTATCCGCCCGACCGGGCCGCCGACATCGAATACGGCTGGCGGCTTGCTATGATCGGCGACGATTGCTTCGTCAGCCGTGTTAAGCCCAAGACCGACGCCGAAGCAAAAGGGGTCAAGCGTGGCGATAAGCTGCTAGCAATCGACGGCATAAGGCCGACGCGAGAGCTGTTGCCCCATTTGTATCACCGCTACTATCAGATCGCTCCTGCCGCGAGAGTGAAGATGGTCCTGCAGAGTCTTGGCGAGAAACCGCGAACGTTGGATATTCAAACGAAGATAAGCAAGACCGCCACTGTCCATACCTGGACCACCTATGAACAAAAGGTGACGCGGAAAGGCTGGTGGGATTACCCAAAAGTGGACGAATTTGTTGAGTTCGGCAGTGAGTTGCTGATCTGGAAACTGCATAGTTTTGCGCGAAGCGAATCAGGGATCGATTCCGCGATGAACAAGGCCCGAAACTTCAAAACGCTGATTCTCGACCTCCGTGGGAATGGCGGCGGCTATTTGGAAACTGGAAAACAGCTGGTAGGCCATTTCTTCGAGAACGAAACTAAGATCGGCGACCATAAAATGCGGGACAAGGCGAAACCTCTGTCATCAAAGGGCCGTGGCAGCGGACGTTTCTCGGGGAATTTGATCGTTCTCGTCGATCAGGATTCCGCATCGGCATCGGAAGTGATTGCCAAGGTGATCCAGATTGAAAAACGGGGAAAGATCATTGGGGACAGAACCAGCGGCTCGGTTATGACATCTAGATTTTTCCCGATGGACTTTGGTTTTGGGAATAATCTATATTTTGGAGTTTCGGTGACGGTCGGCGATTTGATAATGACCGACGGGAAAAGCCTCGAGAAACGAGGCGTGACGCCCGACGAAACCGTTCTGCCGGCAGGAAAGGATTGGGCGGAAGGGAAGGACCCCGTCCTCGCGTACGCCGCAAAACTGGCCGGCGTGGATCTCACCCCCGAGAAAGCCGGGACGTTTTTCCCTTTCGAATGGCCAAAATAGCGCAGAGCGTGAACTTGACGCGGTACGCCCAAAGGCTCATTATTTCACTATTATTCGTGGTGAGTTAACGCGACTTGCGACCACGTTAAATAATCTGCTAAACAGCTTAACCTGATTTCGATATTCAAGAGTCTCGCTGTTTTGGCGAGATCTTTTCATTTGCGATTGTCGATTTGCGATTTGCGATCTCCGCGCGGGATAGTGGTGCCTCGTAGCCGCTGCAACCGGTGCCGGGGTCGGCGCGATCGCAAATCGCAAATCGCAAATCGCAAATTCCTATGAAGAACTTTCGAGAGATCCTGGAGAACGACCGTGTTTATGTTTTCGACGGTGCGGTGGGAACGCGACTTTATGACAAGGGCGTCTACATCAATCGCAGCTATGACGAGCTGAATCTGGTTGCTCCCGATCTCGTTCGCGAAGTCCACGAAGAATACATAAAGGCCGGCGCCGACATCATCGAAACGAACTCGTTTGGTGCGACGCGGCACAAGCTGCAGCCGTACGGACTCGAGAGCAGACTCCGCGAGATCAACATCGCGGCCGCGAGGATCGCGCGCGAGGCTGCCGGCGAGAAAGTATTTGTCGCCGGTGCGATCGGCCCTCTCGGTTTGCGGATCGAGCCGTTCGGGCCGACATCTTTCGACGAAGCCAGAGAGATGTTTCGTGAGCAGGCCGAGGCTTTGCTTGAGGGCGGCGTCGATCTCTTTATCCTTGAGACATTCTCCGAACTCCCGGTTATCGAGCAGGCGATCCTCGCGGTCCGAGAGCTCTCCGATCTTCCGATCATCGCGCAGATGGCGATCCAGATGGACGGCAAAACTACGTTCGGCACGACCCCTGAAGCGTTCACCGCAAGGCTCGACGAGCTGGACGTTGACGTAATCGGTCTCAATTGCGGAATGGGCCCGAACCACGTCCTAAACGCCCTCGACAAAATGCGGCCGTTGACGGCAAAGAAAATGTCGGCACAGCCGAACGCCGGGCTTCCTCGCGATGTCCAGGGACGACAGTTCTACATGGGGTCACCAGAATACATGGCGGAGTTCTCTCGCCGCTTAGTCCAGTCGGGTGCAAAGTTCGTCGGCGGGTGTTGCGGCACGACGCCGACGCACATCAAGCTCATAGCCGAGGCCATTCGCTCAGTGAGTCCGCGGCAAGCGATCAGCGAGGCTAGAAAGCAAAGTGCCCACGTCGTCGAGTTGACGCCCGTCGATGTTCAGGTCGTGCCCGCCGAGGACCGCTCGAAGTGGGGGCGAAAGATCGCCCGTGGCGAGTTCGTGACATCGGTCGAGGTTCTGCCGCCGAAAGGATGCGACGCAGAGAAGACGTTGGATTCCATCGGCCTTCTGAAAGACGCGGGTGTTGACGGCGTAAACATTCCCGACGGTCCCCGCGCCCAGACGCGGATGTCGGCACAGGCGACGGCCGTGCTCGTCGAGCGCGAGATCGGTATCGAGGCGGTGCTGCATTATTGCTGCCGTGATCGGAATTTGCTCGGGATGATGTCTGACCTGCTTGGTGCGGCAGCTCTCGGTCTTCACAACTTGCTGATCATCACCGGTGACCCGCCGAAGATGGGTCCTTATCCGGATGCCACGGCTGTTTTCGACATTGACGCGATCGGCCTGACCAACATGGTCAATAAACTTAATCACGGGCTCGATATTGGCAACAACCCGATCGGTAAACCTACTGCGTTTTCGATCGGCGTCGGTGTTAATCCGGGCGCGGTGAATTTGGAGGAAGAGATTCGTCGTTTCGAATGGAAAGTAGAAGCGGGAGCGGAATACGCGATCACGCAACCGGTATTCGATACCGAACAGCTTCGCGCGTTCCTGAAGAAGATCGAACACGTTAAAATCCCGATCATCGCGGGCATCTGGCCGCTCGTGAGTTTTCGTAACGCCGAGTTTCTTCATAACGAAGTTCCGGGCGTGAACGTCACACCCGAGATACTCGAACGAATGCGAGTTGCGTCAGACAAGGGCAAAGAAGAAGCACGCGAGGAAGGCATCGCCATCGCGCGCGAATCGCTGATAGACGTACGCGACGTTATCCAGGGTGTGCAGGTTTCTGCGCCCTTTGGAAATGTTAAATATGCGTTGCAGGTGTTCGACGCACTGGAAGAATTTGGTACCGGCACTGAGACGGCCAACGCGATCTAAGGAAAGAGCACGTCGATAAGAACAAAAAAAAGAAAGCAGCAGGAGCCGCTTCCTTTTCTTGGTTAAGCAAGCTCGTTCTAGCGAGCGTCAAAAGACCAAACATCTGGAAAACGAAGGTCCCCCGAATAACTCCGGAGGACCCCAAAGCAAACCGGAATACTGTTCTAATTAGCACCGGCAGCTTTCTGTGTTTTGCCGAAGGTCTTCTTCTCCTTGTTCATTTCCTCGCCGAGCATCTGAAGCGCATATTCGTCGAATTGCTCTTCGATCATCGGAAACATCTGACCTTCTTCTTCCATCACGTGATGCTCGATGTCTTCCATCAGAACTTTCAGCTTGGGTTGGAACTTTTCACTGTCCTCCACGAGATTCGAAAGCTCGCGGAGAAACATCTTCGCCTGATGATGTTCTTCAAAACCCTCGAGTATTAGTTTCTTCAGATCCTCGTCACCCTCTTCCTTGAACTTCGGATAGAAGATGGTCTCTTCGATGTGCGTATGTACGTCGAGCTCGGCCTTGATCTGTTCAAATGTGTCCCTGTGGTCGGCGTCCTCGTCCGCCTTAACTTTCTCAAACAGCCGGCCTACCTTCTTATGGTCTTCTTTTAATAATTCGATTGCGTTCATTTCGTGTCTCCTCGCCTTGTTGATCTGGATCCAGTGATCCGTTGAAACGCGGAGTGCAATGAACGTGCCAGTGGGTTGGACGCTGAATCGATTGAATTTCGGCGAGGGATGTATTGTTTCGAAGCGCTCGAACGTTCGATAAGAAACAGATCTAAGGCACCAGTATGATCTTGCCAGCCGCCTTATTCTCGATCACCTGGTGATGAGCGCGTGCGGCTTCAGCAAGCGGGATCGATTCGCCGATGACCGGTTTGAGAAATCCTTTTGAAAGTCCGTCGAAGATCGCGGCGTGGATCTCTTCCAGTGCCGCGGCGGGTGCGTTAAAGAGCGACATCCCATAAACGGTGGCGTCCTTACCCATGATAACGCGCGGATTGAAATCGAGGCTTCCGCGGTTCCCTACTACGGTGACGCGTCCAAACATCGCAAGAGCATCGAAATCTTTTTGCAGATTTACATTCGCGAGCATCTCGATTATCACCTCGACTCCTTTGCCGCCGGTGAGGGTTCGCACCTGTTCAAGATGTTCGTCATCGGTATGATCAACGACGTCGTCCGCGCCGAGGTCGGAGATGAGCTTCTTGCCTTCGTCGGAGCCGGCCGATCCGATCACCCTCACTCCCGCGTTTTTCGCCCATTGGATCGCCGCGATACCAACACCGCCGGACGCACCGTGGATCAGAACCGTCTCGCCCGCTTTTGCTTTCGCCTTTTGGAAAAGCGCCCGATACGCCGTCGCATACGGAGTCCAGATCCCGGCTCCCTCTTCGAAGCTGACATTGTCGGGCAATCTGCCCAGATGTTTCTCGTCGCAGAGCGAATACTCGGCGTACGTCCCCGAGATCGAACCCGCCGTGTAAACCCTGTCACCTGGTTTAAATTTCGTGACGCCGCCCGCGACTTTCTGAACAACACCGGCGGCATCCTTACCCGGGGTGTATGGGAGCGACGGCGCGTGGGCGTGATTGCCCGAGCGGAGATACGTGTCGACGGGATTGACGCCGGCGGCCTCGATCTTGACGAGCACTTGCCCGTCGCCGGGCTCGGGTGTCGGCAGGTCTTCGAGCTTCATCACCTCGGGCTCGCCATATTCATGGACGACAATTGCTTTCATTTGTTAGTAAATCGTGAATAGTGAATAGTGAATAGTGCAATCCGCCGGTTCCCGATCGATCACCGAAAATTAGTTATTGCCCGGGCGCAAGCCACTATTCACGATTCACGATTCACTAAACGTCCTACTCAACCGTCACCGACTTCGCCAGGTTCCGAGGTTGATCGACGTCGCATCCGCGGCGGACGGCGATGTGATACGACAAGAGCTGAAGCGGTACGACGGAAAGGATCGGTCCAAGCAGATCGGATGTTTCCGGAACCTCGATCACGTGGTCGGAAACTTTCGAGCTCATCTGGTCGCCTTCGGTCAGAACAGAAATAACGATTCCATCTCGTGCCTTTACCTCGACGATGTTCGAGTGGGTCTTCTCGTAACGAAGCTCGCTTCCGGCATTGCCCGACTCCCGCGTGTTGACGACCACGACCGGTAGCTTCTCATCGATAAGCGCGTTCGGTCCGTGTTTCATTTCACCCGCCGGATAGCCCTCGGCGTGAATGTAGCTGATCTCTTTCAATTTCAGCGCGCCCTCGAGCGCGACGGGGAAATTTATTCCCCGGCCGAGATAGAGAAAATCCTGTACGCGGAAAAACTCTTTCGATAGCTCCTCGATCGAATCGGCATCGTTCAAAAGCTGTTCGATCTTTAGCGGAAGCTCGGCCAGATCCTGGGCGAGCTTTTTGCCCTCATCAGGCGAGATCGTTCCGCGAAGCTCGCCGAGATAAAGTGCGAACAAATAAAGAGCGACCATCTGCGCAGTAAACGCCTTCGTAGACGCAACTCCGATCTCGGGGCCCGCGTGCGTCAGGATCGTGCCGTCGGCCTCACGGTGGATCATCGAGCCCTGAACGTTGCAGACAGCCAGAACTTTGCAGCCGTGTTGCTTTGCCTCGCGCATTGCGGCAATCGTGTCCGCTGTCTCACCGGATTGAGAGATGACGATCAGCAGATCGCTTTCCGTCAACACCGGATCGCGGTAACGAAACTCGGACGCGTAATCGACCTCAACCGGAACGCGGGCGAGTTTTTCGAGCATGTATTTTCCCGCAAGAGCTGCGTGCCAGCTCGTCCCGCACGCCGCGATCTTGATCGATGTCAGCGAACTGAAGTCTTCCTCCTAAATATCGGCCACGTCCAGGTAAACCTTTCCTGTGTCGAGCGAGACACGGCCCTGGACGGTATCGCGGACCGCCCGCGGCTGCTCGTAGATCTCTTTGAGCATGAAGTGCTTGAAGCCGCCTTTCTCCGCCATGATGGGGTCCCACGTGATCCGCTGCTGCTTTGGCTCGATCACGTTGCCGTCGAAATCTGTGACACGGACCGAGTCTTTCGTTAGGACGGCGATCTCGCGGTCGCCGAGAAAGAAGACGTCGCGGGTGTGCTGGAGAATGGGCGGAATGTCGGATGCTACAAAGAATTCTCCATCACCTAAACCGATGACAACCGGCGGACCCTCGCGTACCGCGACGATCGTGTCCGGCTCGTCGACCGAGATGATCGACAGCGCGAAAATTCCGCGAAGTTCCTTGACCGCTTTGCGTGTCGCTTCCTCAAGCGACAGATTTTCGGTGTCTTTGTAGTGTCCTATCAGATGCGCGACGACTTCGGTATCGGTCTCGGTCTTGAAGTTGCTCCCGCTCGCCGCAAGCCTCTCTTTCAACGTCAGGTAATTTTCGATGATGCCGTTATGAACGACGACGACCTTGCCCGACTGGTCTCGATGCGGATGAGCATTCTCTTCGGTCGGACGCCCGTGCGTAGCCCAACGGGTGTGTCCGATGCCGTAATTCCCATCAAGCGGATTCAGCCGGATGCATTCTTCCAAATTCCGTAGCTTCCCTTCCGCTCGCCGCAGCTCAAGATGCTGAGCGCCATCGACGACAGCGATGCCTGCCGAATCGTACCCACGATACTCGAGCTTCCTCAGCCCGTCGATGATCAACGGCACGACTTGTTTATTTCCAACGTATCCGACAATTCCACACATAAACTAATTCTTGATGAAAAAAATAAGAGCGCAAAACACGACTATCGAAATAACAGTTCCGAAAGGTAAATACCAGAGCGTCAGTATTGATAAACCCAGCCCAAGACCTCTCGCCCAGGATGCATCCACGAAATAAGTCCCGACGAATATCAACCAGGCCACACCGAACAAAACAAATAACGGTCCGAGCTTAAAGACATCTACACCTGTCAGCGAAAGCAAGGACGCCCACGGCCCAGGCTTCTCAGGCCCGATGTACTTTCCGTTCGCGATCACATAGATGCCGTCGATCAACATCCACAGCCCGTTCACGAACGAGAGTCCGATGACTAGATACTTCATCTCCGGAGAAACCCTTTCAGTCTTGGCCGCGACCGTACCCGCGATACTCGAGTTTTCTCAGTCCGTCGATGATCAACGGCACGACCCGTTTAATTTCCAACGTAACCGACAATTCAACACGCCAATTAACTACTCAATCGGGCCCGCTTGACCCAAATAATCGCGAGTAGAACTCCAACAACTCCGAACGCCAACTGGATCGGCCGGAGACCGTCTCCAGCGAGCAAATGTTCGAACGTTCTGAACAGACCGAGCGCCCCGAATAAACCCGCGGCGGTCGCCAATACGTAAAAGAGAATTTTCATAGCGCGTGATCAGGTCTTCGCTGACCGCCTGTCACGGTTTAGATGTTTTTTCTTCACAGCGGGAACCCCAGCGACAAGCGTATCGGCCTCGACATTCTTCGTGACCACGCTTCCTGCACCGGTTGCGGCTCCGTCACCCACCTCGACCGGAGCGACAAGCATCGTGTCGGACCCGATGCGAACATTATCGCCGATATGGGTCTCGTGCTTATTCTTCCCGTCGTAGTTGCACGTGATCGTTCCGGCTCCGATATTCGTGTTCTCTCCGATCGTGGCGTCACCGAGATATGTAAGATGGCTCGCCTTAGACTTCGAACCAAGCGTCGTTTTCTTGAGCTCGACAAAGTTCCCGACCTTCGATTCCGGAAGCATCTTCGCGTCGCCTCGCA
This sequence comes from Pyrinomonadaceae bacterium, assembly GCA_046714595.1. Lineage (GTDB taxonomy): Bacteria > Acidobacteriota > Blastocatellia > Pyrinomonadales > Pyrinomonadaceae > OLB17. The sequence continues at coordinate 9,300 of JBKKAS010000337.1, read as the reverse complement.
AATGCGCCATCGGACCGACCGTGCAGCTGTTACCGACCTCCGAATTTACGATCACACAATTGTCGAGGATCTCAACGCCGTGACCGATACGCGAGTCGAAGATCCGTGTTCCCGAACGGACCGTGCAGCCATCACCGATCTCGGTTTCGCCTTCGATCGTCACGTTCGGATAGATCACGGTGTCCCGGCCCATGCGCGCCCGCTCGCTGACATATACGTTCTTCGGATCGATAAACGTCACGCCATTATCGAGCATTAGCCGCGAAACCGTTCTTCTGTTCAGCAGGCGTTCTAGGTCGGCGAGTTGTACCCGGTTGTTTACGCCCTCGATCTCATACGCGTCGCCGTGCTGAAAGATCGCGACGCCGTCACCGGATTCGCGTAGAAGGCCGGGAACATCCGTCAGATAGTATTCCCCCTGGACGTTATCAGTCTGAACCTTTCCCAGCGCGGTAAACAATTTACGGGTATCGAAACAATATATTCCCGCATTGATCTCATCGATCTGCCGTTCATCATCGGTCGCGTCACGCTGCTCGACGATCTTTTCAAACAGGCCGTCGCGGTCGCGGACAATGCGGCCATATCCGGTCGGATCTTTCAACTTCACAGTCAGAACCGTGCAAGCGGCTCCCTTACCGCGATGCCCGTGATGGTGCTGAACGAGACCAGCCAGCGTTTCGGGCCTAATCATCGGAACATCGCCGGAAAGCACGAGCAGCGTTGAATCGCGTTCAGCTAAAGATCCGCGAGCCGCGTTCACGGCATCGCCGGTCCCGAGTTGCTCTTTCTGCTCGACAAAGACGGCATGCTCAGCATCGATCTCATCCAAGACCGCGACTTTTACCTCTTCGCCCTGATGCCCGATCACGACGTAGATCTTTTCCGGAGCCAGTGCCGCGGCGGTTTTCGAAACGTAATTTATAAGGGGTCGGCCGTCTATGCGGTGAAGAACCTTGGCAAGGTTGGAGCGCATCCGGGTGCCGAGACCCGCGGCGAGAATCAGAACGTCAAGTGGTTTATGCTCGGCTTGAACATCTTCCATACACGAAAACTTCGACAACAATTACCATCGCAATAATAAGCTTTTTGTATCGGCAGGCAAACTCACTGGACGCAGTCAAGGACCGCTTTAGCCAGTCTTCCGGGATGATGTCGGACCAGTTCGCCGTCATCGAGAAGGTTAGCGTGGACGACCTCGGCGCCCTCAATAACGGCCGTATCTATCGATCCGTGAACGCCGATCTGCTCGGCCCCATCTCGCGTGTAGAGATCGGCCTGGGCGCCGCTGATCGGGCGGTCATTCACGATGACGCAATCAAAGTTCAGTTCCGGCGCGTATTCGCGAACGATCTCAAGATGGCGTCTGGCACTCAGGCCGTTCGTCTCTCCGGGTTGCGTCATCAGGTTGCAGATGAACACCTTCACCGCTGGCGATTTCGCGATCGCATCGACGACCCCTTGAACGAGCAGCGGGGGCAGGATGCTGGTGTAGAGCGAGCCCGGTCCGACGGTGATGATGTCTGCCCGATCGATAGCGGCGATCGCGTTCGGGTGTGGCTCGCAGTCTTCGGGCTCGAGATAGAGTTGTTCGATCGCACCGCCGGTCTTCGATATGTTCGTTTCCCCGTGAACTACCGTACCGTCGCTGAGACGCGCCGCAACGCGCACGTCCGAGACCGTCGCCGGATAGATGTGGCCCTTGCTCGCCAGGATCTCGGACGAAAGTCTTACTGCCTCGGCGAAATCGCCGGTGACCTCGGAAAGGGCCGCAAGGAATAAGTTGCCGAAGTTGTGTCCGGCGAGAGGCCCGTCACCCGAGAACCGGTACTGGAACAATTTGGCCAGAAGGTGTGAGTCTTCGGAAAGCGCGACCATGCAATTCCTGATGTCGCCCGGCGGCGGCATCTGAAGTTCGTCACGCAGGCGGCCAGAGCTTCCGCCGTCGTCCGATACGGCGACGATCGCCGAAAGGCTCCGTATTTGACTAACGTCTGCCCCGTCGGCGGCGACGTATTTTTTGAGACCGGAAAGCAACGTCGACAGTCCTGTGCCGCCGCCGACCGCAACAAGTTCAACCGGGGCCAGCCTCCCGTTCATCTGAGATCTCAGCATTCCAACTCGGAATTTAGCTAAATTACGCCCGCCGTGCAACTTGTTTTCATATCGCCGTTTAACTCGGGCACCCGGCAAAAAAAGCTTGATGGCTTCTCGCGGGGTGTGCTAAATTGAGTAGTGCGGTTTGTCGCAAAGTCCCGCCTTACCCGTTTTTTCCAAAAAAGTTTTTCGTCGATAACCACACTGAAGGCTCATCTATTTCAGTTGCGAGAAATCACCAAATGGCACAATCGCCTTTCATCATTCAAGAACACCAGTTTGCGCGGATGAAAACCGTCCTCGCCCGTCTTTGCGTGGAATGCGCCGCTCGCGTGGTATTCCTCGTTGACCGCGACGGCCAGACGATAGCGTTTCACGGTGACATCGGCGATATGGACACGACCAGCTTTTCATCGCTTGCTGCCGGCAACGTTGCCGCGACAAGCAGCATGGCGCAGCTTATCGGCGAGGACGCATTCCCGGCCGTTGTTCACGAAGGCGAACGCGAAAGCATCTTCATCAGTGTCATTGGGCGAAGCTTGCTGGTCGTCGTATTTGATCAACGTTCGACCGTTGGACTGGTCAAGATCCGCGCAAAACGTGCGAGCTTTGAAGTAGCCTCTATTCTCGACGAGGCCGTCCGCGAGTCTGCCTACGTGATGAGCAACAATTCGACCTTCTCCGAGATAACCGACGAAGACATTGACAGCCTTTTTAGTTAAATTTTAGATCTTAGATTTTGGATTGGGCGTTGAAGAACGAACACAGTGACATGACGAAAATCCGATCAAATCCAAAATCCACAATCGAAAATCCAAAATCGATATGACCTTTATCAATTACGCTTCGCGCGAGATCAACTGCAAGATCGTATACTACGGCCCCGGCTTGTGCGGCAAGACGACCAACCTCCAGTACATCTACGACTCAACCGCCCCGCAGGCAAAGGGCAAACTCATCAGTCTCGCGACCGAGACCGACCGAACTTTGTTTTTCGACTTTATGCCGCTCGAGCTCGGCACAGTTCGCGGATTCAAAACGCGCTTTCATCTTTACACTGTTCCGGGTCAGGTATATTACGACGCGTCGCGAAAGTTGATCCTAAAAGGCGTCGACGGCGTCGTGTTCGTCGCCGACAGTCAGGAAGAGCGAATGGATGCGAACATCGAATCGCTTTATAACCTCGAGGAAAACCTGCAGACGCAGGGCTACGATCTGATGCAACTGCCTTACGTATTGCAGCTTAACAAGCGCGATCTTCCAAACGTTACGCCGACACAAGATCTTGTCGGCGAGCTTCACCGAAAAGGTGAACCGGTGTTCGAGGCCGTCGCCATGGATGGAACTGGAGTCTTTGATACTCTAAAAGCTGTGGCGAAACAGGTGTTGACGGAACTGAGAAAAAGCTAGACAAGAGACGGGAGACTTGAACGAGAAACTCGAAACTAGAAACCAGATACTCCTTAGACTTGGGACTAGAGACTAAGAAAGCCGTCACGTGACGGCTTTTTTGATTTAAGTGGCGGGGCCGACGGGGCTCGAACCCGCGACCTCCAACGTGACAGGCTGGCGTTCTAACCAACTGAACTACGACCCCGCATTTGGAATTTGGAATTTGGAATTCGGATCTCGGATTTCGTTTCAATCCCAAATCCGCAATCCCAAATCCCAAATCGAATTGGTGGGCACGAAGGGACTCGAACCCCTAACTTCCTCCTTGTAAGGGAGGCTGTCTACCAATTGACGTACGTGCCCAAAACTTTGTTAATCTTACACTCTAAAAGTACGCCGCGCCCACATCGTTTATCAAAAAAACAACGCTTCTCTGCGAACAAGAAGCGAATTGCAATGCTACGAAACCAGCGACGCCGTGTCAAGGCGTTCCGAAGTTCCCCTCGTGGATAGGCGGGTGGTGGTGGCGGCTTCGGCTGCCGCGGGGACGATCACGTCGCCCGACGCTGCGAACCCGCCCGTGTTGCGGACCTTGCCGATGTTACGTTCGTGCTCGGTGACGATCTGCACATCGAACGACGCAGCAATTTCTCGCGTCGCGTCCGTGCTTTCGTTGTCGATGACGGTGACCTCGGCGTCTTGAACGGTGGAGAGCGCAGCCCTCAACGCCCCGAGCGTCTCGGGCAGGTACTTCTCTTCGTTGTAGGCAGGAATAACAATGGAGAGCTTCATCAGGGTTGACGATATCACGGAACAGACTCCCCTCCTGGATAGGAGGGGTGCCGGCTCTGCCGGTGGGGTGGTGGATAAGAGAATCAGATTTGATTGACCTACCACCCCGTCAGCCGAAGCGGCTGCCACCTCTCCTATCCAGGAGGGGAGTGCAAAAGAAAAAGGCTCCGGTCACCCAAAGCCTCCTGCACTGGTTACTGCTTAGCGCTTAGTGCTTACCGCTTACCGATCTGCAATCGCCACATACTTCTGGTCGCGTTTGCCGATGTATTCGGCCCGCGGGCGGATGAGTTTGTTGTTCTCGTATTGTTCCAAGATGTGGCCGGTCCAACCCGAGATGCGGCTGATGGCGAAGATCGGCGTGAAAAGATCGAGCGGGATGCCCATCAAGTAGTACGTCGACGCCGAATAGAAATCGACGTTCGGGTACATTCCTTTTTTCTCGTGCATGAGCTGCTCGATCCGCTGCGACATCTCGAACCATTTCGTCTCACCTTTTTTCTCGGCCATCTGTTTTGAGAATTTGCGCAGCCACGTCGCACGCGGATCTTCTGTCTTATAAACCGCGTGGCCGATGCCCATGATCTTTTTCTTGTTTTCGAGTGCGTCGTCGACCCAAGCATCGATCTTCGCCGGGTCGTCGATCTCGATAAGCATCTTCATCACAGCGGTGTTCGCTCCGCCGTGCAGCGGGCCGGCAAGTGCAGCGATCCCGGCGGTGACCGCTCCATACATATCGGCGAGCGTTCCAGCGACGACACGCGTCGTGAACGTCGAAGCGTTCAGCTCGTGGTCGGCGTGAAGGATAAGCGCGATGTCGAACATCCGCGCTTCTTCCGCGTCAGGCTTTTCGCCGCGAAGCATGGTAAGAAAATTCTCGGCGATGCTGAGGTTCTTGTCCGGAGCGACAACTTCTTTGCCGTTGCGTATGCGGTCCCAAGCGGCAGCAAGCGTGCCCATCCGCGCCGTTATTCTCACCGCCGCACCGACAGCGGATTCGCGGTCGGTTCCCTGTCCTTTCGGGTCGAATAGATCCAGCGACGAAACGGCCGTGCGAAGAACATCCATCGGATCAGATTCCTTCGGATATTGCTTCATCAGATCGATAACTTCCTTCGGCGCTTCGTAATTGCGACGAATGCGCGTCGTGTGCTCGTCCAATTCGGCCTGGTTCGGCAGGCGGCCGTTCCAAAGCAAAAAAATGACCTCTTCAAAGGTCGAATGTTCTGCCAGATCGTGAATGTCGAAACCCTGGTAAATTAATTTTCCTTCTTCGCCATTTACATCGCCGATCGCACTCTGCGCCGCAACGACTCCGCGAAGCCCCGCTGACGCCGTACTCTCTGTTGCTGTACTCATTATTATCTCGTTCCCCGTCCGTACTTGGTCTAGCCTTGATTTTAACCAAGACGAAAACGAGAAACAAGCGATGTGGTTGGAAAGGTTGGTGTTTCTTTGCCCGGCAGGGCCAAAATCAGATCAGCCGGTTGATAACGGCCTCATAGCAGAGTTGGGTGCTTCTCTTGTTTTCGCGGACAGGGGCCATCAATACGTGGAAATAGCCGAGCGTGGGGTGGCTGACATAGTAGACGTCCTGATTGACGTCCTGCCATTCGGCACCTTTGAAAACGAGGGAGAAGCTTTCGGTACGTTGCGCCTTCCGCTGTGTCGGTGCGTGAACGCCGATCAGCGAAACGATCTGATGGCCGTGCGTCTGCGAGAGCAGATTGAACTCGGCCCCGACCAGAGCTTCGAAATCGGCCTTGTTGAAATTTGCGATCGCATTGAAGGAATCCCATCCGCCAAGATGGCGTCCGGCACCGCTAATGGCAGTACTCATTTCCCCGAGCTGCCCTGCAGCTATCTGCGGTAACAACAGGGCGCCGGCGCCAAGGGCGGCGGCTGACGAGCCGGATTTCAAGAACTTCCGTCGTGTGATCTTCATTCTTTGCGTACCTCGATTTGTCGTTACAATGTATTGCTGGGTGAATCCAAAAGGTCGACGTAAGTTTAGCTTTGATTCCCGATTGTTGCAACATTATTCCGTTATGAACATCGTTCTTCGTGATCTTGCCGCGTCCGACGCTGACTTTTTGTTTGAGCTCTATCGCGAAACGCGAAAGAGCGAGATGGCGGGTTGGGGTTGGAGCGAAGAGCAGGAAGGTGCGTTCCTTAGATTTCAATACAACGCCCGGCAGCAGGGTTACGCGGCACAATTTCCCGATGCACATGATTCGGTCATTTTGCTCGACGCTGAATTGATCGGAAGGATGCTGGTAGCAGAAACGTCAGAAGAATTTTGGCTCGTCGATATCGCGATCCTGTCGCTTTCGCGGCGTAAAGGAATCGGAACAACAGCGATCGGGCAGTTGCTGAAATCGGCGAGACACGCGGGCAAACCCGTTCGACTGCATGTCGCAATTTTTAATCCGGCCAGGGAGCTTTATTCGCGACTGGGTTTCGAGACAATAGAGGAACGCAGCGGATATTTTCTGATGGAGTGTGACGAGCGCTAGCACCGGTCCGGCCGGAAATATTAAGATAGCTCCTAACCTATGGACGACCTTTCCGAAAATCTGTTCCGCGAAAATTTGAACACGCAGTTTCATGTAAGCCTGGGCGATGCCGTTACCGCCGAGCTGGAATTGATCGAATGCAACGATCTCGGATCGACCCCAAAACAGGAACAGTTCTCGATCCTGTTCCGCGGACCACTGCAGCCTTCTCTTCAGCAAATGACCTACGAGATGAAACACGAAAAGCTCGACGACCCCTTCATCTTTATAGTCCCGGTAAGACAAGACTCCGAATTTATGTATTACGAGGCCGTCTTCAATCGTTTCATCGAACAAGATAAATGAGCACCCCAACCTTGCGACCGGTAACCGAGCAGGACGCACCGTTTCTGTTGTCGCTCTACGCCGAGACGCGCGCCGTCGAGATGGCAATGGTCCCGTGGACCGATGATCAAAAGCACGGGTTTGTCGAAGCGCAGTTCAACGCGCAGAACGAGCATTACCGCGAACATTTTCCGGATGCAACGTTCGACGTAATAGTTTCTGAGGGCCAGTCTGTCGGGCGCCTCTACGTTCTCAGGAACGCGGAGCAGATCAGAATTCTGGACATTCATGTCCAGGATCCGGATCGGGCTAAAGGCGTCGGTGGTTACTTCATCGATGCGCTCACAGCCGAATCCCATGCAGCGAACAAACCGCTTCGTATTTATCTTGAGATCAACAATCCCTATATGCCTGCGTTCGAGCGTCGTGGATTCGTAAGTATCGACACACTTGACGGCTTCTACGTCCTGATGGAATGTCGCGCTGCGAAGTGATGTAGTGTTCTGTTCATAATCTTCCTTTTTCGTGGTCCATGGGCCTAACCACGGAACAAGAGGACGCAGACGAACAAAGAAAGATTGCCAACAACAGAGATCAGGACACTACCGCGATCTGAATCTTCTTGACGGCAGGACACCTAAAAGACTAAAATCGCAAGCGTTATCAAGACGACGGAATGTTGTCGAAAGGCGGGAAGCTTCCTTTTACCGGTTGCCGCCTTTATTGAGTTCACCCCGCACTTCTAAATAACAAGCAGGTTTTATAAATCGATCGAGTAATTCGGAGGATCCCTATGGGCACACCCTTTCTGTCCGAGATAAGAATCTTCAGTTTCGGATATGCCCCGCGAAGCTGGGCGATGTGTAACGGACAGTTGCTGCCGATAAATCAGAACCAAGCGCTCTTTTCGCTCCTCGGCACCACCTACGGCGGCAACGGGCAGACCAACTTCGCTCTGCCCGATTTGCGTGGTAACGCGCCGATCCACGTTGGTCAGGGCCACCTGCTTGGGGAACGAGGCGGCGAACAGGCACACACGCTTACGCAATCCGAGATGCCGACTCACTTCCACGCGTTGCAGGCTTCAAACAGCAATGCCGTGACTAATAGTCCGAACGGAGCACTCTTGGCAAACGCTACTGCTGTTTATCACGCTCCTACGAATTTGGTTGCCTTGAACCCTTCGTCCGTCGCCAGTGTCGGTGGATCACAGGCCCATCTGAATATGCAGCCGTTCTTAACACTGAATTTCTGCATCGCGCTTCAGGGAATTTTCCCGAGCCAAAATTAAGGAGTTGAACCTATGTCAAACCCATATGTAGGCGAGATCAGGATGTTCGGCGGGAACTTTGCTCCCGCGGGGTGGATGTTCTGCTCGGGCCAGCTATTAGCTATCAGCGAGAATGACACCTTGTTCAACCTGATCGGCACGACCTATGGCGGTGACGGGCAGTCAACATTTGGATTGCCTGATCTGCGAGGCCGCGTTCCGATCCACTTGGGTAACGGCTTCACTTTGGCCGAGACCGGTGGGGCAGAACAGGTAACGTTGACCGTGAATCAAATTCCAGTGCACAGCCATTCATTGTTGGCGTCGGGTGGGATTGGAAACGCGGTTAACACGACGGGCAATTTGGTAAGTAATTCGCAAGGAGCCGTGCCGTACATAGAAGACGTCGCGACGCTCAACATGAGCCCGTTGGCTATCGCGCCGATCGGAGGCAGCCAGCCGCACACCAATTTTCAGCCTTACCTGTGCGTTAGCTTTATTATTTCGTTGTTCGGGATCTTTCCGCCGCCGAATTAGACGGATGCGGTTTATCGCGATCGGAGCGGTTTTTGATCTTGTAACGTGACAGGTAGAACCTGCAGGAGATTAATGTGGCAGATCCATTCGTAGCTGAGATTCGAATCTTTCCATTCAACTTTGCACCGTCAGGATGGGCATTCTGTAACGGTCAGACTTTGCCTATCTCGCAAAATACAGCACTGTTTTCATTGCTTGGTACCACCTACGGCGGCAATGGGCAATCCACTTTTTCCCTGCCGAATCTGCAGGGAAATGCTCCAATGTTTTGGGGGCAGGGGCCGGGTTTGTCGCTTCACGACATCGGTGAAATGTCAGGCTCGGAAACTGTCACCCTGCTGCAATCCGAAATGCCGGCGCACTCACATACGT
>JBKKAS010000336.1:0-3158 GCA_046714595.1 Pyrinomonadaceae bacterium | reverse complement strand
TTGGGACTTAGTAACGATCTACCGCCCGATAGCGAATTACACTATCACCGGCAATTCTCCACGCGAAGGCCCGGACGAGCTTAACGAGAGGACGTCTAAACGCCCTCTCGAAATCTCTCGACCCGAAACTCAGAAATCCTTTACGGCACGAACGCATTCGGCACAGGTCTATCGCCTGCAGTGCCGAATGTTTGGATTATTGTTCCGCCGGTAGACTTAGTTACAAACCAGGTCGAGTTCGACGGCCGGAATACCGCTACATCAAATTTTCCGTCGCCGTCATAATCTCCAGGAACGGGAAGGTCGCCTACGATTCCGAATTGAACCGAGAAAAAGCTGAAATCCTCGCTTCGCAAGACAAACCACTCACGTGTCGACGGTCTGAATAATGCAATGTCGTCTTTGCCGTCGCCGGTGTAATCGCCCTGCACGGGTTTATCGGTTGAAACGCCGAAAGTAAGCGCGAAGACCTGCGAATCGGAGCTTCTCTGCCACCACCATTGACCGCTTGAAGGACGAAAGATGGCGATGTCCGCTTTACCGTCGCCGTCGTAATCCGCCGGAACTGGAATATCGCTGCTGGCGCCGAATTGCTGTTGCGCTGTGCCCGCGTCGCTCGATCGACGAATAAACCATGTTGCCGACGATGGACGAAAGACCGCAGCATCGGTTTTGCCGTCGCCGTCATAATCGCCCGGCGCGACGAGGTCGGTGGATAAGCCGAACGGGAACGAGAAGAAGCTGCTGTCTTCGCTCCGAAGGACAAACCAAAAGCCTGTCGAAGGGCGCCAGAAAGCGATGTCGGTTTTGCCGTCGTCGGTAAAATCTCCAGGAACTAGTTTGTCTGTAGAATTGCCGAAGGCGAATGCGCGATTTCCGCCGTCGGAGCTTCGATAAAACCACCATTCGCCGGGGGTCGGGCGGAAAATGGAAAGATCGGTTTTCTCGTCGCCATCAAAATCTACGCGCCTTTGACCCAAAAGAGCCGGATTGCGTTCATACGCACCCATGTCAACAATAACGGATGCATTCCCGTCGCCGTCAATCGTGCGCGGAAAACCTACACCGCGCTGGTCGGTGGTTAAGCTCGCGGTTGACGCAAGGGTATTGCTTCCGGCGTCGATTGCCGGACTGCCCGCCAGCAAAGCATGTGTCCGGGTTGTCCCGCCGTTGAGATAAAGCGCGCCGAGTAAGGGGCTGACACCGACTTTATCGCCCGATACGCCGTTGGTAAATCCTGTTCCGCCGGCGGAGTTTCCGATCAGATTATTACCCGCCGTTGTAAATGCGCCTTGTATATCGGGAGCGTTATTTGTGCTCGTGTCGATATTTCCGGCGATGATCGTGTTGCCAACATTAACCGTTCCGACAACTCTTTGAATACCGCCGCCGTTTCCGGCTGTTGAATTAAGCGTGAAGGTCGAGTTCCTGATGGTCACTGTGCTGCCGGCCGCCCGCAGACCGCCGCCGCCGTTGACATCGGTGGCGCGGTTGCCGGAAAAAGTCGAGTTACTGATGGTCAGCGTTCCGCCCTCGTGCTGAATACCGCCGCCGTCGGCGCCCGTATTACCGCTTATCGTGACACCGTTCAGAATTAAGTTCGCGCTCAGCGTATGGATACCGCCGCCGGTACCGACGGTCGAATTACCGCTGACGACCGAATTTGAAATGGTGACTGTCCCGCCGCCAACGGCAATTCCTCCGCCGGGATTTCCGCCATTCCCGTTTCCGCCGGTAATCGTCATGCCGGTAATGGTGATACTGCCGTTAAGGGCGAAGACCCGGTTTGTGCCTGCGCCGCCATTGACTGTGAATATATTTGCGCCGCGTCCGTTGATGGTTACAACTCCGGCTGGGTTAACCGAAATTTCGCCGGTCAGCGTGATCGTGCTTACATTTGAAGCAAAATTGATCGTGTGGGGTCCGCCCGCGCTCGCTGCGGTGGCCGCTTCGCGCAGCGAGCAATCGCCCACGACGCATGTCGGATTACCGCGGTCGTCTGAGCGCGTGACCGTAAATGTCGCTGCCTGTGCCGAAAATACGCAGATAAACAGAAGTGGGAAAGTAGATAGGATCTTCATCGCTGCTCCTCCATGAAGTTTTCAAGTCTTTTGTCTGGTATATCTGCGCAGGCAAATATCCAAACAAGCGGAAGATGTCTATACGGGAAGGTTTTTTACTATATAGCAAAGGGAAATCTTTTAGAAGGTTTTTTGTCGTGACCCGATCTACCACCCGTCAGACACAAGCTTTGCGGGCGATAAAGTTCTGCCGCCTTCAGCGACTCATCGCTACGCGATCGGCGATCCCCGCGTTAAAATAAAATTACTCCAGGCAGAACCAATGCGCAGTTCGGAGATTATTAGATCTCGCGCTGAAAGACAGGGAAGGAAGATCATGCAAAAACGAAAACTTGGGAATAGCGATTTGGAAGTATCGGCGCTCGGGCTCGGATGCATGGGGCTAAGCTTCGGCCTTGGCCCGGCCACCGAAAAGCAGGACGCGATCGCTCTGATTCGAGCGGCGGTCGACGAGGGCGTTACATTTTTCGATACCGCTGAAGTGTACGGTCCGTTCACGAACGAGGAGGTCGTCGGTGAGGCACTCGAGCCGTTCCGCAATGAGGTGGTCATCGCGACCAAGTTCGGATTCGCACCCAGATCGGAAGACACCTCGCGCTGGTCAGCGCTCGATAGCCGTCCGGAGCATATCCGCGCGGTTGCCGAAGCGTCACTTAAACGTCTGAGGACGGACCGCATCGATCTGCTCTACCAACATCGCGTCGATCCGAACGTGCCGATCGAAGATGTGGCGGGAACGGTGCAGCGCTTGATCGAAGAAGGCAAAGTGAATCACTTCGGACTTTCGGAAGCGGGCGCGGAAACTATTCGACGAGCACATGCGGTTCAGCCGGTCACTGCATTGCAGAGCGAGTACTCACTCTGGTGGCGCGAACCCGAGACCGAGATCATTCCGACTCTCGAAGAACTGGGCATCGGACTCGTTCCATTTAGCCCGCTTGGCAGAGGCTTTCTAACGGGAAAGATCGACGAGAACACCACCTTCGACAGCACCGACATTCGCAACATCGTTCCTCGCTTTACACCCGAGGCACGAAAAGCGAATCAATCGATTGTTGACTTGCTCGCGAAGATCGC
>JBKKAS010000335.1:0-19979 GCA_046714595.1 Pyrinomonadaceae bacterium | reverse complement strand
CGGTTGTACCGGCCGTAGTAGACACCGCCTTCATTGTTGAGGGTGATCCGGCCACTATTATCGATCGTCATTGCGATCCGCGGTCCGCTCGTCGAATAGAATGTTCCGCGTGCCCAAGCCGGGGGACTACTGATCTGGCCCGGCAGGTTCCAGCCGCCGCCGCCGCCGTTATTGTTCCAACCGCCGCCATCGCCATTATTGTTCCAGCCGCCGCCTCCTCCGCCGCCTGCCAGACCGGGCAGCTCGTACGTGTCGGCGAGTTTATTGATATCGCGCCTGAGCGCTCGCCACTGCTGTTCGAGACGTCGTGCAAACCGATCGTTGTTCATCATCGAATTGACCTGACGTGCCTCGGTCATTATTCCCTGGATATCATTACGGCTGTTCCACCAGGTCTGATTCCTGCTGAAGTTGCTGCGCAGTCGATCCACAGCGTTCTCAAACCGTTCGACCACCCTCCGCTCACTGCTGCTGGTTCCGCCGGCGCTATTAAAGTCCCGGCTGAAAGTATCGCTGGAGTTTTCGAGATTCTGGATGAATCGGCTCACATCGTTTCGCGAGTAAACATTGCCATAGCGTCCCTGTCCAAACGCAGCTGTCACACCTGCTAAAATACAAACCGACATTACTAACGTCGATAAAACTTTTCTCTTATTCATAGTTCCCCCATTTTGTCTTAACCTTCACGTTAAATCGGCTGCGGCTCACATGCCCCAAGGGGACAGCGCTGCCTAGTCCTGTTCTTTACCGTGCAATAATGATGCCGTAGAATTTCGGACGACTAGTATAAAACGTGTTAAAGAGTCTGCGATAATCGAATTATATTAGATAAACCCAACTGGCACAATACGTTTTGAATGCAACTCTCCGATTTTAACTACGAACTTCCCGATGGTCTGATCGCCCAGGAACCCGCCGCAAAGCGTGAAAAATCGCGGATGCTCGTCGTAAATCGTGAGTCTCGCGACCGTCGCGACGAAGAATTTCTTAATTTTCCTGATCGCCTGAATGCCGGCGCTGTACTGGTACTAAACAACACCAAAGTCTTTCCGGCCCGCCTATTCGGACGTACGGAAACCGGGGCGCGTGTCGAGATCTTTCTCATAAAACAGTTGGCTGGATCGTTATGGGAAGCGCTCGGACGCCCCGCGCGCCGGCTCACTGGAAAGATCGTCACCTTTGGTCCGGAGCTAAGAGGCCGGGTTGTAGGGCGTCTCGAGAATGGACATCTGGAGATAGAGTTTGAGTTCGAGGGCAATTTCGACGAACTTCTCGAAAAATTCGGGACCACGCCGCTCCCGCCTTATGTCAAACGGACCTCGGACGAATCGGACCGCGACCGGCACCGTTATCAAACCGTCTACGCACGATCGAGCGGCGCAATCGCCGCCCCGACTGCCGGTCTACATTTTACCGATGAGATTCTCGCCGAGATTAAGGCAAGAGGCGTGGAGATTGTCGAGATAACGCTTCATGTCGGATACGGTACGTTCGAGCCGGTCAGGGCCGACGATCTCGCGGAGCACGCGGTCCTCCCGGAACGTTTCGAGATCGGCCCCGAGGCGGCCCGGATATTAAATGAGGCACGGTGCGCGAATCGGCGCATCGTCGCGGTAGGCACGACAACCACGCGTGCTCTCGAGAGTGCCGTGACCCGTCAGGGAAAATTTGTCGCTGAAACCGGAATGGCGGATCTCACCATTACTCCCGGGTACCGTTTCAAGGCCGTGCAAGCTTTGCTGACAAATTTCCACCTCCCACGCAGCTCGCTGCTTATTCTGGTTTCAACTTTTGGCGGCCACGAACTTATAATGGAGGCATACAAACATGCCGTGGTGTCTCGTTACCGATTTTACAGCTACGGCGATTGTATGTTTATCGAGTAGATCAGCATGGCGGTACTTCAGACGATCAGAAAATTCTTCGTTCCGATAGAGACGGGCGAGCCTGAGGTTGCAGTACCGGCTCCGGCGACGGCATATTCTGTCCATCCGCTGACGGACAAGAATCTGAGCGAAGTGTTGCGTCTCAACGTGCGGTGCTTTCGAAACGGTGAGAATTACACAAAGCACACGTTCAGCTATCTTCTCGGCGAGCCCAGAAATTTGAGCTACCGCATTGTGACGGCGGCCGGTGAAATGGCCGGTTTTGTTTTCGTCCTTGTGAACGAGGACGGCTCCGCTCATTTAACGACCATCGGCGTCGCTCCCGAACATCGTCGCCGTGGGCTCGCGAATCGGCTCCTGCTTCACCTTGAAGACGCGCTCCGAGCGCGCAACATTTCCACTGTGGTTCTGGAGGTTCGCGTGAGCAATACCTTGGCGCAGGATCTCTACCGCCGGGCGGGCTATTCCGTCGTGCAGCGATTGGCGAAGTATTACAACAACGGCGAAGACTGCTACCTTATGATGAAGGCCCTAACGTAGATCTAGTTTTGCAATTTACCCTTCCGAAAATATATCCGATCACTGACACCCGGATATCCGGATTGTCCCACCTCGATCAGTTGCGCCGGCTAAATGAAGGTGGAGCTTCGCTGGTTCAGCTGCGCGGAAAGACGGAAACACCGCGCGAGTTTTACAAGGCCGCCGCGGAAGCTGTCGATTTCGCTCGGGCCGCCGGGATGCTGGTCATTATTAACGACCGTGCCGACATTTCTCTCGCTGCGGGCGCCGATGGCGTCCATCTTGGCCAGAACGATCTTTCCCCGGTTCAGGCTCGGAAGCTCCTCGGGAAGCGCTCGATCATTGGATTTTCAACACATTCGGTCGAGCAAGCCCGCGCTGCCCTCGAGCTCCCGATCGACTACATCGCAGTCGGGCCCATCTTCGCAACCTCAACAAAGTCGGATCATGAAGCGCTGGTCGGGCTAGCCGGTTTGCGGTCTGTCCGTGAGGCTATCGGCGCTCTTCCGCTTGTCGCGATCGGCGGGATCAACCGCGGTAACTCGGTTTTGGCTTTCGAAGCCGGAGCCGATTCCGTAGCAATGATCAGTGATCTTCTCTCGGATCCTGACCAGATCGCCAAGAGAATGCGCGAATTGCGGGAAACCTCCTCACCTGTATAACTCTGTTGGCCATTGACAAAATATTCATTGCAATCCGTTCTTTGGTCGCGTAATATACTGAGTGGAGAAACGGCTACCCACCCAGGCCCCGATTTTCGCTCAAGTCTTTCCTTTCCGTCTTTCACAACTTTCCAGGAGAAATCCAAATAAATGAGTTTGCTTGATGTAGCACCCATTATTGAGCAGATGTTGTCTGTCTCGGACAATGTCAGCGATCTGAACTTCTCGTGCGGGCAAAAACCTCAGGTCGAGATCAGCGGTACGCTGTATCCGTCGACCCCGCTCGGAATCGGAAGGCTCACGGCTTATCAGACGGAAATGATAGCGATGGCGATACTTCGCGATAACGCGGAGGCCGCCGTGCAACTCGCCAAGACACGCACGGCCGACCTCAGTTACCACCTCCCGGGTAAATGCCGTTTTCGCGTCAATATCTTTCAGCAGCGAAATTCATATTCGATAGTGATGCGCGTGATCCCGACCGAGATACCGACTTTCGATTCGTTGAGTATCCCGTCGCACCTGGCCGAGATCTCCAATATCCGCAATGGTGTGGTTCTGCTGACCGGCCCGACCGGCTCGGGAAAAAGCTCAACGCTCGCGGCGATCATCGACCAGATCAACGAGACGAAGGCCTACCATATCGTGACGATCGAGGACCCGATCGAGTTTCTGCACAATCACAAAAAATGCACGATCAACCAGCGCGAAGTCGGAGCCGATACTAAGGATTTTGCATCCGCGCTTCGAGCGGCTCTGCGTCAGGCACCGAAAGTTATCCTGGTCGGCGAGATGCGCGATCTCGAAACGGCTGAGATCGCCCTCGAGGCCGCCGAGACCGGACATCTTGTTTTGTCCACGCTGCATACGATCGACGCCTCGAAGACGATCGATCGCATCATCGGCCTCTACCCAAAGAATGAAGAGAGAATAATTCGAACACGTCTTGCCCAGACGTTTCGCTATATAGTTTCGCAGAGATTGATCCCGCGGGCCGACGGCAAAGGACGCGTCGCTGCCGTCGAGATACTTCGCTCGAATCCGAGAACGCGCGAGTATATCGAAAAGGGAGAGAGCGAGGGAAAGACCTTGCTGGACGCGATACGCGACGGCGAGATAGACGGAATGCAGGACTTCGATTCGGTCATTAGGACAATGATCGAAGACAAGGTCATCAGTCTAGAAGACGGCTTATCGTACGCGACGAACCAAAACAATCTGCTGCTCCAGTTAAAGGGGCTGTCATCCAACGAGGACTACCTTACGAAGCCGATGCCCACGGTCGAACCGCTCGCACCTCCACCACCTCCGCCCGCGAGCACAAACTCAGTACTTGACCTGATGGAATAGTTGTCGGTTGTCGGTTGTCAGTTGTCAGATAAGACAACTCGGCCGACGACTGACTACTGACAACTGATCACTGACTACTGACCACTGACCACTGACAACTACCATGATTATTCGCTGCGACAACTGCTCAGTTTCTCTTCAACTGGACGAATCCAAGATCCCGAGCGGAAACTTTACCGTCCGATGCCCACGATGCCAAAACATGTTGCGGGCCAACAAGGACGCAAAGGGTTCGGGCTCGGCCCCTGTTCAGCAGCTCGAGGCTAATAAGGCCGCTCCCGCGGCTGAGCAAGGCGCAACCCAATTTGCCGAAAAGCAGTCCGACTTTGAGATCAACAGCGCACTGCGCTCTTTGCTCTCGGCTCTCCAGACCGGAAAGGGATCCCTCGACCGGGACGATGACGAAGCCGAGCGGCCGCGGCGCGTGTTGTTGTGTCTTGGCGAAAAGAAGGACGAGGTCGCCAAACTGATGTCCGAGTCCGGCTACCGGGTTTACTTAGCTCAAACGCCCGCGCAGGCGAACGAACGTCTTCGTGAGGGCAAAACCGAAATAGTAGTATTCTCGCCCGACTTCGCCGCTGAATTCGGTGGAGCCGCGATCCTTCAGCAAAAGGCGAACACGATGTACTCGTCCGAACGACGACGCCTGTTCCTGGTCTCGCTCGAAGACACCGGAACGACAATGAATGCCCACGACGCATTCCTGCGAAATCTGAATCTGATAGTAAACAATTCCGACATTCCGCAGCTGCCGCTGATCGTCAACCGGGCGGTGCTCGACTTTAACGATCTGTATCACTACTTGAACAAGGGTTTGGGCGTAGAACCGATCTAGCGGCGAAGGCTGCGTTACGGACTTTCGACAGCGAAACACTGTCGAAAGAATTGTAGGGGCAGGGCTCGTCCCAAGCCGTCTTCCTTTCCCGGGCAAGACTTCCGCGGGCAGCCAAAGTTGCTGCCCCTACAATCTTCTTTTTGTTTTGAGAGTTGTCAGAGTTTTCGGAGTTCGCAGAGTTTTCAGAGTTCTCAGAGTTCGGAGAGGACTAGTCTACTCCGGACTCCCAACCCTGCAAACTTCCGCAAACTCTACAAACTCATTCAAGTAAGACGGGCAAGGTCCGCGACGAGCATCTCGAGCTGCATCCGTGCGCCTGGCGCGCCCGGTCCGCCGATCGATGTTTTGATAGCGAGGTCGGTCTTCGCCAAAAGACCTATTGCTCGCGAAAGCTGGTGTGGAGCAGCCCGCCTGGCCGCGGCAAGAAACCGTTCCTGATCGCTGTAGCGGAGTTTTGCGATTCGTGCGACCTCACCGCGGTCCGCTCCCTGCGCCATCGCTTCTTTAGCCATCATCAACCGCCGCAAGTTGTACGAGATCAACCCGAGCAGGGCGAGCGGTTCGCTTCCGTCGTCCAGGATCTTTTTCAGAACACTGAGCGCTTCCGTTTTCCGCCCCGCGATCAAGTAGTCGGTAAGATCGAAGTTCGGGATCTCACGCGAATTGACGACCAGCGATTCGATCAGGTCCGTCGATATGATCTTCTCGGGCAATGCGGCCGTCGACAGTTTTTCTATCTCGACGGTAAGCCGCCTGGCGTCGGGTCCCACAAGTGAGAGCAACAAGCGCAGAGCACGTTCGTCGATCTCCGAACCCGCTTCCTTTATCTTGTCGCGCCCCCATTTCGTCAGTTCGTCGTCGTTCAGTTCACAAAATTCAACAGTGGCTGTCGAATCGATCAAAAGCTTCGCGACCTTCCGGCGCTTATCGAACTCGTCGGCGACGAATATTACTACCGAGAAAGGCGCCGGACGCTTTAGATAGGCGGTGAGAGCGTCCTCGTCATCTTCGCGAAGCGTGTCCTTCGCTGCGGTGGCCGAAACCCTCACGTCCGTTATACGGATCACACGCCGCTCCGCCATCATCGGCATCTGTTCGGCGGCGGCGAGTGCCGCGGTGAGATTTCCCTGGGTATTTAAACTGAATTCGGTCTCGTTAAAATCACGCGCCTCGCCCGCGGCAAAGCTCATATCGCAGATCTTCCTCACCGCGATGTCACGGAGATAACTTTCCGCGCCGCACAAAACATAAACGGGCTCGATCTCGCGTCGCTTTAGGCTGCTCCACAACTCGCCTCTGGAAAAAAGGGCCATCGCTATTTCTTTTCTTCCTTAACGCCTATCCCATTCACAATGGTTGAGACCACGGATTCTGAAAACGCCCGGGCGATGCGCTCGACAGCCGGATCTTCCTCATTAAAAAACGAACGCGGGTCCTCGGAGAATTCGAACGAGTCGCGGAAGATGAGATTTTGGTTGTCGTAGATTATCTTGTTCGTTTTTAAGTCGCGGATGGTCACCGCCGAAATGATCGTGACCTCATAAACGCGTGCCCGGCCATCGCGATCGAGCAGAACGCCTGAGAAACTAAAATCGCGGATCGTGCCCTCGACAACCGCGTCTGCCCCGTCCGTCGAACCCTGAACGGTCAGCCCGTTCCCACGGCGTATGATCTCGCGGGAAACCGCCCCGGTAAATCGAGAACTTACTCGATATCGCAGGCCGCGCGCTTCGGTCTGAAACGCCGGCACCGCGATCTTCTTGATATTATTCGGCAGACCGGAATTGGTCACGGGCTTGTAACATTCGGTAAACCCCGAGACGGCAAACACCGCGGCAAATAACAACGACAATCGCACTAACTTCATAACTGATCCTTGACCGCTTCGATGATCCTTATTGCGTCGACCGTTTCCTTTACGTCGTGAACGCGGATGATATTTGCTCCGTTCCAGACGGCGATCGCCGCGGTCGCGACGGACCCGCTCAGTCTCTTGTCAACGGGGGTATCGTCCAGGATCTTCCCGATAAAAGACTTTCGCGACGTACCGATAAGCATCGGATATTGAGGAAACTCTGCCACGAGTTTATCAAGTTTGGCGAGCAACTCTAAATTCTGTTCGAATGTCTTGCCAAAGCCAATTCCCACGTCCAGGACGATGCTGTCTTTCGCTACGCCAAGGCTGATCGCTTTTTCGATGGCGTTGTGAAAGCTTGTCGACACCTCATTCATGATGTTCGCGACGGGCGCGTGACTATGCAGGGTTTCAAACTCTCCGCGTGAATGCATCAGCACCAGACCGGCCCCGTTCTTCGCCGCAACGCTGCCGATCCTGTCATCAAAACGAAGGGCCGAAATATCATTGATGATCTCAGCCCCTGCGTCCAGCGCGCGTTCGGCGACCTCGGCCTTGGTCGTATCGACTGAGACCGGTATGTCGAAACGCTTGCAGATCTCTTCGATCACCGGGACAACGCGACGCGTTTCTTCCTCGATCGAGACACGCGAGCTTCCGGGTCGCGTCGATTCGCCGCCGATGTCGAGGATATCGGCACCTTCTGCGACAAACTTTTCGGCTTGCCGAAGCGCGTCGTCGACGCCGGTGATCGCTCCGCCGTCCGAAAAACTATCGGGCGTCACATTGAGTATCGCCATCACCAGGCCTCCGTTCAGATCAATCAGCCGGCGTGATGTTTTCCAAACTCTTGTCATTCTCTCAGACGTCTCTCCGCGACTGGCTTTCGGTCATCGTCACAGATCGTTCAAAATATGAGAGTAGCGCTTGCGCCAGTTGCGGGGTAGTCGAAACGGAATGCTAGGCGAGAAAATGGCTCGCCATCGAGGCGGTTGTCTGACGAAGTTTGTTGTCGATGCCTTCGCCGTTGAGATATTTCGTCAGTGTGCCTGAGTTATCGTCCACCAAAACATCCTCGCCGTCGTGGATGAACTTGGTGTTTTCCTTTCCACGTACGAGGTATCGCTGAACACGTCGGCCGAGTGCGTCAAACTTATACCGCACTTTTTGTTTCGTGTCGAACCTTCCGCTAACCGGTTCTCGTTGTCCCAAGTGTATCGCCAGAAATTCGAGCCTTCACTCTTTGTCGTCGTGTTGCCGTTCGCGTCGTGCGAGTAAGTATTTGCGTTGGCGTCGTCGCCGAGATGAGTCGATTGAACTGTCCGGATTGGTATCCGTAGCTCGATGCGAGATGACTCGTCAGTCGATTTCCCACGTCGTCGATCGAGTAGCTTTCATTTCCGCGCGTCGCATCGGTTACCGTTGTCAGCCGACCCCCGTATTGTCGTAGACAAAGGTCCTTGATCGGTTCGGCTCTACGATCTGCGATATCTGCCGGGCGTTGTTGTAGAAGTACTGCCGGTCGAAGAGCGCTCCCGAAGGGCCGGTGTCCGTGATCCGTTTTAAGAGGTCGTTGTCGAAGTAGGAATAGCTCGTCGTAACGCCGTTCGGATAAGTGCGTGACAGATCTAGTCAGATATTAGGTTTCGAACTGCTTTTACAATCACAAGCCCCATAAAGGCGATAAGAAACCATTGAAGGAAAATCAGTATGTAATCGAATCCCTCAGGTACGTCGAATACGATTGACACCAACAGCACCATCACGTTCAAGCCTAGCCACTTATTCTTTAACCATACGTTATGTAAGAAATACTCGAATAGCGGCGAGCTTTCGCTACCTAGAAACCAAGACACTAAAACGGCTAGGATCCCAAGAACTATACCTACACCTACGCTAAAGAATACCTTGCTAGAATCCATATGAAATCTCCCCGCCATTCTAGCGATCGAAACCATTTGAGAAAAAGTTACGAGGCATTGGCCTTTGCCCGCTGATAGGCTAATTTCAAACGATAATACTCACTTCACCGTAGTCGATCCTATACGATTCATATTGGCCGGAGGTGTCGAGAATCTGAAGCCTGTGTCCGTTTTCAAAAGTCAAAATCAACGTTCCATCTGTAGAAGCCGAGCCATCAATAATTGGCGATCCAAGTAACTGAGCTATATTTGGGTCCAAAAAAGGGACTTCATAAATTTGATCAACGGCGTCCGATTCGGGCTTTTGGTGAGCGTATTCACTTTCAATCGATAAGAGTAGTCCACCATCGAAGTGCAAATAAACGGTATTCTCGTTGAAACAAATCAGTTCAAGTGTTCTTCCTAAAATAAAGCTGGTGTCAAAGTTTTCAGGTAAACCGTACATTTTTTCTCCTTAGCGTGGTGGGAGCGGAATATGCGTCTCTGGGTGTGTCCCAGGTTTCATTGTCGATGGATCAATTCCTTGCCACCCACCGTTACCCATCGGTTTTTCAAGTCGCCAATAGCCGTTAGGATATTGCTCAGTGGGCGCTCCCGTGCGTACGCGCCAACCCGCCGGAAAGTCGGAAAGCGGAGGTTGCGGTGGATTTGTTGGCGTCTCAAATCTAGCCGAAGGCTTTGGCGGTCCTTTAGGGCGGACCGTTGATGCTGGCTGGCCTGCTAGCCGACCTGCAAACGGCGCGGCCATTGTAAGGAAGAGACTGCCAGCCCGAACAACATCTTCGGAGACAAGTTCAAGTCTGCGGTAGGCCGGGACGTCGCAATAGAGAGCTTGCCCAAGTCCTGTACCAACCCGGAACATATTGTTGAATCCAGACGCGAGGTCCGCTACAGTATTGACGCTGCCGTTCCAGCGCCAGTTCTCCTGTTTTCCCTGCCACCGTTGACGATTATTTTCAGTCCACTTATCAGCATCGTCAGCCCATTTGGCCGGTCGCTCGAGCCCTCCCCAATTCGAGAACGGAAAGAGGCCTGACGGATCAGTGAACGTCTGTTGATTATTCCATACGTATCCGTACAGATTTACATCGCCGCCGCCGAATCCGATCGGATCTTCCGAAGCAAAGCGCCCAAGATTGGCGTCGTACGAACGAGCCCTATAGTAATGAAATCCCGAAAACGAATCGTATTCCCGGCCGGTGAATTGATAACGTGACGGAAAGCTTGCATTCGTCGCCTTACCGAACGAGTCGTATGCGGTTTGTGATGTAATTGCGCCCGACGCGTCGGCTAGTCCATTCGTCGAACCAAGATGGTCGGTTAGGAAATAGCTCGCAGTCGTGCCAGTTGTCTGGCGAAGCTTGTTGTCAATGCCTCCACCGTTAATATATTTTGTCAGCGTGCCCAAATTGTCATCAACGAGCACATCCTTGCCATCGTTGACGAACTTCGTGTTCTCCTTCCCTCCGACAAGGTATCTCTGCACGCGTCGGCCGAGCGCGTCGAACTTGTAGCGAACTTTCTGTCTTCGAGTGGAGGCTTCGCCGAGCCGGTTCTCGTAATCCCAGGTATATCTCCAGAAGTTTGAGCCTTCAGCTTTCGTCGTCGTGTTCCCGTTCGCGTCGTGGGAATAGGTGACAGTCTGCGTCGGTGTCGTCGCCGAGATCAGGCGATTGAACTGTCCCGCCTGATAGTCATAGTTCGACGCGAGGTGACTGGTCAGACGATTGCCAACATCGTCGAACGAGTAGGTTTCGTTTCCGTATACGGCGTCGGTCACCGACGTTAGACGATCGACGTTGTCGTACCCAAAGGTTCGCGAGCGAGTCGGTTCGATGATCTGCGATATCTGCCGTGCTGAGTTGTACAAATACTGCCGGTCGAAAAGCGTGCCCGACGAGTTTGAATCGGTGATCCGCTTCAGCAGATCGTTATCGAAGTACTGATAGCTTGTCGTAACACCGTTCGGGTAGCTGCGCGAGATAACTTTGTCTTCGTTGTCGTAGCCGAACGAGATTGTCGTCGAATCGGACGAGTTGACGATACTTGCAAGTCGCTCGGCGTCGTCGAAGTTATAGACTGCGTACATTGCTCCGTCGAACTTCAGCCGCCGCTGGTTAACGCTCACTGTTCGTTCGTATTCGTAATTGATCGTGTGGCCGAAGACGTCGGTCGTGCTCGTGGTGCGATTTCGGTTGTCGTAGCCGAACGATACCGTACCCGTCTCGTTCGTTGCGGATATAAGGCGCGAGATGTAGTCATAGACGTAAGTCGATTTCTGATTCGGCATCAATGCGGGCGACGGCTGGCCCCCGACTATCGTTGTGGTTGGCAGATACTCGATCTCGGTCAGACGATTGAGATTGTCGTGCGTATATTTCGTCTTTCGACCCATGTAGTCGATGCGTTCTTTTCTATTGCCGACTTCATCGTATTGGAAGCTCGTCGTCGCCCCCGCTCGTGTCTGGCTGAGCTGGCGTCCGAGCGGATCGTAAGCAAACGTGTATTCCTGATTGATGGCGTCCTTAACCTCGACGGTCTGAAACCGCTGGTTATATTTCGTTGCCGTCACTTCCAGCTCGGCATTCGTCACCGTGTTCGTCCGGGTCGTGTCGTTATACGCGTAAGAGGTAAGGCGGCTCGCCGTGTCGCGGTATTCTAGCGTCCGTCCAAGCTTGTCGTATTTGAAGGTCTCCTTAAGCCGCGTCGCACCTGAAGTCGCCGCCGGATACTCGATTTCTTTCACCCGACCGAAATCGTCGAAGGTGTAATCGGTGATGTTCCCGAGCGGGTCTTTGTATGAGGTCCTGTTCGACATCAGGTCGTAGCCGAACTCGCGCACATGCCCGAGCGGGTCCGTGATCTTCTTCAAACGGTACTGCGGATCGAACTCGTAACCTGTGATCTTCCCACGCTCGTCCGTCACGGATTCCAGGGTACGCCGAATGTCGTACTTGTACGTGATCTTGTCCGAGTTGGGATAGATCATCTCGACCGTACGTGTCGAGTCGTCGAAATAGTTGTAGGTGGTTACATGGTTAAGCGCGTTCGTTACCGTCTTAACTCGGCCCCGCGCATCATACGTAAATTTCGTTTTCTTCGTGTATGGGTCCTCGATCTCCTCAAGCAATCCGGAGGTCGTAAACCACTTGAACTTTGTGATGTTGTTGCGCGCGTCGGTGACAGAATCCGGCAGACCTTTGTTATTCGTGGTGGGATAAGCGAGCGTCGTGATCTTTCCAAGTGCGTCCGTGGAGCTTATCGGGTTTCCCGCGGAATCATAAGTCAGCACCGCCGTCTTTACATTCGGATCCTGATTCTGCGAATCGATCCGATCTCTGTACGTCAAAACCTGCCCGACCGAGTTGTAGGTAAACTGCTGGGTGCCAAAACGGTCAGTTTGCGACAGGCGGTTTCCGTTCAAGTCATACGTGGCGGTAGTCTCGTTTCCCAGCGCATCGATCGTCTTTATCCGGTTCAGCCTCCCGTCATAAAAGTACTCCATTATCTCCGGGCCAGACCCGCCGCAGCTACATACTCCTTCCGTTTTCGTGACTACGTTCCGACCGCGAGATTTGTCGAAATAATATTTCGTTTCGATATAAGGATCGGTCGCGATCTTTTTGTGTTTCACCGATGTGAGAGTTGCACTCGAATACGTAAACTCGTACTTCTCGATTCCGCCATGCTTTTCAGAAGTAGTAGCACGCCCCTGAGAATCGTAGTTGTGAGTCTCAACAATATTGTCGAGAGCGTCCTTGACAGTTTTTAGCAATACTTTCCCAGGAGCGCTTGTCGTGTCGTATTCGAATTTGTATTTCGAGGCGTCGCCGTACGTTACTGTACTAAGCTTGGCGGTCCCAGACTCATAGTCGTAGGTGGCAATTGTTCCTGCCCCGTTACATGGATCCTGCCCCGTGCCGTCGCATATCTTGCTTATCGTTCCGTTCGCATTCGGAATAAGAGTTAAAGTGCGTCCAAAGGCATCGGTAACGTTGCTGATATTACCGTTCCCGTCGTAGGTCAGAGTTGTCTGATTCCCATTACGGTCTTTCTGCCAAAGCAAGCGCCCGCTGGGATTGAACTGATGCTTGCGTCCATCCTTAAAAGTTAGCGTGAACGAATTATCCTGATTCTTGATTATCTGGCCCTCTACGCCTACCTTCACATTTACAAACGGATCGCTAGTAGCCGCGCGAGCAAAATAGACCGATTGGCTGTCCGGCATATTCAGTCGCAAGATTCTGTCGCCGTAAGCCCAAAGCGACTCGTCATACTGCGTCGTCCAGCCGAAGCCAAACATCCCACTACGCTGAATCATGCTGTTGTAAAAGCGATTAACTTGGACTACTTCACCGATACCTGGCAGCGCAAAGTCGATTTGCTGAAGCCACATGTTGCCGTTCGTCACGTTTACGGGCTCACCAAGGCTGGGGCAAAAGTATCCGGCGTTATTTTCGCCGTCCGTGGGTTCGACCACGAAAAAAATTATTCCCCAAGTGCAGGCCAACGAATCATCACAAACATTGTAGTTGCCGATAACATAGCCTGGCGTTGAACGATAATTTGTGAATCCTACGCCCCCGTTATTGTTAACGGTTACGTGTCCCTCACCAGGAATCTCGACGTTTACCGCACCAACAGTAAGCGGGTCACCGTCGGGATCGGATACTCGGGTGAAAATTCCTTCTTCTGGGGGGACGTTAAGCGACGGACCGGTGACTTCATAATAGATCGTCGGCGCGATCGGGTACTGATTCGCGACATTAAACGTCACGGTACTGCTGGAGCACGCGGCCGGCGCCTGGTTGTCACAGACCTGATACCCAACGGTGACGGAGCCCGATCCCGGTGTCGTGGCCGTGAAGAAAAGGGAACCCTGCGAACCGATTAACACATTTCCCAGACTCGTCGTTTGCTGATTAGGTTGCGCGACGGAAATCTGATCACCATCTGGATCGCTGTCATTCGCCAGTACCCCTGGGGCTGGGACCGAAAGACTTCGATGAACCGGGTAACTATCTGGCGACGCATTGGGTGGTTGATTCGTCAGCTCGTTTTTTTGCGCAAAAGCTTCCGGTGAATAAGCATCTGCAATGAGAATAGCGAGAACGGAGAACGCTGCGATTGCCGAGAAATAGAGTACAGGTCGGGTAAGGATGGAAGTCATATTAGCCCGTCTAGAGTCGGTGTGTGTCCAAAGGAATGAAACGGCATAGCAAGGTCCACGTGAGCCGTCTCCCAGAATTGCGATGGACGGATTCTAATTTCTACGGCTTTGATTTGTCAACGTAGATTAGGCCGAGTCGTTCTCCGATACCGATGACATTGCGTACCGGTCGTCCTATCGCGGTAGCCGTCGTGCTCGAGTCAGGGTCGAGGGAATATGCGGACAGCTCTTCGCATACTAAAAAGCAAAAGGGATAAAGGCTAACGCCTTCATCCCTTTTCACCTTTCACTTTTTCACCTCTCAGGCCGTCGCCGGATTATTCGGCGTGATAGGCGGAAGTATCGGTTTCTTGAATCGGCTCTTTTTCTCTTCCGTTTCGGGCGTGCCGTCATCATCCGTCGCCGCGGGCTCTGGATTGCCACCGTCAACCGGCAATCCGGCGATCACACGTCGAATCTGAGCACTGTCAAGCGACTCGTGTTCGAGCAATGCTTCGACAAGCCGATCCATCGATTCGCGATTTTCTTCGAGGATCTTTGTTGCACGTGCGTACTGCTCGGAGACGATCCTCTTGACTTCGAGATCGATCTTGATCGCAGTGTCCTCTGAGAAGTCGCGATGCTGCGCGATCTCGCGGCCGAGAAAGATCTGTTCTTCTTTCTTGCCGAACGCCAGCGGTCCAAGACCGGACATTCCGTATTGGCAGACCATCGCACGAGCCAGCTCGGTCGCTTTTTCGATATCGTTCGAGGCTCCCGTCGTCACCCGACCGATGAACAGTTCTTCGGCGATACGTCCACCCATCGCGTTAGCGATCATCGCTTCAAGCTCTTCCTTGGTTCGACCCAGGACGTCCTGTTCCGGCAAAAAGAAAGTTACGCCAAGAGCTCGTCCGCGCGGAACAATAGTCACCTTATGCACCGGATCGCTATCCGGAATATTTATACCTACAAGCGCGTGGCCAGCTTCGTGGATCGCCGTCAGACGTCGTTCCTTATCCGAGATCACCATGCTGCGGCGTTCCGGTCCCATCAGAACTTTGTCCTTTGCAAACTCGAGATCGTGAAGCGTGACGACCTTTTTGTTATGACGGGCCGCGATCAACGCCGCCTCGTTAACAAGATTCGCGAGATCGGCACCGGTAAAGCCAGGGGTTCCGCGAGCTATGATATTAATTTCGACATTATCATCGAGCGGGATCTTTCGCGTGTGGACCTTCAGGATCCCTTCACGTCCGCGCACATCCGGGTAGGACACAACAACCTGACGATCGAAACGTCCGGGCCGTAGAAGCGCCGGATCCAGAACGTCGGGCCTGTTGGTCGACGCCATCAGGATCACACCATCGTTCGATTCAAAACCGTCCATCTCGACCAGAAGTTGATTCAACGTCTGTTCACGCTCATCATGTCCACCGCCAAGACCGGCTCCGCGATGGCGGCCGACCGCATCGATCTCATCGATGAAGATTATGCACGGAGCGTTCTTCTTGCCCTGCTCAAAAAGGTCGCGGACACGGCTTGCACCGACACCGACGAACATCTCGACGAAATCCGAACCGGATATCGAGAAGAACGGAACGTTAGCCTCGCCGGCTACCGCCTTCGCAAGAAGGGTCTTACCAGTTCCCGGAGGGCCCATCATCAAGACACCCTTCGGTATCTTTCCGCCGAGCTTTTGGAACTTCTGCGGATCTTTTAGAAATTCGATTATTTCCTGCAGCTCTTCTTTAGGCTCATCGACACCCGCGACGTCCTTAAATGTAACTCGCTTTTGCTGGTTGTTCAGGAGCTTAGCTTTTGATTTTCCAAAGCTGAGAGCCTTGTTACCGCCGGCCTGCATCTGCCGAAGCGTAAATGCAAGGAAACCGAAGATCAGCAACAGCGGAAGGACCTGGATCAAAACAAGCCAGCCGAGGCCGCTCGATGATTCCTCTTCGTTAGTCAGTATCTTCGACGTCGGATTCTGCTTGTTAAATTCGTTTACGGTGGTGGTCAGAAGCTCGCGCGTCGGATCGCTTCCGATCCTGGTGACAAACTTGTTACCGCTCTGGTCTGTAAATTCCACCGCGGATTGCTTGAACAGGGCTTCCTTAAAATCCTTGTTCTCGATCCGCGTAACTGCCATATCGATGCTCAGATCCTGACTCTGCTTCGTCTGCCTGCTTTGCAGAAACCAGACGAACGACAGCGCGCCGGAAATTATCACCAACCACAGCAGAACCTGTTTTGCTTTAGAACTCAATTTATAGCCTCCAAATCACTTCCATCTACGAATTAGTGCCAACGGCAATTTGATGAAAGTTCCCTCACGCGAGTTGTTCCCGGAAATGGCGGGCCGCCGCCATGGGAACGCCAATCCCCGATTGTAGTTCTCGAGCGGTCATTTTTCAACCTTTATGTTCGAGAATGTCAGCCTGCCGCGGTGCTTTACGACCCGTCCGCCGCCCGGTAATTCAACGAATTTTCCACTCCCCGGGCTGAAAACCAAACGCTCGATGCTCGCAATATGTTTCAGTTCTAAAGACCGCACATTTCCGCGGGTCGAGCGAAGCCAGGAGCGAATAGTGGAATAGAGAGCGCCCTTCGTGAGCGATCTCAGGTCTCTTAACTCGAGTGGATCACCGGCGACGCTCGCTCTGGATTCGGTCTTAACGTCAGGGGATGACCCGTTCGCCGGGCGTTCGTCGTCCGATTGTTGTCGCAGCAGTTCGGCGGTTCGGGCAAGGGTCTCGACGATCTTCGGATTGAACTCGGCGAGCATTGGAAGCAAAGTCTTGCGAATTCGAACCCGAGTGAACGTCTGGTCGTCGTTCATCCGGTCGGTTCGATAATCGACACCCTGCTCCCGACAGAAGAGCTCGGTATCCTCACGCTTTGCCCAGCTCAGTAACGGCCGTACCAGTAATACCCTGTCGCTCATTTCGCGAACCGGTTTCATGGAGCCGAGACCGTCCGGCCCACTTCCGCGTATCAGATTCAGCAGAAAGGTCTCGGCCTGATCGTTTTGTGTGTGGGCAGTAAGCACGGCAAATGCTCCGGTTGAATGCGCCTTTTCCATCAGAAATTTATATCGCGCTTTGCGGGCGTTTTCCTCCAGGTTTTGTTTCCGCGCGGGAGCACCCGAATCACTGACGAATTCAAAGTTCAACGCAGCAGAACGCTCGCGCACGAACCTTTCATCCGCATCGCTTTCGCGGCCGCGCAACTTGTGATTAAAGTGAGCAACGATGACACGCAGCCCGAGCTTTTTCCGTTCGACAAGATCATGGATCGACAGCAAAAGCGCCATCGAATCAGCACCGCCGGATACGGCGACGATCACGGTCCCATCGCTAAACAGCAGACCGAGCTTTCGCCATTCTGTGATCAGGCTGCGGACGAACTTGTGCATTACCGTTGCTTGGTATCGAGCGACTTGCGGGCGGCAGCAAGAGCCTCGGCGACGCGGACGGGCGCCGTTCCGCCGGTCTGTGATTTCGATGCCAGTGTGCTTTCAAGACCGAGTGCGTCGAAGACATCTGCATCTATCTTCTCGGAGAAACCGCGAAGCTCTTTGAGCGTCAGGTCGCTCAGTTCCCGCTCTTGCTCTGCTGCGAACAGCACCGCTTTTCCGACAGCATCGTGAGCATCTCGAAAAGGAAGATTCTTTTTCACAAGATAATCCGCGAGCTCGGTAGCATTCAGGAACCCGGCCAATGCAGCTTCTCTTGCACGATCTTCGTTGACGGAAAGATTATCCAGGACGATCGCCATCACGCGGACGCACGACTGGACCGTATCGACCGTATCGAAAACGGCTTCCTTGTCTTCCTGCATGTCTTTGTTGTACGCGAGCGGCAACCCCTTCATCATCGCCAGCAGCGCGAAGTGATGACCGAAGACGCGGCCCGTCTTTCCGCGAACAAGCTCGAGCGCGTCCGGATTTTTCTTTTGCGGCATCAGGCTCGAGCCGGTCGAGACTGCATCGCTCAAACTTACAAACCCGAACTCGGTTGAGCAGTACAAGATGAGATCCTCGGCCATTCGGGAAAGATGGACCATCATTAGGGCACACACTCCGGCGAACTCGATGGCGAAGTCGCGGTCCGACACGGCGTCGAGACTATTGCGCGAAACGCTGTCGAAGCCGAGCTCTTTTGCAACCGTTTCGCGATTTATCGGGAAGCTAGTTCCGGCCAGTGCAGCGGATCCAAGCGGCAGCACATTCACGCGTTTGCGCGCATCGCGGAGCCGGTCGCGATCACGGCCGAGCATCTCGAAGTATGCGAGGCACCAGTGCGGCCAGAGGATCGGCTGTGCCCGCTGCAGATGTGTGTACCCGGGAAGCACCGCGTGTTCGTGCCGTGTTGCGGAATCGATCAAACCTCGCTGAAGCCCGGTCATCGAGTTGTCGATCTCATCGATCGCATCGCGCAGCCAGAGTCGAAATGCTGTCGCGACCTGATCGTTTCGGCTCCGGCCTGTGTGTAATTTTTTTCCAGTGTCGCCGATCAGTTCAACCAATTTGGTCTCGATAAAAGAGTGAACGTCCTCGGCATCGGTTTCAAAAAATGCGTGATCAGTTGCGGACCTTTCCAATAACGATCGCAGAGCATTCTTTATCTCCTGGATCTCAGGCCCGGTAAGAACCCCGGCTTTCTCCAGCCCATTCGCATGCGCAACGCTCGCCCGAACGTCTGCCGGGAACAGTCGCCGGTCGAACCGAAACGAGTTATTGAAGTCAACGAATGTTTCATCCGGTCTTCCGCTGAAACGTCCGCCCCAGAGATTTCGATTTTCGCTCATCCTAGCCAGCCGCGGTGTTTTGCGATGATCGCCCATGTCGACGCGATAACGACCATAGCGCCGACAGTAAACCAGAATCCGCCTTCGGTTTCGAAATAACTCAGTTGATAGTTCATTCCGAAGATACCTGCTATCACTCCAAGGGATCCGACAACTAGAGTAAAAAAGGTAAGTTTGCGAATCAGGCTATTGGTCTCTTGCGCAGACTTGGCCGCGTAAAGATCGAAGATGCTCAAGATCATTTCTCTAGCGTGTTCAATCGCGTCGACCGCCGTTTTAAAATGTTCATTTAGCTTCCTGTACTCCTCGGTCGCATCGGATTCGACAATCTGCTGAAAATCGGCCCGCGCAAGCGCGTAGAAAAGGTCACGATGAGGAAGGAGCCATCGACGCAGCACAGAAATATCCGCCCGCAGCCCTACCATTCGGGAAAGAAAATCCTCCGGTTTGAGATCGGTTTTCAAGACCTTTTCGTCGAACTTGTCGACGCGCCGTTCAAGTTCCTCCATCGCATTGAAATAAGAAACGATATGTAAGTCGAGAAGTATTGCCAGAAATCTTTCGGCGTCGAGTTCCCCCCATTGTGTCTCACCCTTCTCCCGTCGGCGAAACTCAGAAAAGTACTCAACTTCACCGTCGTGAACCGTGACCACAAAATTATTTCCCACGACAAAATCGATCGGGATCTTTTAGGGGCCCTTTCCGTCGAGCATGCGCACCGAATCTATCCGGAATCGGAAATATTTTTCGAACTTTTCTATATGGGGCCTACGTTTCTCTTCGCCAATCGACTCAAACGGAAGCCGGTCGAGCTCGATCGCCTTACTAACATATTCGAGCGTCTCGTCATCCCGCTCAAGAACATTTATCCAAAGGAGTTGATTCTCCTTCAGACGCTGAATGTTCATGTCCTCGGGTCTGACCTCTTCATCATTTCCCTTTGCGTTGTATAGATATGCCTTGAATTGCAATGATGTACCCCCCGCCCTACG
>JBKKAS010000334.1:0-18652 GCA_046714595.1 Pyrinomonadaceae bacterium | reverse complement strand
GTCTGGTGATATGCGATATCGATGGGATCTACCTTCGAGTAAAGCGCACCGTCGATTCGGAACTTGACCCGGACATCTCGATCGCCGGCCTCGATGTGAATATCCGAAGCCCGCGATTCCATCGCGTTGTAAACAATCGTGTCGACGAGCTTGATGATCGGCGACATGTCCGAATCCGTCGCCAGTCGGTCGAGGTCGAGCACCTCTTCGCCCTGTTCGGTTTCTTTGACCAGCGAGATCTTGAAACCCGATGCGGCCTCCTGCAAAACGCGCTGCGTCGCGTCGCCCTTCTTCAGTACGACATCGATCGCCCCCTGCGTCGCGATGTACGGAACGATCCGAACATTCAACGCGTTCTCGAGTTCATCAAGACGCTCGAGATTTGTCGGATCGGCCATCGCTGCATGAAGATCAAGACCCTCGCGCTTTAACGGCACAAAGTGATTGCGAAGCATCATCTCGACCGGAATTTTCGCAAGCTCCTCGTAATCGATCGGCGAGGGCTGGTCCGACGGAAGCAGATCGATGTACGGCAATCTGTATCGCCGGGCGAGCTGTTTCGCTTCGATCACTTCGGGCGGTTCGTTTTCGAGAAAGTCTGAAAGCTCGATCCTCGCAGAGGAGAGATTTCCTGTTGAAAGCGTGTTTGATTCAGTACTCATTACTTTTTCTATTTCCTTCCGCCCATCGGGCCCGCCGAGATCGTTTCGATGATCGGCAGGTAGATAGCCAGCAAGATGGCAACAACTACGCCCGCCATGAAGATCAGGATCAGCGGCTCAAGCAGCGTGGTCAATTGTTCAAGCTTCACCTCGGCCTCAGCGTCGTAGAACGAGGCTACCTCGTCGAGCATCTCGCGCAGGCTGCCCGATTTTTCACCGATGCTGATCATGTCGAGTCCGAGTTCCGGTATCCAGTTGGCCGTTTCCAAAGCCTCGGTGAAGCCTCGCCCTTCGCGGATCATCGGAAGTACGGCGTGGCTCCTATGCCGTAGCTCAAGGTTGTTCAGCGCCTGCGAAGCAATGTCCCAGGAATCCGGGACAGTGATACCGCCTGAGAGGAGCGTCGAGAGCGAGCGAGCCAGCTGCGCCATCGCCATCTGTCGGATGAGCGTTCCGGCGATCGGCAGCTTTAGCAACAGGCGGTGGACAACAAGCCTGCCCGAATCCGTCCGAAGCCAGGTAAACAAAGCAAGGCCGAGCAGTATTCCAAGCGGCAGCATCCACCAGATATTGTTGGCGACTCCGTTCGAGATCGCCAGAACGACCACGGTTATCGTCGGAAGTCCGCGGCTTGCACTCAGATTCTTAAAAAGGTCGGACATTCTCGGGACGATGTACAGCGTCAAGAACGCGACCATGAAAGATGAGGCAATGACGAGAAATGCCGGATACGCCAGGGCACCGCGGAGCTTTCGCGCTAACCCGACACTACGTTTCAGATACTCGACGTAGCGGATCAAAACGTCGTCGAGCGCACCGCTCTTCTCACCCGACAATATTGACGCGGTATAGATCTTTGGGAAAATGCCCTGTGCTTCGAACGCCTCGGAAAGCGGGATCCCGCTCTTGATCTTGTCCTCAACGTCGGTCAGGACGGCCCGTAGATTCGAAGACGGCGAGCGCGTCTTGAGCAGGGTTATCGCCTGCAGCATAGGGATACCAGCGCGAAGAAGCGCGGAAAGCTGTTGGTTAAAATGAAGGAAATCGGCCTGTTTGACACGCCCGTGCTTTCCGGACGAGCCGAAACGAAGGAATGAAGAGATGCCACCCTCGCTCGAAGAAACGGCGAAGACCTTGAATCCTTCGCGTTCAAGCTGCAAACGGGCGTCCACCGCGCCGGTTGCCTCGACCACTCTGGTCACAATATCGCCCGAAGGCGTTCCTAGTCGGCAAATGAATTCTGACATGGATTATCGATCAAATCGTATGGGGCTCGTTTACGTCGCTGAAATACCGCGTCAAACTGCTCGAAATTATAACACGCAAATTTGGGCCGGTTGTTGCAAAGTCTAGTGTAAACATGGATTTGTTTTGACTAGAACAACTATTCTATTGGTTGCCTCATCCTAAAATTATCTTGCGGAAGTTGTACCTGTTCCTTAGAATGTAATCTATCCCCGGTTGGAGAAATATATGGTTTTTACGGGTTTTGAGTTTTCCGGCCGGAGTGTCTTGTCGCTTCGGACAATTTTCTTTTCGCTTGCCTTTTTCGCTGCCGTGACCTGCGTTTCTGCTCAACAGGCAGAGCCGACTCCTCCGGAATATGACCCGGCTAAACCGGTTAAGGTCAAGACCGATCTTGTAACGCTGACGCTTACGGTGACCGACCTCTACGGACGTTATGTGATGGGGTTAAATAAGGACGCCTTCACCGTTGTCGACAGCAACAAGGAACAGGAGATAACTTTCTTTAGCGACACCGACGCTCCCGTATCGCTCGGAGTCCTGTTCGACGTCTCCGGTTCGATGAGCGGCGAAAAAATACAAAAGGCACGAAAGGCGCTATCACGTTTTATAAGCACCAGTCATCCGAGTGACGAATATTTTCTAATTGCATTCAACAGCCGTGCCCAGCTACTGCTCGACAGAACCCGCGACGGTGATGCCGTCCTGCAAAAACTAACCCTGGTAAATCCGCGACAGAATACAGCTCTCTACGATGCCGTTTATCTCGGAATAGAACGCGTTACTCGCGGGAGTCACCAGAAACGCGCGCTTCTTATAATTAGTGACGGCCAAGATAATGCATCCCGCTACAATTTTGGCGAAGTACGTCGCTTGATGAAGGAATCGGATGTTATCACGTACGCGGTCGGGATAATCGACGCGGGTGACGCCGCCAGTCAGATCGGAATGCAGGGTCAGGCCTTCCTTGATGAACTCACGTCGGTAAGCGGTGGCAAGTCTTTCTATCCTGCGAGCGATATCGAGATGGACGAAATATTCGATCGGATATCGATTGAGCTTCGCCATCAGTATTCGATCGGGTACTCACCGAAAGATTTCCAGCCGGATGGCAAGTGGAGAAAGGTTAAAGTTAAGGTCAAACCTCCCCGCGGTTTGCCGCGTCTAACAGTTCGAAGCCGCGAGGGCTATTTCGCAACTCCGTCTTCAGATTTACGTTAGATCCTATGGTTCAGATGAAAAGATTTTACTCACTGGGTTTGCTCGCGCTTATTTCTTTATTCCTGGTTTCGGGGTTCGTCTTGTCAGGAGCTTCGGCCCAGACGGCTGTGACCAATCGGGACCGGACCGCGATTCCGAAACCGTCTCCGAAACCGAGGGCCGCACCGACGATAAATGACGAAGATATTGTCATAAGGGTCGATACAGAACTCGTTAATCTAAACGTTCGGGTAGTAGATCGAAATAACCGCCCGATAAGCGACCTTCGACAGGCTGAGTTCAAAATCTTGGAAGACAACGTTCCGCAGCGGATCGAGTTCTTTTCAAAATCTGAAGTACCGACAAACTATTCGCTGGTCATAGATAATTCCGGTTCCTTGCGACAGCAGATAGATCAGGTGATCGAGGCGGGCAAGATCCTGATCAGTGCGAACAAACCGGAGGACGAAACAAGTATTATCCGATTCATTAGCTCGGATAAGATCGAGATCATCGAGGATTTCACCAACAACAAAAACGATCTCATCGAAGCTCTTGACTCGAAGCTGTACGTCGAAGGCGGTCAAACCGCGATCATCGACGCGGTTTATCTTGCGGCTCAGCAGATCACGAAATATGAAAAGTCGTCATCGAGCAAGGATCGCAAACGACGTGCCCTGATATTGGTCACGGACGGCGAAGACCGCAGCAGTTTTTACACCCAGCAGCAATTATTCGAGCTGCTCCGCGAAACCGACGTTCAGATATATGTTGTGGGGTTTGTTAAAGAGCTCGACTCGGAACGGGGTTTCATTACGAAGAGTGCACAGGGTAAAGCTAAGTCTTTCCTGGAACGGCTGGCGACGGAGACGGGCGGCAAGTCTTACTTCCCCGGCGAGGTGAGCGAGCTAAATACTATTGCCCGAGAGATCGCTAGCGAGTTGCGCATTCAGTACTCGATCGGCTACATTCCGACGAACGACAAGAGCGACGGCACGTATCGCAACATAAAAGTTACGGTAGACGACGGGCCGAACAAGCAAAAGCGGATCGCGTTGACGCGGGCGGGCCGAACGGCGGATCAGAACGGCGGCGACGGTCCAGCACCAACGATACAGAAACCGTAAGCGGAAGGCGGAAGGCAGAAGGCAATAAGCAGCACGTGCTTTCTGCCTTCTGCTTTCTGCCTTCTTATTATTCCGGGACCGACCCAGAGATCTTCTTCCGGTTCGTCTCGCCCGTATCGATGACGGGGATCCCGTCCGCCACTTCGTTATGCGGCCTCGGAATGACATGCACGGCGGTCACGGTGCCAACCTTTCGCGCTGCCGCAGCACCCGCGTCGACAGCCGCCCTGACGGCACCTACCTCTCCGCGAACTATCGCCGTTACTAATCCGGCGTCGACCTTCTCATAACCGATAAGGGTGACGTTCGCTGCCTTGACCATCGCATCCGACGCCTCGATCATCGCGACAAGCCCCATACATTCGATCATTCCAAGTGCTTCCATATAGATCCCGTGCAAGTCTACCGCAAATAAAAAGCCAGGAGAATCAGGACCGCCGCGGCCAAAGCTAAAACGACAGTCGTTATAATAAAGACCGTCGGCGATCCCTCGGGTCGTTCCCACGTTATCTCAACCGGTTGCCGGTTCGAGGCTCGACGATGCTTCCTCAACGAAGCAGCCGATCTCAACGGCGGTCGGGGCGCAGGTGCTTCGGATTTTTGATCGACCTTCTCAACAATCGGCGGCTCTGCTTTTACTGCGTTACCGCAGTTGTAACAGAACACGGACTCGTCGCGAACATCCGCCCCACACGATTCGCACGCGGATTTTTCGACAGCGGTCTCCGTCATCATTTCGTTCGGATCGCAACCGAAACTTCCTTGGCAGCGGTCGCGAGCTCAGCTTTAGTCTTTGGCATCCGCATTAAGCCGCCTGTTTCCCTGGCAAGACGTTCGGGGATCTTTGTGAAGACTTTCTCGACGGCTATGGCGATCACGAACACGCGGATATTCCCCTCTTTAAGAAGCTTTAGCAAATCCTCGATCTTCGTCTGGCTGGCTCTGTCCTCGCCATCGGTTATCAAAACCAGGGCCCGCGATCGGCCGGTATCGGTACGCGAACTTTTCGCAAGATAATCCGCCGAGCTTTTCACCGCATCCAGTATTGCCGTATGTCCGCCCTCGATAAACATATTCTGGGCGGCGTCGTGCAGCTCGGACTTTAGGTTTGTGAACTCCTGACGCAGTACGATCTTATCAGTCGAGACAAACGATACCAGAAATGCTTCATCCTCGGCAGTGTTTTCTTCGACGACATCCGAGACGATCTCTATGACTCGATCAAGAAGCGGTCGAAAAGAACCAGAGTTATCGACGACGAGCCCGTAGCTAACCGGATTCATTACTTGCGGCGCAGCCTGGGGCTGAGCCGCTTTCCCCTGGCTAGCCGCTGACGAACAAAGCGCGATCATCAATGTCAGAACAATTGCGATGGATCGGTTCATAAAATTCAGGCCGACGCGAAAATGTCTTTCTCATTTCCAAGATCGCGGGCCGATGGTGTGAGAATTGTTTTGGAGGTAATGTAAATCTTCTCGCCCTTCTCGATCGCAACGCGGACATCAGTTTCACTGACAAATTCCACCGGAGTGCGGTTCGCCCCGTTCTCGGTCAGAGACTGCGGCCGCAGCTCATGAATAACTGTCTTTATCGGCGATTCCGCCGGAGTCGGTTCGGGCGCCGGAGGTTCCGGTAGTGGCGCGTCCGCGATCTTCTTACTTAAAAATTGATCGACGATCGCGGCGATCTGCTCACGGTTCGGTTTGGGCCGGGCGATCTGCGGAGCAGCCGCCTGTACCGTCGCGGCCCTTGCCTTTGGCCGAGCCGCGCCCACCGGCTTGGTCTCCCAGGCAACTCGCTTGATGTCCATCAGATGTATCGGTGACACATTGTCCGAGGTAACATTACCGCCCCACGAACCGCATCCCAGCTTCATTGAAGGTGGCAGGTCGGTTGAAAAGCCTATGGCGCCGTGAGTCGTGGGCGAATTAATTACAACGCGCGAAGCGGGCATCTTCGCACCGTACTCGATCGCGGCCTCTCGATTTTGCGTGTGCATCCCGGCGGTGTGTCCCATCCCGCCGAACTGCAGGATCTCGTAGCAGCGGTTCGCTCCCTGCTCGACACCGTCAACGACAAAAAACGCGAGCGTCGGTGAGAGCTTCTCAATGGACCAGGGGAAGTCGCGTCCCACGCCGGCGCAATCGGCAAGCAAGCAACGCGTACCGCCCGGTATAGAAACACCCGCCAGATTTGCGATGTATTCAGCAGACTTGCCGACGATCCCCGAATTCAACGTTCGCTGCGGTGTCAGTAAAACCTTCGCGACTGCCTCGGCTTCGGCCTCGCTTAAAAAGTGTCCGCCCTGTTGTTTGAATTGTTCGCGTACTTCGGCTTCAAGCGGTGCATCGACGACCACTGACTGCTCGGACGCGCAGATCGTTCCGTTATCAAAACATGTGCTGGTCAAGATATCGCTC
Source organism: Pyrinomonadaceae bacterium (assembly GCA_046714595.1). Taxonomy (GTDB): domain Bacteria; phylum Acidobacteriota; class Blastocatellia; order Pyrinomonadales; family Pyrinomonadaceae; genus OLB17. Next base: position 11,998 of record JBKKAS010000334.1, on the reverse strand, counting down.
ACCGCTTTAGCCGCATCGGCGGACCGCTCAATGAACGCGGGCACGTTTCCCGGCCCGACACCGAACGCCGGCTTGCCGGACGAATACGCCGCACGAACAAGCCCGATCCCGCCCGTTGCAAGGATGACCGCGGTCCGCTTGTGCTTCATCAGCGCTTCGGTCGCTTCGATAGTGCTGTTCTCGATACAGTAGATCCCCTCCTGGGGGAGGCCATTTTGTATCGCCGCCTCGCGCATCACGCGCGTGGTCTCGCCAATACACCTTGCCGCCGACGGGTGTGGAGAAAGGACGATCGTATTACGTGACTTTATCGAGATTATTATTTTGAAGATCGCGGTCGAGGTCGGGTTAGTAGATGGAATAATGGCGGCGACAACCCCGCGAGGACTGGCGATCTCAACGATGCTCGTAGTGTCGGAAACAACACCGACCGTTTTCATGTCGCGGAAGTAGTTCCAGACGTCCTCGGCCGCAAAGCGATTCTTCTCGCGCTTGTCGTCGGCTATGCCAAATCCTGTCTCTTCGTGGGCGAGCAAGCCGAGCCGAGCCGATTCCGCCAAAGCTCTGTTCGCCATAGCTTCGCAGATCTGATCGATCTTCGCCTGATCGAATTTCGCCACAGTTTGAAAGGCACGGTGAGCGGCCTCAACCGCGTCCCGTGCCTCTTGCTGTGCAATTAGATCCTTGTCGCCCATCTACTTTTTTTGCGACGCGGCGAAACTCAGGGGCGGAGACGCGGCGAGTTTGTCTCCGTGTCGCCGCGTCTCTTCCTCACCGCGTCTTGCTCTTGTTCCCTTGCATTCCCGTCCCGGTGCCCGAGGCGTCACCCGAGCTAAGCTGCCGCCCACCGCCGCCACCGAGCGACTTTTCGTCAGGACTCAACCCTACCTTTCCTCCGCGAGGAAGCACTCGTTCGACTTCGGTATGCGGACGCGGGATCACGTGCACGCTGATCAATTCACCCACCCGGCGCGCGGCGGCGGCACCCGCATCGGTCGCGGCCTTAACGGCACCGACATCGCCGCGGACGAAGATCGTCACATAGCCCGCACCGATGTACTCCTTACCGACCAATTGAACATTCGCGGCCTTAACCATCGCGTCTGCAGCCTCGACTGCGCCGACGAAACCCTTGGTTTCGACCATTCCGAGTGCTTCTAAACTCATTTATTAGTTCCTCGCTTTTGCCTTTTGAGATTCTATAGTACGACGTGAATAATGCCTAAAACTATCACGCCCCTGAGTGAATAATCAAGCGGTAAACATTGAATAAATCGAGTTTCAATCGATTGACAAGCCCCGTTTAACAAAGCTATATTTCAACTTTAAGTAACGGGCTTTGCACTTTCGGTACCGGCGGAAAACCTCAAAGACATGTCAACTTCCTTGGGAGAAAAATTGCGACAGGCTCGCGAGGAGCGAGGTATATCTATCAGCGAGGTCGCCGAGCAAACCCGAATTTCGTCGCTTTATCTGAAATCGATAGAAGACGACAATTACAAACCGCTCCCGGGCGGTATTTTTAATAAGGGATTCGTTAAGGCGTATGCAAAATACGTCGGTGTCGATGAGCAGGAGGCGCTGGAAGATTACGCGACGCTTGTGTCGCAAAACGATGAGATATACGACGACGACCCTCCGCGATACCGCCCCGAGGTCCTGACTGACGACCGGTCCGCGTCTTCTCTCGTTCCGACGGTGATCTTTGCCGGTATCATTCTCGCCCTCATGACCGGGGGAATTCTGTTTGTGGTTAGTTACATTCAGAACCAGCCGGAAACACCTTCTGTCTCCACTAACTCGGCGAGCAATACCGCCAACGGCATTACGAATTCAAACCAGTCGAATGTGGACGCCTCGGCCAATGTTACGGACGACATACGTATCGAGTTCAAATCAGTTGCGGAGAAGGTTTCGGTCACTTCAACGGTTGACGGCAACCTCGGTTATGACGAGATCACACCTGAAACGCCGAAAACATATAACGCGAAACAGGCCGTCAGACTGCGTTATTATCGCGGATTTGCGGACAGGGTACAGATCTCGTTAAACGGTAAGCAGATCGCGCCGCCGCCGGCCCCCGCCAAGGGGAACATCGAGTTTGAGATCAATAAGGATAATCTGACGCGCATATTCGAATCGGGCCGGATCGTCGAAGGCGAAGTTTCAGCCCAGCCGGTCGAGCAGTCGACACCGCACGCAGCGGCGCCGGTGCCGACCACGGCTGCGACATCGGCTCCGCCACCCACCAGCACGTCGACGACCCCAAGACCGGCTGCGACATCGCCGCGTCCGGCTTTTACGCCGCCTCCGACACCCCGCCGCTCGCCGACCCCGATTATCGTAGGTCGGCCGCCTGCGACGAGGCCATCGCCAAATTGAGATGCGTTTTGCCACGTTCTCCGGTTCGAAATAGCGATGAGTCGATTGGTTGTGCCTGCCGAAAACGTGCGGGCTTTTTTGTTACTTCTTAATAAACGGATTTATGAATCTTGACGAAATAAAGGAAGGACTAACATTCGACGACGTGCTCCTTGTACCGGCGTACTCCGAGATATTGCCGGGCGAGGTCGATACACGGACGCGATTTTCGCGCGGCATCGATCTGAATATACCTCTCTGCTCGTCGGCGATGGATACGGTAACCGAGGCCGCGCTCGCGATAGCGCTTGCACAGCAAGGTGGGATCGGCGTTATTCACAAAAATTTTTCCATAGCCCAGCAGGCCGAAGAAGTGGATAAGGTCAAACGGAGCGAATCTGGCATGATCGTCGATCCGGTGACGATTCATGACAGCGCCTTGGTATCGGAAGCGCTCGACATAATGCGTCGGTATAAGATCAGCGGCGTGCCGGTCGTCGATGCGAGCGGGCTGCTTGTCGGTATCATCACAAACCGCGATCTGCGTTTCGAAACGCGTTTCGACATTCCGGTCTCCGAGGTGATGACACCGCAGCCGTTAGTCACGGTGCCCGTCGGGACGACGCTGGACGAAGCAAAGGTCAAACTGCAGAAGCATCGCATCGAGAAGCTGCTTGTCGTTGACGACGACGGCCGACTGAAGGGATTGATAACGGTCAAGGACATCCAGAAGGCGATCAACTTTCCGCAGTCCGCTAAGGACAGTCTGGGACGTCTGAGATGTGCCGCTGCGATCGGCGCGACTGGCGATTTTTTGGAACGAGCCGCGGCGTTGGTGGATGCACGCGTCGATGCGATCGTCATCGATACTGCTCATGGACATAGCTCGCGGGTGATCGAGGCGGTGAAACGGGTTAAATCGAAATTCCCCGAGCTGCAACTTGTCGCCGGCAATGTCGCGACCGCTGAGGCGACAAAGCAATTGATCTCGGCTGGCGTCGATGCCGTAAAGATCGGCATCGGACCCGGCTCGATCTGCACTACTCGCGTAGTTACCGGAGCAGGGGTTCCGCAAATAATGGCGATCGTAGAAAGTGTAAATGCTGCGAAAGGCTCTGGAGTTCCGATCATCGCCGACGGCGGTGTGAAATTTTCGGGCGACGTCGCGAAGGCCATCGCGGCAGGAGCAGATTCTGTGATGATAGGCTCGCTGTTCGCGGGAACCGAAGAAGCCCCGGGTGAAGTAATTTTATTCCAGGGACGAAATTTCAAAACCTATCGCGGAATGGGATCGATCGGAGCGATGAAAAAAGGTTCGGGCGACCGATACTCACAGGAAGGGACTGTAGCGGATTCCAAGTACATTCCCGAGGGAATCGAAGGCCGCGTGGCTTACAAAGGAACGGTTGCTGAGATGGTTACGCAACTGGTCGGCGGGCTTCGATCCGGCATGGGCTACACCGGATGCAAAAACATCAAGGAGCTTCAGGACAACGCAAAATTCGTACGGATTACTTCAGCGGGCCTTCGGGAATCGCATGTCCATGACGTGATAATTACGAAAGAGGCGCCGAATTATAGATTGGAATCTTAAGTTCGGGGTGAGCGATTTATCGCGTTCTTCCTAAAGCTTCGGTAGGTAAATTCAGAGTGCGAACTTCAGCCCGGTCGTTAAAAGAGAAGAACGTCATAAATCGCGCACTCTGAACTAAAGTTCTGCACTCTTCAAGTCCCATTCTTCGTACAGGTTTTGGATCCGCGTCTGTTTCTCCAACACCCTCGCCGAAAGTTTCTGAAACTTTTCATAGTCGGCCGCTAGGTCCGGCGAGCCCATCTCGGACGAGAGTTTTGCCACGTCACCTTCCAACGAAGAAATCTCCGTTTCAATGGCACCAATGCGCTTCTCGATCCGTTCTCGCTGATTCTTACTCAACGGCGAAGACGACGAACCGACCGCATCCGCGGAAGCACCAGTAATCTGAATCGCATCTCCCCCACTCGCTTTGTCCGTGTCTACCACTTTAGCTCTCTCAGCGTCTCGCCAGTCGTGATACTCCGTGTAGTTTCCATCGAACAGGTCAACCTTGTCATCGTCGAAGGCGAGTATCTGGGTCGCGATCTTATCGAGAAAAAAGCGGTCGTGGCTGACGGTTATGATCGTGCCGTCGTATTCTTCGAGCGCTGTTTCGAGCGCTTCGCGCGATGGGATGTCGAGATGATTTGTCGGTTCATCCAGGATCAAAACGTTCTTGCGCGAGTAGATCAGTTTCGCAAGCGCCAGCCTTCCCTTTTCACCGCCCGAGAGATCACCGACACGCTTGAAAACGTCCTCACCGAAAAACAGGAACCGTGAAAGAAAGCTCCTCAGCTCTCCATTGTCAGCCATGGGTGCAACGCGGCGAAGCTCCTGGACCACTTCGTTTCGTGATTCGAGATCGTCCAGGTTTTGGGTGTAGTATCCGACGTCTGTCTTGGTTCCCCAGTGGATCTTACCGCCCAGCTCACGGATCTCGCCGAGCAGCGTTCGGAGCAAAGTCGTTTTTCCAGTTCCGTTCCCACCAATTATCCCGAGCACGTCACCTCGAAGGAGCGAAAAGTTCAGCTTCGATGCGAGTTGCTTCTTGGCGTATCCAATTCCCAGATCCTCAGCGGTGAGAACGTTGTTGCCGGTACGCCCGACCTTCTTCAAACCAAACGCGCCGCCGTGCTTTTCGCTTAAAACTGCATCGACGCGGTCCAGGCGCTCGAGCATGTTCCGCCTTGATTTTGCCTGCTTCGTTTTCTGCCCTTCGAGGTTGCGCCGGATAAAGTCCTGCGTCTTTGAGATCATTGCCTGCTGATTCTCGTACTCACGCTGCTGCTGCTCACGCCGCAGTTCGCGTTCAATCAGGAACTTCGAATAATTGCCTTTGTACGAGACGGCCTTGCCGTTTTCGATCTCTATGATCCTTTCCGTTGTCCGATCCAGAAAATAGCGATCGTGGCTGATCACAACATATGCTTTGTCGAATTCGTGCAGAAATTGCTCGAGCCATTCGACCGCGTGTACATCCAGGTGATTCGTCGGCTCATCGAGGAGCAAAACGTCTGCACCGGAAAGAAGGAGCCGCACCATTCCAAGCCGGTTCTTTTGTCCGCCGGACAACGTCGTCGCTTCCTGCGACCAGGCGTCCGGCGTAAAGCCCATTCCCATCAGGATCGACTCGGCGCGGGCCGCGTACGAAAACCCGTCGGCAAATTCGAAAGCGGTCTGCAATTCGGAATAGCGATCCAGGACTTCCTCGGAATGATCGGTCTCCATCCGCTTCTCCAGGACGCGCATTTCCGCTTCGATGTCGTGTATCTCCTCGAATGCTGAGAGGGCAGCGGTGTGAACGGTTTCGCCCGACTCGAAGTCGACATGCTGTTGTAGAAGACCGAGCTTTAGGCCGTTTATCGTTACGACGTCGCCAGAATCCGGAGCCTCTTTCGCAGTGAGAAGACGAAAGACTGTGGTCTTGCCGGCGCCGTTTCTCCCGACCAGGCCGACCTTTTCGCCGGGGTTGATCTGGAACGAGACGCCGCGGAGAATCTCGACAGCGCCGTAGGACTTGATTACATCGGAAAACCTGAAAAGCATAAAAAAATAGTAGCCGACAGTTTCGTGACGGCTACCTAATTAAAGCGAGCGATCCTTATTGAATCGAGATAGAAAAAACGTTCCGCCGGCGCTTAAGGACCGGACCGCGTACCTACCTTTTGCTGTTCGCGTTCGCAGCCGCGGCATTAGAATGGGACGCCGGACGAGCATTAGCCAACGTGTTCGCATTTGCTGAAACGTTCGAGTTCGCCGCCGGGGCTGCATTAGACACCGGGGCAGTATTCGCATTCGCCGGCGCCGCAGGTCTTGCACCGCTTAGCTCATTCGGATTGTCCACGACTTTTTTCGCTAGAAAATTCTCGATCTTCGCGTCGTTCATGGCAATCGCCTGATAGGATGCGGCGAGAAGCTGTTTGCGATTGTCGACCAGCAGCTTATTTATCTGCGGCCTAACCGAGGGACTATCCAGCGTCAGGTTCTCTTCCTTTTCGACCCTGTCCTGGAGTTTGAAAATATAGCCCTTGCCATTGATCGGAACAACGTTCGTGATACGTCCGATCTGAAATTCCGGACTCATGAATCCCTGGACCAGCTGAGGATAACTTTGCCTCAATTCTTCCTCGCTTAAGAACCCCAGATCTCCACCCTGAAACTTCGACGGGTCCTCACTGTACTCGCGTGCGAGACCGGCAAAGTCGGATCCTGGCTGCTGTAGTTTGGTCAGAATTTCCTTAACCTTCAGATCTGCGGAACCCGCGTCAAGCGTGGTATCACCCTGTCCGGTGTTAGCCGGGTCAACCACGATGGCCGCAAGTTGAACTCCGCGCTTTTTAACAAACATGTCGGGATTGCCCTTGAAGAAAGCTTCGATCTCGCCATCTCTGGGAGTTTCGATCCGACCGGTCACCTTGTCGACCAGGGCTTTGATAGCCATGCTACGCTTCACGTTGTCCCGGTACGAAGCTTCGTCCAGCCCGGCCTGCTTCATCTGACGATCGAACTCCTCGGCCGATAGCCGACTCTCAACTTTCTGTTTGTTTATCTCAGTGGCGACATCCTCATCTTTCGGTAGGACGCCTTCTTTTTCTGCCTTTTGATACATGACTTCTTGCTCGATCAGACCCTGCAGGACCTGCAGGCGAGCACCGGCAAGCTCGAGGGGAGACAGCTTGCTTTCCTGTCCCTGGGCCTGTTGTTTGACGGCACGCTCTACGTCTTCCATCTTGATGACTTTACCGTTGACGGTCGCGGCAGTTTCATTCGGATCGACTTCGGATGTCATCGTCGAGTTTGAAGATGCGCCTCCCCCGCATGCTCCCATAACGATGGCCGCAGCCATCAGAAATATAGCGGAAAGACTCTTAACTTTTAACATTCGCACTTTGGCTTATTACTCCTTCGAAAAAATCGATAACTATCGCTGCTTGACTGTGTAACCTATGATTTGGTATAAATCTTGTTTTTGAGTTTTGGTAAACTCTTCTTAATAGCCCCTCGTTTTAATGGAGGCAAATATATATGGCAAAGAGATGCGACGTTTGCGGAAAGGGTCCGCAGTTCGGGAATAACGTTTCCCACGCTAATAACAAGACACGCCGACGCTTTAATCCTAATCTGCAACCTGTCAGAGTTCAGCTTCCTTCTGGCGGTAACGGCCGTATGAAGGTCTGCACTCGCTGCATTAAGTCGGGCAAAATAGTCAAAGCGGCATAAAAATCAATGCCCTAATTTTTCAATGGCCAAATGCCGTTTCCCGGCATTTGGCTTTTATTTGTTTTTCCGGGGACCCGTGACTCCTGTCCGGTTCGTGGAACTAAATCCCTAAGACACCGCGATACACTCAATCTCGACTCTGGCGTCCCGCGGTAGGCGGGCTGCCTGCACCGTCGCCCGTGCCGGCTTGTTCTCGCCGAAAAACTGAGCATATACTTCGTTCATAGCAGCAAAGTCGCTCATGTCGGCAAGAAAAACTGTGGTCTTAACCACGTTCGACAAATTGGTGCCGGCCGCCTCGAGTACCGCCGTCAAATTCTTCAAGACCTGTTCGGTCTGTTCGGCGATCTCATTCGATATAAACTCGCCAGTCGTCGGATCGATCGGGATCTGACCGGAGCAATAGACCACGCCGCCGGTCTTGACTGCCTGCGAATAAGGCCCGATCGCACTCGGCGCATTCTCTGTCGAAATAATCTCTCTCATCAAAAATCGCCCTTCACTTGCCGAATCAGCAAAAGGCGAATAATAACAAACTGAGGGTGAAAAATAAAGCCGGCCTAGTCGTTAACTCTTTCGACGGCAATAACGCCGGAGACGTTGCCAATGGCACCAAGCACCTTGTCGAGGTGCTTTTTGTCGAACACTTCAACCGTTACTTCGATCAAGCCTCTGTCGTCGCGCGAGACTATTGCACGCGCATCCCTGATGCCGGTCTTGATGTTGGCGATCGCATTCGTAATGCCTGCAAGCATGCCCGTTCTATTCTCGGTCGTTACCAGAATGCCGACCGACTGGATCTCGTCTTTGTCAGTTTTCGCCCAGTCGACTTCAACGATCCGTTCCTTGTTGACCATCAGCTGAGCGACGTTCTTGCAGCGTTTGTTGTGGACGACGATTCCCTTCCCAAGCGAGATGTAACCGACGATCTCTTCACCGCGCAGCGGATTGCAACAGCGTGCACGGGTCGTCAAAAAATTGTCGACGCCCTTGACGATGATCGCATCCTCACCGAGCCCGATAAGTTTTTTGACTGCTTTTACGCCGCTCGAGATGCGCGTCTCTTTGCGTTTGTCCGGATCGAGCTCAGCAAACTTTTCCGCGCCAAGAAACTTCGACAGAACATTTCGCGGCAGCGTCTTGCCGTAGCCGATAGATGCAAGAAGATCCTCGGGCCGGCCTAAACCGTATTCATTCGCGATACGCTTCATTTCCGTATCATTATTGATCAGTTTCTTGGCAGGGATCCGGAACTTATCAGCTTCTTTTTCGAGAAGCTTCCGCCCGATATCTATCGAATCCGTCCGCTGCTGTTCGGATATCCAATGGCGGATGCGATTTTTCGCTTTTGATGTCGTTGCGTAATTAAGCCAGTCGCGAGATGGCTTCGAATTCGCGGTGGTAAGAATTTCGACCACGTCGCCGTTTTGCAGCTCGTGTTTCAACGGCACGATTCGTCCGTTGATCTTCGCACCCGTACAGTTGTCGCCCACTTCGGAATGGATCGCGTACGCGAAATCGATGGGGCTCGCTCCGCGAGGAAGCTGTATGACCTTTCCCATCGGTGTGAAGGCGTAAACGTCCTTCGGAAATAGATCGAGCTTGAGCGTCTCGATAAAATCTTCCGAGTCGCCGTCTTCAGCCGTATCCTCGACCAACGGAAGAAGCAACTTCTCTACCGTTTTACGAAGCTCGTCGAGATTCCCGTCATCTTCCTGCGTACCCAACTTGCTCTCTTTGTACCGCCAGTGCGCCGCCACGCCCTCTTCGGCAATGCGATGCATTTCTTCGGTCCGGATCTGAACCTCGAACGCCTGGCCACCGTCCCCGATAACCGACGTATGTAGAGACTGGTAAAGGTTATCCCGCGGTATAGCGATCCAGTCCTTGAAGCGCTCCGGCACCGGTGTCCAGATGTCGTGAACAACGCTGAGCGCGAGATAACAATTCTTGCGGTCGTTTTCGGTAATGATGCGGGCCGCTATCAGGTCATAGACCTGCTCGATCATTAGTTTCTGCTTTTTTAACTTTTTCCAGAGAGAGTAGAGGCGCTTTACGCGTCCCTCAACTTGTACGAAGGGTACGTCATTCGCGGCCAGTTGGATTTCGATCGTGCCTTTTACCTTTTCGAGAACCGCTTCCAGTTCCGGTCGGCGAGCATCCACTTCTTTTGCCAGACGCTTATATTCGGCGGGATAAAGATTTTGAAAGGCGAGATCTTCAAGCTCGCTGCGAACCTTACCCATTCCTAAGCGATGGGCTATCGGGGCATAAATATCGAGTGTTTCCTGCGAAATGCGGGCACGCTTTTCGGGTTTCAAAAACTGCATCGTCCGCATGTTATGGAGCCGGTCGGCAAGCTTGATAAGCACGACGCGAACATCCGTGATCATGGCGAGCACCATCTTTCGGACGTTCTCGGCCTGCTGCTTTTCTTTTGAGAGATTACTTATGTGGGCGATCTTTGTGAGGCCGTCGACGAGCAGCGTTATCTCGTCGCCAAAATATGCTTTGATCGTTTCGATATCCACCAGGGTGTCCTCGACCACGTCGTGCAGGAGACCGGTCGAAACACTCACTTCATCGAGCCGCATTTCCGCCAGGATATCGGCAACTTCGAGAGGATGGACCAGGTACGGTTCGCCGGACGCCCTTTTCTGGCCCCGGTGATGAAGGGCTGAGAATAGATAGGCCCGCCGAATCAATTCAACATTCGAATTCGGCCGGTTTTGTTCTACTTTGGCGATTACGTCTTCAATGCGGATCATGCCTTCGGCTATCTAATATTACATTTTAACGCGTTGTTGCGGCTAGAATTTTGATCTTCCGCTCACGTCGCGAACTGATAGAGAAAGAAAAAGGTGATGCCCAGGTCCTTGGACCGGGCATCACCATACTTATCTAACGAGGTTCTATTTCTTGTTCACGTTTGCATTTGCATTGGCATTAGCGGCCTCTTCCTCCGCCGAACGTCGAGCATCGATCTCGTCCTGAATTGCCTTATCGATCTTGCTCAATTCAACAAATCTTGCCCGTCCGGCATCCGCCTGCGCCTTGAGTGCGTCTCGATCAGCCGTGCGGCCTTCCATGTCTGCTAGGCGCATCGCTTGTGCATCGAGGCTTGCCTTATACGAGCGAGACGATTCGAAAACCTTGAAAAGATCCAGATTTTCTTTCAGCTGCTGATCCGTTAATGTCTTCGGATTAAGACTTGCAGCATTCTTTACAGAATCGGGTTCAAGTGCGACGGCCTGATCGATAAGTTTTAGTCCGTCGGTAACACATCCCTTCAACCGATCGAGATCGGCGGGATTCTCAGGCTTGACCCACTGAAATACGTCCTTGCCGTCTTTCTTGACCGTCTTCTTTGTCTGTTCTGTGTCGGTAACCTCATTGGCACAGGTGTTCTTGCGAGACGCGAGCGACGTCAAAGCTTCTGCCCGGTTCTGCGGCAAAATGTCGGGCCGGTTCGCACGTTCCGTGACCCATTGCTGCCACTCGTCGGGCCGCAAGAGATTGTCCAGAAGACTCGCAACTGCTTTGTAAGAACTCTGATCGTTCTTGTCGACATCGAGGGCTTTCTTGTACGCCAAAATAGCTTCCTCGGCCTTTTGCTTATCGTCCCGATTTCCGATGTAAATTGAATGGAGCGTCCGAGCGAGGAATATTTGCGCGGTCCGACCCTCCATTGTTATCCCTTCGGGATCGCGAGCGGCCGCTTTTCTAAACAACTCTTCGGCTTCACTAAACTTGCGCTCTTTATACGCGATGGATCCTTCCACCAGATTCTTTCGAGAGAGAATACGATTAAGAGGCGAACAGTTCGCTGTGAGAAATACAGTTATTGTAAGTAAAAGAAATATCCCTAAACGAGAAGATCTCATTTTCGACTCCATATCCCGCCCTGGATGAAAAGAAAACCCTAGTGTCCCTTCGGGTTTTTATAATGGGCTAAATTATTGTGTTAGATCGTCAATCTGCAGACCGATCGGCGAGGCTCCCGCCATCTTTGCCGCGTCAATTACCTTTACCACGTCACCGTATTTTACAAGCGTCGGTGATTTGATAAATACAGTCTTCTCCACTTCGTTCGAGTTCTCGCGGAAGACACCTTCCGAGGTCCTCTTGTTGAAAGTGTCGGTTAGTTTCGCGGTGAGCGCCGTCGGGTCGTCAATGCTGCCGGCCGAGTCAGTGTTCAGCAAAATACCTCGGGTCTCACGGTTGATCGAAATAACCAGAGTTAGTGGATTCGGCTTCACGTCAAGCTGCTGCTCGTTCTTTGGTTCGGCCGGGACCTTCGCTTCGAACTTGCTAGGCTTGACAGGCGTGATGACCATAAAAATG
>JBKKAS010000333.1:0-2780 GCA_046714595.1 Pyrinomonadaceae bacterium | reverse complement strand
CGCTTGGTGTTGTTCGCAGTTTTCGCTCTCGCGGCCATCGGGAAGTTTCTCGATTTGAAAGGGTCGGAGAAAGCCGTCAAGGATTTTGGTACGCCTGACGAGTTCGCGAAAACGTTCGCGATCGCGTTGCCTTTTGCCGAGATCGTTTTCGCATTTTGCTTTTTGTTCACATCGACATCGTGGATCGGCGCGATCGGGGGACTGATCCTGCTGCTGAGCTTTATCGGTGGGATCATCTGGCAGATGGCTCAGGGGAAGGCGCCCGATTGCCATTGCTTTGGGCAGATCCATAGCGAGCCCGTGGGCCGCAAGACACTGGTTCGTAATATAATTTTCGCGATCCTCGCGCTGTTTTTGATCGCTCAGGGACGCGACGATCAAGGTTTCAGTTTGGCCGACGGCGATACGAACACGATGCAACTGTTGCTGATATTTTTAGTGCTGATGCTGACCGCGGCCGCCCTTTTCTATCTCAAGAAGGTGCTCGAGAATCAGTCGCAAATACTTCGGCGGCTTGAGCTGCTCGAGGTTATTTCGCGCGAGGGTGTCCCGCTCGACCGCAGTGACGCTGGCCATCCTCAAGACGGTCTGCCGATCGGAGCACCGTTTCCCGGCTTCGAATTGAAAGACACGTCGGGTGATCAGGTTTCTCTGCGAAGCTTACTCGCTGATCGCAAGCCCGCACTCTTCTTTTTTGTCAGTCCAACATGTGATCCGTGCAAGGCTCTTCTACCTGAGATGGAGCGTTGGGATGCGGAACTTGGCGAGCGCGTGAATTTCGTCCTGATAAGCAACGGGGACAGTGAAGCAAACCGCGCAAAATTTGAGGGCGTCTTCGCTGACGACATCATTTTGCAGGAAAAACGCGAGGTTGCCGAGGCCGTCCATGCCCGTTGGACGCCGACCGCCCTTTTCGTCCGGTCCGACGGATCTATCGGGAGCCATCTCGCCGCCGGCGACGCGGCTATTGGTGAACTCATCGACAAAATTCGGCACGAGGATGTTTTCGACGCCAACGTTTATTTTTCCAACCATTCGAACAACGGTGGTCGCCTTCCTAAGATAGGCGAGAGCGTTCCCGAGTTTTCCCTGAATGATCTCACCGGCAGATCGATCACGGCCGACGCCCTTCGCGGTCACCGTACGCTAGCAGTCTTCTGGAGCCTGACCTGTCCGCATTGCACAGCGATGATGAACGAGTTGAAGTCTTGGGATGAGTCCCGTACTGAATCCGATCCGCATCTGCTCGTTTTTTCGGACGGGCCGAAGGAAGATCACGAAAATCTTGGTTTGAACGCGCCCGTTGTTCTTGACGCCGGTTATAAAACGGCGGAAAAACTTGGGATGTTCGGCACGCCGTCGGCCGTATTGATCGACGAAAACGGAAACTTCATCACCGAGACCGGTGTGGGTGCGTCGAACGTTTGGGCATTGATCGGGCGGAAACCCTGAACTAGGAATTACGAATTATGAATTACGAATTATGAATTACGAGGTAAGAAATAGAGAATTAAAAACTAAGAATAAAAACTAGAAGTTCACAATTTACTCCCATATGAGAGCGAACGTCCTTCTTGATAAAAGTTTTGCCTTCTCGGTGCGCGTTGTAAATGCATACAAGGACCTCGTAAAAGATCGCAAAGAATTCGTCCTTTCAAAGCAATTTCTGAGAAGCGGCACCTCGATTGGAGCTAACATCGAGGAAGCTATCGGAGCTCAGTCTCGAAATGACTTCGCATCCAAGTTAGCCATTGCGTACAAAGAAGCGCGGGAGACTAAATACTGGGTCAGACTCTTGCACGCAACCGGCTACTTTGAGCAGCAGCAGGGTGAAAGCTTGCTGAAGAATGCCGAGGAGCTCCTGCGTATCATTGGGAAAATACAAGTGACTACAAAGAAAAACATTCGTAATTCGTAATTGGTAATTCGAAATTGATGCAAGCGATTGATTGGCAAGTGGCCGCCACCGACGGTGAGGCAAGGGCGGGCATACTGAGGACAAGGCGCTCGATAATTGAGACTCCTGTTTTTATGCCCGTCGGTACGCAGGGCGCGATCAAAGGTCTGCTGTTCGAATGGTTGGAGAGTGAACTCGACGCTCGGATAATTCTCGGAAATACGTACCATCTTTTTCTCCGGCCGGGTGCCGACGTGATTCGCAAGATGGGCGGTCTGCACAAGTTCTCAACCTGGAGCCGCTCGCTGCTGACCGACTCCGGGGGGTTTCAGGTGTTCTCACTTACCGACCTCAGAAAGCTAACTGAAGATGGTGTTGAATTCCGATCGCACATAGACGGGAGCAAACAGATTCTGTCGCCCGAGATCTCGATGGATGTCCAGGCGGTACTCGGATCGGAGATCGTCATGGTGTTCGACGAGTGCCCGCCAGGAGATGCGGGCGTCGAGTTGACGCGAAAAAGCTTAGAGCTGACAGCGCGTTGGGCCGCGAGATCGAAAGCAAGATTTGATGCGCTGCAGGAATCGGAAATGGATACGGGATTCCTGTCAGTACCACCTGCGTTAGTGGGTGGTGCAGCGCCTAAGGCGAAACCAACGTTCGCTAACCAAGACTCTCGACCACCCGCTAATGCAGGTGGTACTGACCTGTCCGGCCGTCAGGCCCTGAACGGCATCATGCAGGGCGCTGGTCATTTGGATTTACGAAAAGAGAGTCTGGAAAGAACGGTCGAGATCGGCTTCGATGGATATGCGATCGGCGGTCTGAGCGTCTGCGAGGAAAAACCCGTGATGTACGGCGTGCTCGAATATCTCGCACCACA
>JBKKAS010000332.1:0-13369 GCA_046714595.1 Pyrinomonadaceae bacterium | reverse complement strand
GCGTAATCCCAACTTCCCTGGTCAACACTCGTTCCCCAACTCTCAAAACTAGAAACTAGAAACTAGGAACTAGAAACTACTTGAGCTCCCTCATAAAGCTCCGCCAGATTGCTCGTCGCAACGGTCTCATCGGCATTCAGGCCGCTCAACACCTGATAGCTGTCACCCTCTTCGTTTCCGAGCTGGACAACACGAAGCTTCGCGATGCCATCGACGATCACAAATGCTCGAAACGACTGCGTCGCCTGATCGTTATAGATCGCGGACTTCGGAACGAAAATTCCCGTACCTCCGCCTTCACGTGTTATCCGTGCCGTTCCAAACATACCGGATCGGAGCGCGTTGTCATCATTCTGGATCGAAGCCTCCACGACAGCCGACCGTGATGTCGTATCGACAGCCGGGTTGATCGAGGTCACGACACCGGCGAAGTTCCGGTCTTTGTACGCATCGACCTGCACCGAAACGCCGCGCCCGACAACGACCGCCGGGACATCAGCCTCGGCAACCTGGATCTGGATCTTGATCGGGTTCGAGCGAAGGAGCGTCGCTATTATCGAGGCCGTCGATACGAACTCACCGACCGCCACCGGACGAGCGCTGATAAAACCCGAGAATGGCGCCCTGATGACCGTGTCAGCCAGCGCCTGCCGAGCCGTGCCGACTTCGGTCTGTGCGGCCTCCACCGCAGCTTGAGCACTTACTATGGCTTGATTGCTTTGACGGGCTATGTTTACAGCTGCTTCCAGTTGCTGCCTCGCACTGTTTGCCCGAGCACGCGCCGTGTCACGCGTCGTTCGAAACTGCTCGTAAGTGATCATCGGAACGTCACCGGTCTGCACCAGATCGCGATATCGTTTCTCGTTCGCCTCAGCCTGCTTCAGCTCGGCCAGCATCTGTTCATAAATCGCACTCGCCGAGCGAACCTCGGGAATATTCGACGCATTAAATCTTCCGTTCGGTTCCAGGCCGAGCCTCGCTTCGGCTTGCCGTACACCCGCTACCGCCTGCTTCACACGCGCCTGCGCCGCCGCAAGCTCACGACGAGCGTCGCTGTCGTCGATCTTTGCGATCACTGCACCTTGCGATACAAAGTCGCCCACGTTCACTGAAACGTTGGCCACCTTCCCGGCAACTTTCGGCGCGATATCCGAGGTCTCGTCGGCGACCAGGCTGCCTGTAGCCTGGATGTATGCCGGAACGTTCCGCACCTCGGTTCTCACAACCGTTATCGCGATCGGAGCGTTTCCCGCCTCGGAATTTACATTGTCGGGCCGCTCTCTGCCCGACCCGGACGAGCTGCACGCTGCCGTGGCGAGCGCCGGAATTAGGGCAGCAACGAGGAGTCTGTGCGGCGCCCAAGCCCGCCAATTAATATTTCGAACCATACAAGTTATTTAAGATGTCCATTTTACCGCACCGCGTTTAATCATCTAAAACGGTCTGTGTAAAGTTTTGTCAGCACAGGAGTTTAGAACGAACTGACCGCGTCATGAGTTGAGCTTGGCGACGCTCGGTTGCGCTGGGCCCGGAATGCTAATAAAGTTTACCTAAAGCATTTATTCAGAGGAGATTTTGATGATCGAGGAAATTTCGGCGGCAGACCTGAAGCGTCGCATTGATGCCGGAGAAGACATCCAGCTTATAGACGTGCGTCAGCCCGAGGAATGGGCGTTCGCAAAGATCGAAGGTGCGAAACTGATCCCGCTCGGTGAAATTCTGAATCGGATGGACGAGATCGATGAAAACCGCGAGACGGTCCTCCACTGTAAGATGGGAATGCGAAGCGCGCGGGCCGTGGAAGCGATGCAGCGCGCCGGGTTCAGAGGTGAGATAAAGAATCTAAAAGGCGGTATCACCGCTTGGTCGAATGAGGTCGATACGAAAGTCCCGAAGTATTAATTTACCCGCAGCAAAGCGTAACTACCTTTTCGGCAGCGTCATCGTCTCGCCTTCAGAATTCAATTCCAAGTGCTTCGTCGTACCGTCGGTGACGCTCGGCGGGACAAGATCGCCAGTACTATACCGCGATTCGGGAGAGACGAATTGCGTCTGCGTCGGCGGGAGCGCCGCATTAGGCATCGAGCCGGAGATGACATTCTGATCGGGCGAAGCGAAACGCGCACCGCTTTGTCCGGACGATCTGAGTTGAAGGTATTGAGCGATGCCGCTGCCGACAAACATAAACGCCGGTATCAGCATCCAGAACCACCAGCCGCGTCCCATTCCGGATACACCCAAAACGATCGAGACCACGAGAAACGCGACGCCCATGAAGAATTTTGTAATCGCGCTTTCCAAGGTGATCGGTTTTCCCTTGGAGTTAACACAAGTTTGAGCCCGCTGCAGCTTTCCAGAGAGCGCGTCGGAGACGTTGCCAAGATCGGTGCCGCAGCTTCGACAGAACTTACCCGTTTCCGGATTTTGAATTCCGCATTTTGGACAGAACATATTCTTTAGTCCTTCTTTGATCTTTGCCGCCGGGCCTCGAACAAAATAACGCCGGCAGCGACCGAAACGTTCAGCGAATCTATTTTTCCATACATCGGGATTTTCACCAACGCGTCGCAGTTCTCCGCGACAAGGCGGTGCAGTCCGCTGCCTTCAGCACCGAGAATAAGTGCACACGGCGTGGACCAATCCCATTCGGTGTAATCCATTTCGGCGTCGCCGCTTGTTCCGACGATCCAGATCTCACGCTTCTTAAGATCTTCGATCAGGCGGTTTAGGTTCGTCACCTTCGCGACCTTTACGTACTCGATTGCGCCCGCCGACGCTTTCGCTACCAGATCGGTCAAGCCCACCGCGCGCCGCTCGGGGATTATGACGCCGTCAGCTCCGGCGCATTCCGCGCTTCGAAGTATTGCACCCAAATTCCTCGGATCCTCAACACCGTCGAGGATGACGATCAGTGAAGATTCTCCCTCGCGACCCTCGAGGATCTCATCGACAGACACGTACGCCGCGGCGGCCGCCAGCGCGACGACACCCTGGTGGTTTGCCGATGGCCCGGCGATCCTATCGAGCGTTTCACGCGGGACGCGATCGAGCCGAATTCCGTTAGCCCTCGCGAGATCGAATATCTCGTGGAAACGATTTTCTCGCGCGCCCTCGGCGATCACGATCTTATCGATTCGTTTCGGATTGCCTCGCAGTGCCTCGACAACGGGAAGAACCCCGAAGAGCGCGTTCTTGTTGGGCTCACTCGCGGCCGGTTTCGTCGCTCTCGTATCCTCGGGCCGACGTTTTGCCGCATGAAAATTCTTCTTCATAACAGATGCCACTGTAGGCGCGAGTATTTGATGAGCTGCAATGCGTTGGTAGTGGTGAATACACTCGAATAGTTCTGACGCATGAACCCCGAATGTTGAAGGCCCCGGTTATCCTTCCGTGATTCACTTGGCCAGCAGTACTCGAGCATCGAACTAACCGAACCGAAATCGTCAATGACCTTTGCCGACGTGGAAAATTCCCCCAGCCGGGATACCAGCTTTTCCATGTTCTCAGCGACCAGCAGGGTTTTGTCTGGGCCAAGACACGAAAAGTCGAAACCCCGGGCCGGTATCCGCCAGCCGGCGGAGTCGTGCTTTGAGTAGATGTCTATAACCGGTTCAGCGGATGCGGTCTGGGTTTCGCTGAGTGTCTTAGTGGTGCGACGCTTTCGCTTCTCGACAGATTCAGTCCGCGTTTCTCGAACTATCCCGGTAACGACAAGCGCAAGATCGCCGTGACCGAGCGAATGAATGTCGACCCCATTGAAAAGCTGCAGTGCGAGTTTGTCACCGGCAAACTCGATCGATCGCAGCCGGTGCGGAAGAGCGTTCGGAAGCAAAGATTCGTCTTGTACCGTCCGGCTTTCAATGCCGATCCCGGCGAGCATTTCGGATATAAGCGCGGCCTGCTCTTCCGATTCAACGCGCGCTATGGGCAGAGCCTTTCCGGATCGAAGGATCGGCGACACCATCTCGGCGTCGACCGTGAGTAAGGCGGCCAGTTTCTCCGCGGCCGCATCCAAATTCACATTCGCCGCCGCGGCGGCCGTAATCACGACATTAAATCCATTCTCCCAACTTTCGAGTTCGCGACGGTCGAGTTTCAACCCGGCGACTCGGTGGAATTCCGCACCGCAGTACAGGCACGCTGACCGGTTGGGCGCGTTCGGCTTGCCGCACTTCGTACACGCCGACATCTCTTCGGGCGAAAATCCGATCTCTTCCGAGCGGATGGGCAAGTTTCGCAGCCGATCGAGGTCAGAAATTGTATCCGGCTTCTCGTCCATGACTTTCAGCGAACGATATTACCACTTCATTACGCAAAGTTCCTTGACCCGTCCGCCAAGTCGTAGCAAACTAAGGTTGCGTCTTTTTTAAGCTAGCGGTATTTGAACGATTTTCGGATTTTCTAACTTTTAAGATCATTTTTTTAGACACAGACGGTTATTTGATCAACCTTGAATCGCTCGGGAAGTTAATCGAGCTTCCTTTTCTATTCGATACGTTTTTCTCCTCTTTTATCCGAACCGCCGTCCTCAAAAAAGCCGCACATATTAGATCTAAGGGGTCGACACAATGCAGTTTGATACGGCTACCAGTTCGTCCTGGAAATTTGGACACCGTGGTCGCGTCGCGGTTTTCATAGACGGCAATAATCTTTTCCACGCGGCGCGCTTTCATACGATCGACATCGATTACAACAAGCTTTTGAGGATACTCCTCGGAGACGGCCGGCTGCTGCGTGCGTTTTTCTATACGGGCGTCGATGCCGGGGCCGAGCGGCAGCAGGGGTTTTTGCTGTGGATGCGACGCAACGGTTTTCGCGTCGTCCAAAAAGAGTTGAAGACGTTTTATGACGGCACGCGCAAGGCGAACCTCGATGTCGAGATAGCCGTCGACATGCTAAGTCTCGCCGGACGATACGACACCGCGGTTCTCGTCTCGGGCGATGAAGATTTCGTTTATGCAGTGAATGCGGTTGCGTATAAAGGTTGTCGCGTCGAGGTCGCGGGTTTCCGTTCAAACACGGCACCGCGGCTGATCGACGTCGCGGATTTTTTTATCGACCTCGGTGACATAGCCGAGATGATCCGCAAAGACAGTTCTCAGAGTGGCGAGTATGAAGTGCCGTCATTCGTTCTGACCGACGAAATGCCGACGGCCGAGGCGGTCCGGCACGGGCGCGATCATGGCTCACGCATTTCGCGCGGGGTTCCGACCAGGATAGATATACCCGACGAACAGAAAGATCCCGACGACCTGCTTCGCATCAACGACGACCAATGAGAATTTTCACTCTCGAAGAGGCCAACGAATTACTTCCCTCTGTTCGACTCAAGCTCGAACGAATTCAAAGACTATATGCACGGCTTGCCGGATTTCGTGAATCGGCGAAAGCGGCCGCAATGGCCGCCGAGTTCGGTGGCGGAATGGAAGGCGGGCCTGTGTACGTCAAGGCTCTGTACGAAGTCGGGAGGGTCACGACCGAGCTGCATGAGCTGGGCATTGAGTTAAAAGATTACTCGCGCGGCTTGATCGACTTTCCGTCCATGCGGGATGACCGCGTCGTACTGCTATGTTGGCAGATCGGTGAGGGTGACGAGATCGAGTGGTGGCATGAGATCGAAGCGGGCTTCGCCGGACGGCAACCGCTCTAGATCGGGATCCTTCGCGAGACATCGAGCAGCGCCTTTCGAACTGAATCCGTAGATTTCGGTTGGCGAAGCCTCCGGATTCGATTTCCCACCCAAACCAAAAGCGTAAATATTTCTACGTTTACTGTTGACGGGTTAAAGTAACCTCTGATATTATTTCTGCGAATTGCCGGACTCGCTCTGACACTCAAATCCACACTTAACTTGAAACGCCTATGATGTGTCCCGTCTGCAAACGCGAACTTGCCCCGACCCTATCCATCTGCCTCACATGCGGCACAATGATCAACGACACTGTCCGCGAGGAACTCCAGACAAAAATTTCACGGACGCCGGAGTCTGTCGCTTCAAACAGCGGCGGGTTGAGCGCGCCGAAACCGGCGACCGCCGAGCGGCCGGCGCCACAGGTTGAAAAACCGAAGATGGCGGCGCCCGCTCCGCCTAAACCTATCGCCGCGCGTTTCGACACCGATGATCTACGCGTAAAGAAAACGAGTCCGACGCTGGTCGACTTTCAAACGAAAAAAGCGACGGTGCCCGAGTGGCGTTTGCAGCTTCAAAACTCGGTCCGCCAAAAAGCCGGGAACAGCAGGCGGCTGGAAGCGGCCGATCCGGTGCCATCCGCGAACGAGGCAAAGCCGAGATCTACCAAAGGAGCCAACGCGCTCAAGGTCGAGTTTGTCGACGACGAACAGCCAGCTCAGCATCAGAATCCGCGCGTCGCAAGCGCGCTGAAACGCATCGAGGATTCGCGCCGCGTGTTTTCTAATCAACCCGTGGCGGAGCAGTCGGTCCAAGTCGGAAAGCCTGCGGCCGGACGCAATTTTCCCTTCAATGTGGTCGCTCGTTCGAACGAGGCAGCAGCGGTCCGTAGCGGTCAAAAGGCAACGGTTAACCCATCGCCGAAGCCGATGCTCGTCTCAGCCTTAAAGATCGAAAAGAAGGGTTTCGACACTAATAAGCTCCCGCCTTTATCGAAGTCCGGGAACATCTCGAGCCGTGTTGAACTCTCAGCAAGCCTGCCGGTTCCGGCTGCCGATGCCGCGCCCGCAGTAAAACGTGACGTCGAAGAAAAGACCATCGAACATAATCTTATTCCGGTGGACACTGTTGAAACAGACGAGATCGAGGACCTCGCTCCGCTCTCGATGCGATTCAACGCCGGCCTTTTCGATATGATAATCGGCTTGTTCGCAAGCCTTATATTGCTCTCGCCGTTCATGCTTTCGGGTGGCACGTGGCTCACCGTTTCGGGCTTTTTTGCCGTCGCGGCCGCCGTCGCGATCGTGATGTTCTTATACCTGACGATCGCGATCGCATTCGCCGGCCGCACGTTCGGGATGCGACTCTTCTCGCTCGAGCTTGTCGATGTCGACGAGAACGCGTATCCGACCTTGCATCAGGCAGCCGTAAGCTCGGCGGTCTTTCTGTTCTCGCTCGCCTTCGCAGGGATCGGGTTTCTGCCCGTATTTTTTAACGAAGAACGCCGTGCCGCTCACGATATCTTGTCGGGAACGATCCTCATCCGCGAATACTAGACAAAACATCCTAATCGATTTTCCAGGTCCAACGGCGAGGCCATCGCCCTTGGACTTTTGATTTTCTGCTCTTAGACTTGCTCTGTGGATCTGGCAACAATTACAGCGATCAGGCCCGAACTGGAAGCAGAACTCTCGGGGCAACGGCTTGGAAAGATCTTTCAGCTCTCTAAGTTCGACCTTGCGTTGGATTTTCGGGGGCCGGGGTCGCGATATTTGTTCGTCAGCATCGAGCCGGGCAATCCGCGTGTGTATTTGATCCATCGCCGGCTCCGCGATCTGGAAAAAGCTTCTTTGAGTCCAGCCGCATTTCCTCTCGTTCTCCGGAAGAGATTGTCAGGGGCGACGTTGTCGTCGATCGCACAGATCGCGGACGAGCGTGTACTTCTTTTTTCATTCGACGCCCTCGATGAACTCGACGAACCAGTGAGTTACACGATTGCGGTCCAGCTGACTGGTAAATCTGCGAATCTTTTTTTACTGGATTCCGCATCAAGGATCCTCGACGCGTCAAGGGCGACACGCGGACCCGGCCAACAGGTGGGAGACGTGTACGCACCGCCTGAAAAAATAGACGCGACGACGGCAAGTACCGAACCTCGTTCTTCCGCCTGAAATATATCGGACGTGCTTGATGCGGAAGATCTCGAAAGGTCACAGGAAAAGCGTTTTCAGTCGCTCGCCGGTAACGCCCGCACCAAACTAAGACAGGAGACCTCGAAACGCCGGACGCTGCTTCGGAAGCTGAACGAAGATCTGGTAACGCATGGCGACGCCGAACAGTGGAAGCGCTTTGGTGAGCTGCTGCTCGCAAATGTTGCGTCCGCGCGCAGGGACGGCGAACGAGTTTGGGTCAAAGATTATTTTGACGAGACAGCTCCTGAGGTAGCTATCGACGTCGACGAGAACGACTCGATGGTCGAAGCTGCGGAAAAATTCTTTAAACGGTACGCCAAGGCACGGAACGCCGGAAAGGAGATCGTGAATCGTTTGCAAGACGTTGAAGCGGAGCTTGCGAAGCTCGACGCGAAAACAGAAAAGCTAGAAGCCGTGATCGCAAGCGGTGACGAGGAACGTCTTCGCGAACTCGCCGGCGGCCCCGCGATCAAGATCGGCCGGAAGTCCGAACGGAAGCGAAAGGAGACGTCCTCGGGGGCACGCACCTTTGTTTCCTCGGACGGGTTCGAAATACTGGTCGGCAAGAAATCAACGGACAATGACTATCTGACATTTCGCATAGCAAAATCGCTCGACACGTGGATGCACGCGGCCGACTATCCGGGCTCGCACGTCGTGATCAGAAACCCGAACCGCAACGAGATCCCGCCGAAGACACTCGTCGAGGCGGCACAGCTCGCGGCCTTTTATAGTCAGGGAAAAACGCAGCCAAAAGCCGCGGTCCACTATACGCAAAAAAAGTTCGTGAATAAGCCAAAAGGTGCGGCACCCGGCTTGGTGAGTCTGGCGAGCTTCAAAACGCTGCTTGTCGAGCCAAAGATCGGCGGCGTCAAGAAAACGGTAAACGGTAAACGGTAAGTTCGTGTCGGCTCATAATCGATACTATGCCCTCGAACTTACCGCTTACCGTTTACCGCTTACCGCTTATCACTAACCGCGCTCAACCTTCATTCGTTGACGATCATCGCGACCAGTTCTTCCATCTTTTTAATATCGGCCGGATTCGCCCCGCGAAATACGCCACGCAGATTTCCGTCGCGATCGACAATAAAGCTTTGCGGAATGCCGGCGAACTTGCTTATGCGGAGTAATGCCGTTTGCAACGCCGTGTCCGCCCATACAAGTGTGTAGTTCAACTTCATGTTCGTGGCGAACTCATTGATCTGCTCAACGGTCTCTTCATCGGTGTTGAGCCCTATCACTTCGAAATCCTGTCCGCGATGCTCTTCCTGCATTCTTACAAGCGTCGGCATTTCAGCCCGGCACGGGCCGCACCATGTGGCCCACAGATTGAGCAACAGGACCTTTCCTTTTTTGTCTGCGATCTTGAACGTGGTGCCGTCGAGGTTCTTGATATCGGCTTGAGCGACGGCCGTCGCGATCGGCGGGTAATCAGATTTCTTTTTCTCCGGTTCCGCATTCGCGGGAGCGTTCGCCGAGGGCTGGGCAGCTTCGTCGACCGGCCCCTTTTGCGAAGTGACGATGCTCGAGCAATTCGTGATGACCGAAACCGCGGCAGCAAAAATAATAAATAAAGTCAGGTTGTTAAAAATACTTCTCATTTGCCTAATTCTATCCAATTTTGCTGGGACGTGAAACGCGAGGTCATTCGGGACGCACCAGGCGGAAGCCGAGTTCGGCACTTCTTCGGCTTGCCGGCGCTGCAATACGAAAGGTCGAGGTGATCGCGTTCGGGCCCGACGACTTCTGAAACGCCGACCCTCCGCGGACCATCAAATGCGGCTCGCTTAGCGGGCGGACCTGGCCGCCGCTGCCCGGATAAAGAGATGCTTCCGAGCCGGTCCATTCAAATACATTGCCGATCAGATCCAGCACGCCCCACGAATTCGCACAGCTCTTCGAGCCGACGCTTGCCGGATCATTGCTTGCCTGGTCGATGATCGCGCATCGAGCTTCGAACTGATCGCCCCACGGATAGATATTCCCCTTGTTACCGTTACGAGCGGCATATTCCCATTCCTGCTCGGTCGGCAGTCTGTACTCCACCCCGTCGCGTTTTGAGCGCCACGCGGCAAATGCTTTTGCGTCGTCTGCGTTCACAAACCGGACGGGCATTTGCTCCTGACCCGGAATCGGCTTGTCGTTTATCCAATGCACCGGAAGCGGTTTGTAATTGACAGCCGAAACAAACTCGAGGTATTCCCCGTTCGTGACCTCGGTCTTGTCCATACTGAAATTCTTGACCGTGACCTGGTGGGCCGGGCGTTCGTTCTCGTTGCCGCTGTTACGTCCCATTGAAAAGACGCCGCCCACGATATCGACCATTTCGGCTTTGACCGCCGTGGGTGGCGGTGTGTCCTGCGCCCGAGTCGGTGTCGGCGTCGCAGTCACCTTATTAACCGAATTTCCGGTTCCGGTGAGCTTTGGAATTAAACCGAGCATGTAAGCACCACCGACCCCGCCCACACCGAGAACAAACAACAGGACGAGCCCCAGCCCCCCGAGAACCAGCGGCGAAAAGAATCTTCGCTTGGGCGGCTGAGATGCCATTCCAACATGCTGGGGGCCGGTGTCGAAATTTTGGACAGCAGTTTTCTGCATGTCAGATCGGGAGATCTGCGTCGCTGCCATCCCCTGGGGCGTATCTTGCGCGATGCCGGCGACACGCTGACTCGTATGTCCCTGGGACCGCAATTCGGCGACTACCTGCTGCGGCTTGCCGTCGCATATTACATCACCGAACCAATCCTGAAACCCGTCGTGGATCACACGCAGGTGATGATTTCCGCTCTGCACACCCTCGAGCAGCAGCCAGCCGTCATCGCGGCTGTGCCCGACCGGAACGTTATCAACAAAGACGTGCGATTGCGGAGGTCGCGTGTGCACACTAAGCCTCGAAATGGGTAACGTGGAGGCGCCTGACGTGGTGTGTATTCCGATCCCGGAAGGATAGACGGCCTCGCGGAACTCCGCGATCAACGCTTCTACAGATGCCGTGCGAGATTCTTTTTCCTTTTGCAGCGTGTGAAGTACGGCGGCTTCGATCTCCGGCGCGATCGTTATCCCAAGCTCTATAAAACGCGGAGCCGGATCGCTGACGTGCTTTTTCATGATCGCCGGGATCGATGAACCCTTGAATGGAACATCGCCGGCCAGCATCTGGTAAAGCATCACGCCCAAACTGTAAATGTCCGAACGCGAATCGGGCTCGTCGTCCGCCCACTGCTCCGGAGCCATGTAGTAAGGCGATCCCATCAGGCCTGTCGTCTGTGCCTGAATGAACGAGCCTAACAGCTCGCCCGACTTAATCTTCGCGAGACCGAAGTCCAGGATCTTGACAGCCTGCGAAAGGCTCGGCTTATCGCTGCAGATCATGATGTTGAGCGGCTTGAGGTCGCGGTGAACGATGCCCTGGTGATGCGCGGCACCGACACCGGCGCAGATCGCCGCCATCAACTCTAGAGCTCGCTCCGGGTGAAGCGATTTCTCGCGCGCAAGCAGATCGTGAAGCGACTCGCCCTCGACATACTCCATCACGAGAAACGGAAGCGCACCGTTGACCACTCCATAATCGGTAACGGCTACGACATTCGTATGGCGGATAGCGGCGGCCGCGAGCGCCTCTTGGCGAAAACGAGTTACCAGCTGCGGATCGTTTCCAACGAGATCCGGAAGGATGATCTTTATCGCGAGTTGTGTTTTTAGATATGCGTGGCGGGCTTTATACACGACACCCATCCCGCCCTGGCCGAGGCGACATTCGAGGTGGTACTTACCCTCCAGTACCGGTTCGCCTGTGATGGTGTGCATCGTCGGCATCCCGTCATTCGGACAAGTTACGACATCGTCGGTGAAGCAATTTTTACAAAGCTGGCATTCCTTCATTAGACGCTTTTACAAATACCAAAAGCATAAGAAACAGGGGGAGCTATTTTTCTTAGACACATTTAGGGCGGACTTTTGCTGCTAGAGCACGAAATGATTCTAGTTTCTTTGACCGCTACAAGCAAGGCAAATTAAGCTCCCCGGCCCCACTGGGATCGCAGCGTATCACCCTCGCACCACTATGTTTATCAGCCGTCCGGGCACAACTATTACTTTGACGACATCTTTCCCGGCAACGAGTTCATTTATTTTTTGGTCGGCGAACGCGAGCGCCTGTAAAGCATCGTTCGAAGCATCGGGCGGTGCAAAGATCCGCGACCGAAGCTTACCGTTCACTTGTACCGGAATCTCGATCTCGTCGGCCTTCGCCAGTTGCGCATTAAATTCCGGGAACAGCGCGCCATTGGGGACGATTCCGTCGTCATTCCCGGTCACGATAGAATGCAGCTCCTCGGCTGTGTGCGGTGCGAATGGCGTGAGCATCAAGATCAAACTCGTCAACGCCTCTCGGACGGCGTGTTGATCGGCGGCGCTAATTGATTCGGGTTCGATACTGAAATCGCCGATCGCATTCGAAAGCTCCATCAACGCGGCAACCGGCGTGTTGAATTGCAAAGTCTCGAGACTGTCTGCGACCCGCTTGATCGTCTGGTGAGTTTTTCGCCGGAGCGCTCGTGCACTGTCGCTCGGACCTTCAGTCGACGAAGGCGTCGCGCTCAACGCATCGTCCCACTTGTAGACCAACCGCCAAACCCGCTGCAGGAATCTGACCGCACCCTCGATGCCTGCCTCATTCCATACCAGCTCATGCTCGATGGGTGCGGCGAACATGATGAAGAGACGTGTCGCATCGGCACCATAGATGTCGATCATCTCATCCGGATCGACGCCGTTGCCTTTTGATTTGGACATCCGCTCGATCGCATATTTCAACTGTTTGCCATCTTTGGATCTGGCCTCGACGAGCTTTCCCTTGGCGTCCCGCCTGATCGCGATCGTGTCGGGCGTGTGGTAGACCCGCTTGCCCGATGCGTCGTCGAAAAACGTTTCGCCCACCACCATTCCCTGTGTCAGAAGACGGGCGATCGGCTCATCGAAACTCACGAGTCCCAGGTCCCGCATCACTTTCGCCCAGAAACGGCAATAGATGAGATGCATGACAGCGTGATCGTCACCGCCGATGTACTGATCGACGGGAGTCCAGTAGGCAGCGATCTCGGGATCGAACGGCAGTCCTTCATTCGAAGGATCGGTATAGCGGAAGTAGTACCAGGAAGAATCGACAAAAGTGTCCATCGTGTCGGTCTCGCGGTGAGCCGGCCCGTCGCAATTAGGGCACGTTGTTTCGTAGAACTCCGCAACCTTCGCCAGCGGCGATTCGCCGGTGCCGGTTAGCGGCGCGTTCTCGGGGAGCCGAACGGGCAAGTTCTCGAATTTCTCGGGAACCGTCCCGCACTTATCGCAATACACGATCGGTATCGGTGCGCCCCAAAACCTCTGCCGCGAAATTCCCCAATCCCGAAGCCTGTAAGTGACCGCCGCTTCCCCAAAACTGTTTGCCGCGGCGAACTCCGCCATTTCTTTTTTTGCTTCTTCTGTTGTTTTGCCGTTCCAATCGCCGGAGTTGATCATCACGCCGTAAGAAGAGTCTACCGAGTCT
>JBKKAS010000331.1:0-3475 GCA_046714595.1 Pyrinomonadaceae bacterium | reverse complement strand
ACGCACGCGGTTCATCGGCGCGAATTTCAGGTTCGGCAAGGGTCAAACAGCGGGCTATGAGGGGAACCGGTACAGTAGCGAGGAACTTACTGTTGATCTCATCCCGCCGTTCCTTCGCGTCGACGACTTAAGCGAGTGGATCTTTACCTTTCAGATAGATGACGAACAAGCGTATTCGCACTCGTTGAAAAGATGGCGCGAGAGCGGTTCGCCGGCGTGGCTGATGGCTGCGTTAGCAAAGGCTAAAAAAGATTCGCCGGACATTGACCGGCTGATGCGTGATGGAGCGAAGATCGGTCGCACCGCACCGGCATTTTCCACCGTCGCCTATCATGTGTCCAGGTTAATGATCGATCTTGGTAAAGAAAATGAAGCGAGAACGTTGCTCGACCGGCTGCTCGCCTCGGATTTCCGCACCTTGCCGGTTTCGACGCAGAACCGCTTCCTCGAACTGAGAATGCGGGTCTCCGTGAGCCTTGACGAATTTCTCAAATTTGCCGGGCGACGGCCGGTTACTTTCTCCCTTGATGGCCAGTAGGGACGACTCCATGACTTTCTCGAGAATGAAAAGTCTTATTGGAACGCAGAGAACTATACCCAAAGTCGGGACGAGTATGTTCGAGAGACTGAGGAAGGCTATCGCGACTTCTTGCCATGGGACGACCAGGTGATGTTCGACGAGTACACGATCGACATTCTGAACCGCCATTTTCCGCTCGACGTTCTTGCGCAGGCGGCTCTGCATCCGGAGCTGCCGGAACATCTTCGGAGGCGGATGGTTCTAACGGTGTGGACGAGAGCGGCGGTGCTCGGCCGACGGGATCTGGCGTCGAAGTTCGCGGCCGAGGCGTCGAAACATGAGCCGGAAATGGCAACGAGCTTTGGTAAATACCTGGGTGCGCGGACGGAAATAGCTCGGCTCGCCGAGGAACTATGGATCCTCATCAAGAATCCGAAGCTTACAGCTTTTGTGCAAGGCGGTTTTCCGAAACGCGGAGAGAACGAGGTCAGCAGTTGGGAAGATGGATGGTGGTACGAACCCAGTGATACGGACTACGATCGGCGATACAACGAGATACCGAAGGTGATCCTTCGCCCGAGCTTCGTGACTGTCGCCCAGTCGGGCGCGACGATGAAGGAACGACGGCAGATCGTTGCTGCCGGCGATGCTGAAACCTACTTGACCAACCGGATCCTGGAATGGGCGAAGAGGGCGCCTCGCGAACCGAGGATTCCCGAAGCCCTTTACATTGCTGCCACGATCAACTTGCAGACCAAGTACGGCGGAGGCAATCAAGAACTGCGGGACAAGGCGATAGTGCTGCTGAAAGGTAAGTACGGCAACAGTCCGTGGACGGCAAAGGCGCTCGAGGAAGGAGAATACTGAGCGCGGAGTCATGCCCAGGCGGATACGTTAAATAAAACAAAAAGGCCGGATCGAAATTGATCCGGCTTTTTCTTTCGAAGTTCCGCGACTGATTCAATACGGCTCGACCGTCACGCCGGCCTTCATCAATGCCTGCACGGGGAATCTGTTATCAACGAACTTCAAGTGGAGCCTGGTCCGACCATCGTCACCTCTCTGTTTATTACAAACCACCGCGAGGCCGGAAAAATCATACTCTTCGCTGATGAATTTGACTCGGTCTCCGATCCCGACGTCGAGCGTGGTAATGACGGCGGCGCCGCTCCGGCTTACGTTTTCTGTCACCGTTCGCTCCCCGCCCGTTGACCCGTCCTTCGTGTCGACCAAAGCAAGGTATAAATCGATCGGTCTCCAGAACCTGGCTTCCGCCCTTTTCTTGAAGGGTGTCTTTGATTTCGAAACGCTCCACATGCCGGCTTCATCGACACCGGAGATATGGTAGTGCTGCATCGGATTTGCCCGATAACCCTCAGGGACGTGTTTACCGATAAACGCAACACCGATATGGAAATTTGAAGGATCGTCCGCCTTGATCGGTGCACAATGCTGCACCAATCCCCAAACCCTATAAAACTCCTTGTCGTGATCGTAGCACCGCATATGAGCGGGCAGTGGGATCATGAGAGATAGAAGAGTTCCGACTTCGCACGGGCGCTGCAGATTAAAGCTCGAGCCCGTTGCGGAAACGGTAATGAGATCTGCGACCTCCTTCCAATGGCGGTCGTTTTTTTCTTTCGCTTTTACAACGGCGTGCAAAGACATAGACGAAAGGTCTGTCCTGTGTTTCGGCGGCTCAGTGCGGACTGACATTTAAGCCTCTCCGTAATCGAACGGTGTATACCATATTGTGAGTGGTAAAAATGCTACGTAGCGGTATCACTCGATTCCTTCGAGTGGGAATAAGTGATCAATAAACTCAAGGTGCAGCCGGACAATACCGTCGTCGCCGATACGTTTGCCGCGAACTATTGAGATAATGCTGAGGTTGTGCCGCTCGCTCTTCACCCGTAAGAATGCGCCCAACTCGACATTAAAGGAGGTAAAGACGGCTGCGCCGCCAAGACTTACATTCTCGGTCACGCTGATTTCGCTCGCCGCGACGTCGCCGTTCTCGTCGAGCATCTCGAGAAGCAAAGATTCGGGAATTGCGAAGCGCGTGTGTCGTCGCAGATAGCCAGGCAGGTCGCTTTCGTCGGGAGTAATCACTGCCTCGACGAGCTGCCATAGTCCGCCGTCCTCCCTATCCGCAAGATCGTACAATTTTGAAGGATCATCGACATACGATGCGGGCGGGGTTTTACCGATGAATGC
The DNA here is from genome assembly GCA_046714595.1 of Pyrinomonadaceae bacterium. Lineage (GTDB taxonomy): Bacteria > Acidobacteriota > Blastocatellia > Pyrinomonadales > Pyrinomonadaceae > OLB17. Next base: position 738 of record JBKKAS010000331.1, on the reverse strand, counting down.
AACACCGACCGAATAAGCATCGTCACCACCGCCGGTTCCAAGCGGAACACAACGGCGTACTAATCCCCAGATCCGGTATTGCGGCTCGAGATAATCATAACAACGAAGCTGGCGCGGCATCGGAACGCTCATCAGCAATAGACGGCCTCGCTTTACCGGGCGTTTTAGCTTGAACCCGGCACCAAAGGCGGAGATGTCCTCGAGACGAGTGATCTCATTCCATGCCAGTTTGTCGTCGACTTTTACCTCGACGCGGGCCGGTAGCGCTAACGGATATCTTTGAATGCGGCGACTGTCTTTCTCTGTCGTAACGTTAGTGGACATTTTTTTTCGACGAACCTTGATCAAGGAGGTCTTTGGCTCGAGAAATGTTTGTATTTGGAAGAATTTAGCGGGGTTCTTGCAAAGGGCGGGCAAGTTGCTAAACAGGCCTTCCGCCTGTAAAATTAAGAATAACATCAAACGGAAAATATTTCCAAATTTTTTTAGTGCCCGCTGGTCACTCGAACTACCGCAAAATATACAACCTTAAGAAGAAACGGGATTCAAAATGGATTCAATCTTAGAACGAAATCAAGTAAATATTGAAGACGAGATGCGACGGTCGTATCTCGACTACGCGATGTCCGTGATCATCGGACGCGCTTTGCCGGACGTCCGCGACGGCCTCAAACCCGTCCATCGTCGCGTGCTTTGGGCGATGCACGAGCTCGGCAACACATTCAACAAGCCATACAA
>JBKKAS010000330.1:0-5145 GCA_046714595.1 Pyrinomonadaceae bacterium | reverse complement strand
ATCATGGCCATGCCTTCGACAAAGCCATTAGTTGTTTCCGCCACTCCGTGAAGTTCATCGAATTGGGGCTTTATCACCAACTGTCCTTTTCCATCAATAAACCCCCAACTCCTTTTGGTCCCCTTATGTACCTGCACCATTGCCAAACCTTCTTGAAATCTGTAGGCGTGTTCAAAACGTGGTGCGATTGCAATCTTGCCTTTACGGTTTATAAAGCCCCATTTGTCATTAACTACCACTCTTGCTAAACCTTCGGAAAAATCTAACGCCCCATCAAACTTTGGTTGGATAACAATCTTTCCTGTTCTATCTATGTATCCGTGTTTTCCATCAACAGAAATGACGAAAAATGGATTTCTTTCTTGGGGTAAAACAGGACAGGGGTGTTGAATGAGCAAGAAAAAGGTGGCGGTGAGGATTGTCGCTTTCATAAGCAGTGAATGCTCTCGACGCTCGTTAGTTAGGCGGCGACGCCAAACTAGACGCGAGTATGCTGGATGCTGTGTATTTCGCCCTTACTTCGTGGGGGCATCTGCAGCGGCCGCTTGCAAGATCTCCGTATAAACTTTCGGATCCACGTTTCCACCGCTCACAATAAGACAGACTCTCTTATCGTGGAACCGTTCCTGATCATCCAATACCGCCCCAAGAGCCAACGCGCCGGTCGGCTCGCATTTCAAATTAGCCAGAGAAAAATAGAGGCGGACCGCATCGCAGATCTTCTCCTCCGATACCTCGATTATCTCCGACACATTTTCCTCGATGATCGGCCAGTTCAAGCTGCCCAGCGAGATCGTCCGGGCTCCGTCGGCGATCGTCAGGGGCTCCGCTTCGTTCCTAACGAGCTCTCCGGTTCTGAGTGATCGAGCAGCGTCATTGCCTAGAAGCGGCTCTGCACCGACGACATCCGCCCGCGCGTTGTTACGTCTGAGACCGGTGACGATTCCCGATATTAGTCCCCCGCCACCAATCGGGACGATCACAACATCAAAACCTTTGTCCGCCATCTCGTCGCCGAGCGTGGCGTTTCCCTCGATAACAAATTTGTCATCGTACGGGCTCGCGAAATATGCGTTTGGCATCTCCGCGGCCAGCTGTGCAACGCGCTCGTTGCGGCCGACCGTTTTTACATCGACCAGATCGACCGTCGCTCCGTACGATCGGACCGCATCGATCTTTACTTGAGCGGAAGTCTCGGGCATCACGACCGTGCACTTCTTACCCAGCAGCTTGCACGCATACGCCAGTGCCTGTCCAAAATTTCCGGATGACGCCGTCAGGATGTCATCGTTCGGCACGTTCAGGACGAGGTTGTAAGCGGCTCGGAATTTAAAGCTGCCCGTGTGCTGAAACGTCTCGGACGCGATCGTGATGTCGAGGCCGAGGCGATCACCGAGTTTTTGTGGTTCGATAAATGTCGTCGGGCGTATCGTTGTCAGCAGATCGGGCATTTGATAAGCATCGGGCAGTCCGGCTAAACTCGTCAAGCTCGATGGATGAAAGTTATTCTCACCCTTTACCACGCGAACTCGTAAATCACGTCTCCGGAATCTGCGGCGCGGGTGGAGACAGTTGGCTTGCCGGTTTACACGCGCAAGTCGACGAGCTCCGCGTGCAGTGGTCGATCGAGGTCCATGAGCCATTCGCCGCCGGCGAGTTCAATTTCGTTGCACCAGCTACTCATCTTCGAGACGGTTGTGATGCAGTTCTCAAGGTGGCGCCGCCGTACACCGATCGGGAGTATCTTCGCGAGGCGGAGTTTCTTCGAGTGAGGGATGGAAGGGGAGCTGTGCGGCTTCTCGAGCAAGATATCGAACGACGCGCGATTCTGATCGAAAGAGCTGTACCAGGAGCGAACCTTGCCGAGATCTTCGAAACTGCTAAACACGGCTCTCTGGCTCCCGCGATCGCTGTGTTGCGGCGTCTGGTAGAGAAACCTCCGCATGATCTGTTCCACAGGAAATCCGTAGATGAGTGGTTTGACGGACTGCGCCGATTTCACGAGAAAGGTTTTCCGGCCAATTATGCGATCAAGGCTCTCAAGATCTACGAACGCCTGACGGCATCCGAAGATTCCACATATTACCTTCACGGCGACTTTCATCCCGCTAATGTAGTCAGCGCGACGCGTGAGGAATACCTTGCGATCGATCCGAAAGGCGTAATCGGTCCTGTCGGTTACGACATCGCTGTGTTCCTGAACAATTTCCACTGGTGGCAGGAAAACGATCCGGACGTTCGACCAAAACTGGACGCGGCGGTTCTGAGTTTCTCGGACGCATTTGATATGTCGCCGATCGATCTGCGCCAGTGGGCATATGCCCAAATGGTGCTCGGCGCGTGGTGGTCGTTCGACGAGATGCCTGAGCATTATAACGATGCGACGGTGGCGAAGGCCGATATTTGGAACGTATAATCTCAGGAAATAGTCATCCAGGTCTGTTCACGTTGGTTTTGAAGCCTTAGTTGATCGTTATTATGAGAAATAAAGAGATCGAAGACCTTCTAGACCTACTCTTCCGACAGGCGCAAATGCAGTTTGGCTCCACTGTTAAAGAACGCTGGCTGCACGAAGGCGACGACTGTCCGGGCTGCGGAAAAGAGGTCACCGTTACGAAGTATAAGAAGAAGGACGCGTTGTCGCTGAACGCGTTCATTTTTCGCGAACACGGCGTGCTGATCGCGTACATGCTTTGCGGCAAGTGCGCGAGTCATATCTTTCGCGAATCGAAGAAGAATCCGTTCGGCAAGCTGCCGATCCACAACGAGATTGAGAGGAACCTGAAGCAGGCGTTTGTGAAGTATTTAGGACACTGAAGGTATGTCGAAAGCACAATTTGGAATGATCGGTCTGGGGACCATGGGCAGAAATTTTCTGCTCAATATCGCTGAGCACGGTTTCCCGTCGATTGGCTACGATCTGGACGAAACCAAACGACAGCTCCTGTTGGAAGAAGGTGCGGCATTTCAAATTACCGCCGCCGGTGATATCAAGGGATTTCTCACCGGTCTGGAAACACCGCGCAAGATCATGCTGCTCGTTCCGGCAGGGCCCATCGTTGATTCCGTCATCAACGATCTTATTCCACATCTCGACGCAGGCGATCTCGTTATCGATGGCGGCAATTCTCATTTCTCCGATACCGAGCGCCGGGAGGCCTTTCTCGCTCAATCGAAAATCGCATTTCTGGGTGTCGGTGTTTCCGGTGGTGAAGAAGGCGCACGTCACGGAGCGAGCATAATGGTCGGCGGCCGGCCGGAGGTTTACGAATTAGTCCGCCCGATCTTTGAAGCCGCGTCAGCGAAAGTAAATGGTGAACCGTGCGCGGCGCACGTCGGAAAGGGTTCAGCCGGGCACTTCGTCAAGATGGTCCACAATGGCATCGAGTACGGGCTGATGCAGTTGATAGCTGAGGCCTACGACCTTCTGAAGCGCGGTTACCGGATGGATACCGGTGCCATCGCCGACGTGTTCGCCGAATGGAATGCCGGAGAATTGAATTCGTTTCTTATCGAGATCACATCGATAGTTTTGCGCAAGGTCGACGCGGACACGGGCAAGCCGCTCGTTGAGCTCATCCTCGACACAGCGGGACAGAAGGGAACCGGGCGATGGACGTCGCAGACCGCGATGGATTTCGGTGTCCCGATTCCGACGATCGACTCGGCGGTGACGATGCGGCAGATCTCGGCGCGCAAAGGGGAACGGGTCGCGGGAGCGAAAAAATTGGGGATCGTTGTCGATGCCTTGTCCGTTTCTGAGGAGCTGCGAGGCAGTACGATCGAGTTCGTCCGCGACGGTCTCCACCTGGCGTTCCTCGTAACGTACGCCCAGGGCCTGTCACTTTTGCGAGCAGCGTCTACGGAAAAGCAATACGACCTCGACATGGTCGAGATCGCGAAGATCTGGCGCGGAGGATGCATTATCCGCGCCGCTTTGCTCGAAGATATTCGGAAGGCGTTTGAGATGGAGGCGGGTTTGGAGAACATTCTCCTTTCGGATGTATTTGTCGCGACCATTCGTAGCGAGCAGGCGCTGCTAAAAGCTTTCGTTCATTTCGCCACATCGTCGGACGTTCCCTGTATGGCGGCGACTGCGTCACTTAATTACTTAAAAGCGTTTGCGACCGAACGACTGCCTGCAAACCTGATCCAGGCGCAGCGTGATTTGTTTGGTGCGCATACGTATCAGCGGATCGACAAGGAAGAGATTTTTCACACGTCGGATTGGGGTTCGGAGTAGGCAGAAAGCAGAAAGCAGAAAGCAGAAAGCCTACTGCTTTCCGCCTTCTGCTTTCTGCTCGACGATCTCCCACGCACCTTCCGTTTTTAACAGCTTACTCATCAAAGCGGCGTGTACGGCATGACCGCTTTTTTCGGCGGTGATCTTGCCGAGAACAGGCATACCGAGAAGCGCAAAGTCGCCGATTATATCCAGAATCTTGTGTCGGACGAATTCATCGTCAAATCGTAGCGGAGTTTCGTTGAGCATTCCGTCGGGCGTCAGGACGATTGCGTTATCGAGCGACCCGCCAAGCGCCAGGTTTGCCTTTCGCAGCATCTCGATCTCGTTGGTGAATCCAAAGGTGCGGGCGGATGCGATCTCGGGTCCATAAGAACCATTCTCAAACACGAAGTGCAGCGATTGCTTGTTGATGAACGGGTGCGGAAAGTCGATGACACATTCGATCTCAAACCGTTCCGCCGGTTCGATCGACATCTGCCTGCCGCCCTGGTCGACCGCTACCCGGTTCAGCACGCGAAAGTAACGGCGCGGAGCCGCCTGTTCCGAAATACCAGCCTGATCGATAAGCCCGAGAAAATCCTCGCTTGAGCCGTCCATTATTGGGACCTCGATGTTATCGAGTTCGATAAAACAATTGTCCACACCGCTGCCGCGGAGCGCCGACAACAGATGCTCGCAAGTAGAAAGCACGACACCGCGGCGCATCAGGGTCGTAGCGTAACTACAGTGCGATATATATTCGGCCGAGGCGGCAATCTCGAAATTGTCGAGATCGGTGCGGACAAAAATATACCCCGTGTTCTCAGGTGCGGGTTTCAATGTCAGGTGTACCTCGACGCCGGTATGAAGACCGACACCGGTTGTGGAAATTTCGCTCGATATTGTTGTCTGATTCATGA
>JBKKAS010000329.1:0-2622 GCA_046714595.1 Pyrinomonadaceae bacterium | reverse complement strand
GATCTCGACCGACCGGCCCGCACAGGGCGATTACGACGGCGACGGTAAATACGATTTCGCGGTATTTCGTGACGGAGTTTGGTACTTGCTGCAATCCACAGCCGGTTATAGTCAGTTTAACTTCGGAATCACCGGTGACGTTCCCGTGACTGGCGACTTCGACGGCGACGGGAAAGACGATGCGGCGGTATTCCGACCGTCAAGCGGCATCTGGTATCTGCTGCAAAGCCAGAACGGGTTCTTTGCGGCGCAGTTCGGCCTCAACGGCGATAAGCCCGTGCCGAATGCGTATCTGCCGCAAATGTGAGACGCGCCAGTTAGCCCGTCAACGAATCATCCTGCTAGACTGTCAACAAGGGCGGACTAAACAGTCCGCCCTACTTTTGACCTTATGCTACAAGCAGGAATCGTAGGACTACCCAACGTAGGAAAATCTACTCTCTTTAACGCACTGACTGCACAGGAAGCGGCGCTCGCCGCTAATTATCCTTTCGCCACCATCGAACCGAACGTCGGCGTCGTGCCTGTGCCCGATAAGCGTCTCGAGCCCTTGGCAAAGATCGTGAAAACGGAAACGATCATTCCGGCCACGGTGGAGTTTGTCGATATCGCCGGGCTTGTTCGGGGCGCCTCCAAAGGCGAAGGGCTCGGCAACCAGTTTCTCGCGAACATCCGCGAGACTCACGCCGTGATCCAGGTCGTCCGGTGTTTCGAGGACGAGAACATCATCCATGTCGAAGGCTCGGTCAACCCCGTTCGCGATATCGAGACGATACAGATCGAACTCGCACTTGCCGACCTTGCTTCAGCCGAGAAGCGTCGCGACAAAGCGATGCGCGGGGCGAAGTCGGGCGATAAGGACGCGAAGCGTGAGATGGAAATTCTCGACAAGATACTTCCCATTCTCGAAGAGGGCCGACCGGCACGTGCGGCCGACTTGACCGACGACGAGCGCGCGACCGTGAAGAGCTGGTTCTTCATTTCGACAAAGCCGACGATCTACGCGGCGAACGTCGATGAAGCGACGCTCGCCGACCCGGACGCGAACCCGCACGTGCAAGCCGTCAAGAAACACGCCGAATCCGAGAACGCGGACGTCGTCGTCATCTGTGCAAAGCTCGAAGCCGAGCTGGTCGCGCTCGAACCCGCCGAGCGTGCGGATTACTTAAAAGACCTCGGTCTCTCATCAAGCGGCGTCGATGAACTTATCAAAGCCGCGTATCACATGCTTGGGCTGATGGCGTTTCTCACGGCCGGCGAGAAAGAGGTCCGGGCGTGGACGATCCCGACCGGCACCAAGGCACCGCAGGCTGCCGGCGAGATTCACACCGACATCGAACGCGGATTTATCCGGGCCGAGATCGTGTCATACGACGATCTCATCAACGCCGGCACGATGAACGCGGCCAAAGAAAAAGGCCTTACGCGGCTCGAAGGCAAGGAATATGTGATGCAGGAAGGCGATATCGTGAACTTCCGGTTCAATGTCTGAGGTCGAGTTCGACGGTTGTTTCTAAAGACCAGTTGCTTGCATAGCCACGCCGTTTACGGGGTGGTCATTTTGGTTGATCGGTTGGAAGGGCGTTTCAACGTCCTTACAATGTGCGTTAGGTAAGGGCGTCGAAACGCCCCGACAAATCATTTGGGATCTTTCCACGCCGTGAACGGCGTGGCTATGCTGGAGACCACTCGTTATGCTCAGAGTCACAATTTTCGTAGCTGCACTGCTTGTACTCGCGATTTCCGCTTCCGCTCAAACCCCTAAACAAGTAACCTTGCGCGGCCAGATCGTATGCTCGGTCTGCTGGTTCGAGGCCACGGATCGAAAGAAAACGCGTTACGGCAATGCTGCGGATATCAAATGCGCGCTCGATTGCTCGGAAGAGGGACTGCCGCAAGCGCTCGCTGTTGAGGACGAAAAAGGTTTCACGCTTTACACGCTCGAGAAGGGCGCATACAAAACGACGGGTAAGGATTTCCTGGATCTGGTACCGAGATCAGTCGAGATTGAAGGCGAGTTGCGAACCGAAAAAGACAAGAACTTTCTCAAGGTTAACGCGCTGAAGGTTCTCGATTCACCGCTGCCTAAACCGGTACCGGTCTCGGACGATGCGGTTCTCGCGCTCAAGGACCTCACCGGAGCTCAGCAGTCACTGGCAGGCTATCGCGGCCGCGTTGTTGTCCTGAATTTCTGGGCAACGTGGTGCGAGCCGTGTAAAAAAGAAATGCCGGATCTTTCGTCGATCCAGAACGATTATGCTGCACTAGGTGTTCAGGTGATCGGCGCGGCGGGCGACGGCGCGGCAGACTCAGCGAAGGTCCTGAAGTTCATTCGCGAATTCAAACTCAATTTCCCGGTCTGGGTCGGAGCGACGACCGACGACATGCAGCGGTTCGGTGTCGGGAGCGTTTTACCGGCGACCGTCATTATCGATCGCAACGGCAAAATAGTGCGTCGAGAGATCGGGATCATCAAGCCGGCCGAACTTCGTGAGTTCCTCGATGCGATCCTTCTTTCCAGTGTCAAAGAAGCTGAGAAAGTCGCCAAGACGGAGAAAAAGAAAATGACGAATTCATCTCTCGTCCCTGCCTGACCTGTCTGACCGGGCGAAGGCCAGGCTG
>JBKKAS010000328.1:0-1721 GCA_046714595.1 Pyrinomonadaceae bacterium | reverse complement strand
CCGTTAGCGGTGACCCCGGCGGACTTAATCCCGCTATTACGACACAAGGCGGCGTACATCTGATCTGCGGATCGATCTTCAGCGGCCTCGTTGCTCAGGATTTCGATCTGAATCCGGTGCCCGATCTGGCGCAGAGTTGGGAGGTTTCGCCGGACGGACGGACCTACACCTTTCATCTTGCGCCGAACGCCGCATTTCACGACGGCGTTCCGGTCACCTCGGAAGATGTGCGATTCACGTTCGAAGAAATGTTGTTGAAATATCATTCACGCACACGAGCATCGATCGGCGGCAATCTTTCGAGGATCTCAACGCCGGATCCGCACACAGTCGTTTTCGAGTTTGCTCGCCCGTACGCCGCCTTCCTGCAGTTGATAGACGTCACCAACTCTCCGGTCCTGCCCAAACATCTCTATGAAAATTCTGACCCACTCACAAGCCCGCACAACGCGCACCCGATCGGAAGCGGGCCATTTAAATTCCAGGAGTGGGCCAAGGGCGATCGTTTGACGCTCGTCAAAAATCAAAACTATTTTAAAACGGGAAAGCCCTATCTCGACCGCGTCGTCTATAAGGTGACGCCGAGCAGTTCGACGGCGGCGATAGCATTTGAGAATGGCGAGATCGATTATTTTACAAGTCCGTCGCCGCTTGACCTTGAGCGGTTCCTGAAAATGTCGGGTGTCACGGTGACCGAAAAGGGGCGTGAGGGATATGCAACCGTCGAAACCGTAGTACTCAACACAACCCGCGGCCCGCTCTCTGACGTGCGCGTGCGGCGGGCCATGGCCCACGCCATCGATAAACAATTTATTGTCGACAAAGTCGCATTCGGTAGGGGGAAAGCGGCCACCGGGCCGATCTCAAGCGCTCTGAAATGGGCTCATAATCCGAACGTTCCAAAGTACGAACGCGATCTGCCGCTCGCCAATCAGATGCTCGATGAGGCGGGATACAAACGCGATACTTCAGGCGTGAGGTTCCGACTGAAATATATGTACGCCCAAAGCTACGCAAAGGTCGTCGAAGTTCTTCGGGACCAATTCCGTGATGTTGGGATTGAGATCGATCTGCAGCTGATGGAATTCAACTCGGCGGTAGATGCGGTCTATATCAAGAAGGATTTCGATCTTGGTTTCGCGTCATTCGAGAATGGGCCGGATCCCGACATTGGAGTCAAAAGAACCGTTGTTTCCGACAACATCGGTGCAATCCCCTTTTCAAACGGAGCAAGCTACCGCAATGGGCGCGTTGACGAGCTTTTCCGACTCGCAGCATCGGAGACTGACAAACAGAAACGCGCCGCATACTACTTCGAAGCGCAGGAAATCCTGGTTAGCGACGTTCCATATTTGTGGATCTACGAACCAAACTCCGGAGCGGCATTCAAGAGTGAGCTTCAGGGTATGTATCGATGGAGCGCGAAGTCGAACATCTACTTCGCTCAGGACGCGTGGTGGCTGAACGGCCGTTCGCCGGCCGATCCTCTCAAATCTATTGGACGGCGCACTACTTACCTAGTGGTGAGCAGCGTCGCGATTTTTTTGATCGCCACCGTAATATTTCTATGGCGACGAAGAAGGCGACGCACCTAGGAGATCATCGGTGAGCGTCAGCTAATAATTAGCCCGCGACTTCGGATCGAGCCTGGCATTCAATGCGTCGCCGAGAATGTTTACAGATAGAACTAAAAGAGCCAGGCCGAGGCTTGGGAATACAAC
>JBKKAS010000327.1:0-1968 GCA_046714595.1 Pyrinomonadaceae bacterium | reverse complement strand
ATGCGAACCAGGCGATGGACCCCGGCCTCGGTCGCCAAAAGTCCGTACGCGTAATCTCCCTCGACGCGAAACGTCGCCGACTTAATACCCGCTTCGCTACCGGCCTGCTCATCGAGGATCTCGGCCTTAAATCCCTTTCGCTCGGCCCATCGCAGGTACATACGAAGGAGCATCTGAGCAAAGTCCTGGGCATCGGTCCCTCCGGCCCCGGCCTGGATCGAGCAGATCGCGTTGTTCGCGTCCGTCTCACCGGAAAGCAAACTCTGGGTTTGAGCTTCTGATACTTGCGATTCAAGTTTATCGATCAGCGTCTGCAGCTCGGCGGCCGATTCTGCGTCATCGGCGGCAAATTCAAAGAGCACCTCGGCGTCGGAAACGCCCGTTTCGAAATCCTTCTGCTGCTCGAGGGCCTTCTCGATCCGACTCCGCCGAGCCATTATCTTCTGCGCTTTTTCCGAATCGCTCCAAAACTCCGGATCCGATATCTGAGTCTCTAGTTTGTCGAGCTGTCGTTGTTTCCCAGGCGTGTCAAAGAAACCTCCCAAGTTGGGTAACTTTCTCTTTTATCTCGTCGTGTTTTGTTTGCAGTTCGGACAGTTCCATAGATCATTTATTAAGCCGGGTTGTTGTGTATGTAATTTCTTATCCCTTCGAAACTATTCTGCCACCCCATAACGCATGCATCGAAATAATCCTCGAGCAGCGGATCGGCCGGTGACAATTCCTGAACGATCGTTAATATACAGCCGGCAGGCTGTGGTTCGATGATCAGCTCGGTAGTCATATTCGTCTGGATCGGCCAGTTGTTCCCGGCAAAATACTTGCCTCCTCCAAGAAGCATCCGATGCGGCGGATCGAATTCGAGAATTTCCAATGAATTTACAAATTCGGCATCCTTGTCGCCGTCGCCCGACGATGTGACCCAGGAACCGCCCTTTCGCGGATCGATAACAACCATTGACGCGCCCCACCAGCTTCGGATCGCGCTCGGCGAGATAAGGATGTCGAACATCCGTTCCGGCTTTACGCCGAATGGCTCTTCAAGTTCTTGTCGGCGTTTCTCCATTCTATTACGGGATTATGCAACTGGCGACGAAATGCTATTCTTCAAATCTAAATTCAACGTCCGGCGACGTATAGCGGTCAAGATGGATTAACGGGTTGAACCCATAATAGAACAATCCAGTCGGCAAAATAACTTCTTCGCAACCAGTCGTCGGGCACCCATTTCGCTCGGTTCGCATCGTCCGGCTCTCACGAACCACGAAGTAACTGGCGTAATACAAAACGGCAATTATACCAACCGTGGCTAATGTTTTTTGAAAAGCGTTATTGCCTTCGTCGATAAATCCACGCATACGCCAACAGCCCAATTGTCACGATCGAACAAAGCCACGCGAACCAGTCGCCGTACTTAACATAGAACGTCTGCGAGCCGTCCGACTTTGCGACCGGCCAAACGCGCGTGCCCTCGGTATAGGGTTCGGTTGCGTCGAGTACCGCGCCCCGCTCATTGATGTACGCCGTGATGCCCACATTCGTGACGCGTAGCACCGGTCGATTCGTCTCAACCGCGCGGAAAACGGCATTCGCGAGATGCTGTCTGAGCACCGGCGTCGGGCCGAGTTAGCCGTCGTTCGTCATTTCAATTATCACATCCGCGCCGTTGCGGACGTATTCACGCGAAAGCTCGCCGAAGTGCGATTCGAAGCAGATCATCACGCCCGCCTTCGCATCACCGAGTGGCAAGAGATCGTATTCACTTCCGTAGGAAAAACTTCCTACAAACGCGGGAACGATAGATTGCAGCGGAGCGGGCACGGATTCGCCGAAGGGCACGAGGTAAATCTTATCATACTGGGCAATCTCCTTTCCCTGCGGACCGACGAGCACGGCCGAGTTGAAATACTTATCGTTCGCGATGTCGGGCTCGGCGGAATTGAAGAGGACATTGACGTCGTGCTTCGC
>JBKKAS010000326.1:0-8146 GCA_046714595.1 Pyrinomonadaceae bacterium | reverse complement strand
CCGAGCGTGTAGAACGGCGCTTCGCCGCAAACGGCAAGCTGCTTGTCCATGTTCTCTTTGATCAGGTGCATCGGCACGTGGCCCGGACCCTCGATCATCGTCTGGCAATCCATTTCCCATGCGATCTGTGTCAGCTCGCCGAGCGTGTCTAATTCGGCAAACTGCGCTTCGTCTTTCGCGTCTGCGATGCTCCCCGGTCTTAATCCATCGCCGAGTGAGAACGAGACGTCATAGGTGCGCATGATCTCGCAGATCTCGCGAAACCGCGTGTAGAGAAAACTTTCCTCGTGATGCGCCAGACACCACTTTGCCATGATCGAGCCACCGCGGCTGACAATACCGGTCGTGCGCTTAGCTGTCATCGGTATATACGGAAGACGAACACCGGCGTGGATCGTGAAATAGTCGACGCCCTGTTCGGCCTGTTCGCTCAGCGTGTCACGGTAGATTTCCCACGTCAGGTCCTCGGCTTTGCCGTTCACCTTTTCCAGCGCCTGATAGATCGGCACGGTCCCGATCGGCACCGGCGAGTTTCGCAATATCCATTCGCGCGTCGCGTGAATGTTTTTTCCGGTCGAGAGGTCCATCACCGTGTCGGCGCCCCTCAGCGGCGACCAGCGCATCTTCTCGACCTCTTCCTCGATCGACGACGCGATCGCCGAGTTCCCTATGTTCGCGTTTATCTTGACGAGGAAATTGCGCCCGATGATCATCGGTTCCGATTCGGGATGATTGATGTTCGCCGGTATGATCGCGCGGCCGCGTGCAACTTCGTCGCGAACGAACTCCGGTGTGACGAATTCCGGAATGGACGCGCCGAACGATTCGCCGCGGTGTTGGTGGTAGAGAGAGGATCTGTCGTCCGCGTTTGGAGTTCCGCCTTTAGGCGGCTGCTCTTCAGCGAGAAGGCCGGCTAAAGCCGGTACTCCAAACTGCCTTCCCAGATTCTCGCGGATCGCGACGTATTCCATCTCACGTGTGATGATTCCCTTTCGCGCGTAGTGCATCTGCGTGACGCACGCGCCGGGTTTTGCCCGAAGCGGAGCGCGCCTGAGTCCGGGAAATTCTTCCAGCGTTCCGCGGTCTTTCACGCGTGCGATGTCTTCCGCGCCTTTCGTCAGGTAGCCGTTGTCCTGAGGGAGCACTTCGCGGCGCTCGTATTCCTCGACATCGTCGCGTGCGACGATCCAATCGTGGCGAAGATCGGGCAGGCCGTCGCGGACATCATGTTTCTGATCGGGATCGGTCCACACACCGCTCGTATCGTATACACGCACCGGTGAATTTTCTTCGAGCTTTCCGTCGAAATCCTTCGACGGCGACAATGCGATCTCGCGAAACGGAACTCTTAACTTATGTCTGTTGTTGCCGCTCGTCTCGACGTAGATCTTTCGGGACGCGGGAAGACGGACATCGTCGCTTGTCTGTTCTGACTTATTGCTTACTGCTGATTGCCGATTGCTGACACTTCTGACTTCTGACTTCTGACTTCTGACTTCTTCTTTCATAGTTTTTCTCCCTTCGTCGGTATTAACCGCATCAGGTTCAAGGAGTCGTGCGTGAACCGCACCTCTCAGCCCCGATGCCCGGGGCTCCTCCGAAAACTCTTGATCAGCGTTCATTTTACATCACTGGGTATCGCTTCCCTATCGGTCTGACGACGGACCGCAAAATCTAAAAAATTCACAATGCGGGGGCGAGCCCGCTCTTATTCGCTACTTAACCGCGAGACGGGCGTCGGTCGCGAACTTCATCGAATCGAACATAAACACGTTTTGATCCGAGGTAAGAACGAACAGTCGCTTTCCATTATCGATAAAGTTCATCCGCGTGACCGGTTTTGCGAAGGACAGGCGCTCCATCTCGCGGCCGGTCTTTAGATCGTATATGGCGACCCGGCCCGGGAGATTTTCCACGGCGATCATACGCCCGGCGCTGGTCGCGGCCGAATAGTTGCCGAACAATCTGTACAGAAGCTCGCCCGAGGCGATCGAATAAACCAGCAGCCGGTTATCGCTGTCGCCGACAATCAGGTAGTCACCGGACGAGCTCAGCTTGTCGACGTCGATCGATCCTTTTCCGGTTTCGAGCAGAAAGTGACCGGTCACTTTACCTGTCGTGGCTTCCAGAAATTGAAAAAGACGATCCCCAACCTTCTCCTGCATCTTTGCCGCGCGCGCCGCGAGCTCCGGGTTTGCCGAAATAATATCTTTTGCCGCCTTGGACGCGAGCGGCCAGGAAAGCCCCATCGTATTCTCATCCTGATTTATAAAGTAGAACGGGGTTTCATTCTCGAACTTTCGCGACCACAGACTTTTGCCGTCGCGGACATCGCGGAGCTCGAATGTCGTATCGCGATACGCGACCGACGTCTCGGGCTCCTCTTCGGAAAAGATCCGGCGCTCCTCTTTCTTTTTATCTTTATCCTTGTCCTTGTCCGCGGGAGGCTCTTCTTTCTTTTCTTTTTCTTTATTGGATTTTCGCACGAGCAGGAACTGACCGTGCTGCCGGACGTTGTCATCAGACACAAGGTCGCCGACAGCGGTGACACTTGCAGCTTTTGGATCCATCACTGCGATCGACCGTTTGACGTCGCCCTGTTTAGGAAAATCGGCATAGATCTTTCCATCCGGCGCAAAGTAGCTTCCGCGAAAGGCCCTGATGTGCAGGAGACGCTCGCCAGTTTGCAGGTTCCACGCGGCACCGCGCGAGCGGTCGGAAACGACAAGCCAATTGCCATCCGACGAAACGGCCGAAGTTCGCAGATTCGAAAACGGGCTCGCCGGAAGGCTCACGGCCGCCACCGGTTGGTTCGTTCCCATCGTATAGAGCGCGACCTCTCCGTTCTTTCGTTCCGCCACAAAGACGTTCCCGTAGACGTCGAGAGCCGATTTCTTGTTGGCGAGGACGTATTTTTTTGCTTTAAGATCGTAAACGCCGACCGCGGCGCCCACGACCGGACGCACCGTCACGTAATCTCCCGACTCCGCAGGCATAAAGCCCGCACCGCTCAACTCGAACTGCTCCAGTCTCTGGCCTGAAGGAAACGCAAAAATACCCGATTTCTTGATGTCGCCGCTGTACTGTCCGATCACCTTGTCGGGACCCATAAAGTCCATCGACGAGACGAGCACCTCCTTGATGTTGTCCGAGAGCGAGACCTTCTTCTTCGACGTCAGGTCCACTGCGAGTGTCTCTTCGGTCTCCGTCATATAAGCCGACCGCCGCTTCCGCCCTGCTAAAAGATATCTGCCGTCTGGCGAGTACTCGATGTTTATCGCCGGAACCTCGTCCTGATCGAGAATTAGTTTCATCAGCTGCCAGCTAAAGTACTCGGCATACGTGGGCAGGTAGAAGTCCTTCTGTTTGAAAATCTCGGTGTTCGTCGCGACATCGTAGATAACAAAGTCACCGTTGCCGCGATAGCAGGCGAGGTACTTGCCATCAGGTGATACACGCGTCTGCCAGTAGCCGCCGCGAATCGCGATCTCATCCGTCGATATCAGACTCTTCTGCTCGGTGTCCCACTTTTGAACCCGAAGGTTCTTGTTGTAAGCGACGATCGTTTTCGAATCTCTCGAGAATGCGGCCGGGAACGCATCCTCCATCTCGACGCGATAGTGAACGGCGAGCGGCTCGCGGGTCAGGACCGTGATGGTCGAAACGTCTTGGGCCAGAATGTACTTGCCGTCAGGACTGAATCTGAGGTGGGTGATGTCGCCGCGCAAGGGAACCAGCGAGCGGCGGAAAAGTAGTCCGTTGAGAGATTCGCGATTGGTGGTCGAGGAAAAGTTGATTACAAATCGTCGCCATTTTTCGAAGTCCTGCGACGCCGTCGGTGAAAGCTTGTCGAGGCACGCCGCCGGGATTTGCTTCATCGCCCCCAGCATTTCCTTCAGGCGCTTGTCGGCAAGGGTCTTGGATCCAAAAAGGTCCGTGAACAGATTTCCTTTTTTCGCATCGGTAAAGCGCTTCCAGAACTCCGTGAAGGCGTTCGGATCATATCCCGCGGCATACGCGGCATAGAGGCCGATCCGGTCAGCCTCGATCTGCTGGTTGTCTTCGTGATTGTCTGAGAATCTCACACGCTTCGTCCGGTACAGTTCCAGGAACCGGTTGTACTTTTCGAAGATGTCCGCCCGGTCGCCGACCTGCGTAATATTGAGGACCTGTTTGAAGTACCTCGAGATATCTATCGCGTGATGACGGACAACGGCATGGCCCAGCTCGTGCGCAATGACGCCGGCGAGCTCGTCTTCGTTCCGCACAAAGCTGACCATCTTTCTGGTGACAAAGATCCGGCCGCCGGCCATTGCGTGGGCGTTCGTATAAGGCGTATCGACCACCACGAATCGAAACCGGATCCCGGACGCGGGCAAATGTTTTGTGATGCGGTCGCCGATCGTCTGCAGATAGGCGTTGACCTCTTCGTCATCGAGAACGCGATAATCTCTCTCAACGCGCCCCATCATCGCGTCGCCCAGAAACATCTCTTGTTCGGGCGAGAAAATATTTTCGGTCTTTGCGTTGAAGACGATCGCGGGAGCGTTGCAATCCTGCGCGGAAGCAAACGGAGCGCTCAGCAAGAAAACGACTAATGCAGTCAGCAGGCAGTACTTCATAAGATAAATTTTGTGCGGGGTGGTTAGGTGCGCTCTAGTTTCGCCCAAAGACATTCAAGATGCAATAAAAATGTTTCGCGTTTGCTAGAATCGACGTATGACGTATTCAGTAAGCTTTTTTGGAACTTTGATCACGTATGCGGCTTTGGCGTTGAGCTGCGGGAACGTGCCTACCGGAGCGTCTGAGAACGAGGTTTTCGAAACCGAAGGCGCTCAGTCACGTTTTCGCGTCGAGACTGTTGCGACGGGTCTCGAGGTTCCGTGGGGCTTTGCGTTCCTGCCGAACAAGGACCTGCTTTTTACCGAGCGCCCTGGACGCGTCCGAATTATCGAGAACGGAAAATTGCGCGCCGAACCGGTGTTTGTTGTCCCGGACGTCGAGCCGTCGAGCGAGAGCGGCCTGATGGATATCTCGATCCACCCAAATTTCAGCGCGAATAATTTCGTCTACCTTGCATACGCATACGGCAAAGACGGCAAGCGCGACAAGGTCGTGCGATACAAGTTCGTCGCAAACAAGTTAACCGACCCGAAAGTTGTCATCGAAGACATGCCCTCAGCGTCGAATCACGCCGGAATGCGTGCGCGTTTCGGTCCGGACGGCAAGCTTTACATAACGGTCGGCGATTCGACGGACTGGAACCTCGCACAGAATAACAATTCGCTGGCGGGGAAAACTTTACGTCTGAATGATGACGGCACGGTGCCAAATGATAATCCGTTTTTCGGAAAAGCCGGTTACCGGGCGGAGATCTTCTCGACCGGACACCGCAACGCGCAAGGTCTGGCGTGGCAGCCCGGATCAGGATTGATGTTCCAGACCGAGCACGGGCCGAGCGGATTCGAGGGACGCGGCGGCGGAGCGGACGAAGTGAACATCGTCGATCGCGGAAAGAATTACGGCTGGCCGACCATCTACGGAAAACGCACGCAGGCCGGACTCGAATCTCCGCTGCTCGAATACTCACCGGCGTGCGCTCCGGCGAGCGGCGCTTTTTACAACGGCGACGCGTTTGCGGGCTTCAAGGGCAATTTCTTTTTCGGATGCCTGCGCGGCCAGCGGATCATCCGCGTCGTTTTGAACGGACGCAACGTCGTCAGCCAGGAAAATCTGCTGAGCGAAACGTACGGCCGCATTCGGGAAGTCGCAGAGGGGCCGGATGGCTATATCTATTTCTCGACATCAAACCGCGATGGTCGGGGACGGCCGGCGAGTGATGATGATCGAATCATGCGACTGGTTCCGGTGAAGTAGGCAGTCGGTCGAGTTTATCGAGTCTATCGAGTCTGTCGTGTGGTTCGTGTATTTTCTGGTCCGTTCTTAGATATCCGAACCACGAATCAGCTCGCTTATGCGAGCGACAGCATAGAGCCCCGGGCGTAAGCCCGGGGGTAAGCGTCGCCAAGAGAATCGAGCTCGCGTAGAGAGCGGCAGACCGTAAGACATCGAACCTCTGTCGCTCGCTACGCGAGCTTGCATCGTTTTTCTGATCCTACCCCGGGCTTACGCCCGGGGCTTTACGCTGACGCTCGCATTCGCGAGCTATATTCAGCGGATCTATCAACTCAGTCCCTTTTTATCGCATCCTTCCCTTTCAAATGTTGCGTCGTGTGTTCCGTGACTGAGGGAAAAAGGGTCGGAGCTTCGGGCAACGCGAGATCATTCGTGCGGGACCTAACGACGTCCAATTCGCGCTGGCTATCGGCCTCGGATGATTTATCGGATAATTCATTCCGCGGCACCGTTAGAAACACGCCGTTCAAAATAAACCCGATACCGATGAAAAAGGCGACGACGCCCAAGGCGGCGAGGAAGATCACGTCGGGGTCCTTCATCAGGATACTTACCGCGGAGATGCCGATCGCCGTTCCCAGGCCGATCGACGACACGATCATTCCGGCTCGCATCCGGCGGAGGCGTTTTTCTGCGGGTGACTCGAGAAATTTCTCTACCTCGGGCAACACCTCTTCGGCGACTACCGCGAGCTCTTCGGCGGTACGCGATTCTCTGATCTTCGCCGCGAGCGCTCGACCGATCTCGTCGCGTGCGGACACCGCGGACGCCGTGATGTTGTCCGGTCTTTCCATCGCATTCCGCAGCGAACGTAAGTCGGCACCGCATGCACGGCAGAATTGGTTTGATTGTTTGTCTTCGATTCCGCAGTCGGGGCAAAACATCTGCTATAACTCCTGGTTCGAGTCTGTCGAGTCTGTCGAGTCTGTCGAGTCTGTCGAGTCTAGCGTCTGACGCGACCTGAAGTCGATAGTCTCACGAGACTCAATAGACTCGATAGACTCCGATAGACTCGATAGACTAAATAGACTCGATAGACTCGATAGACTCGACAGACTCGATAGACTCAAGGTGTCACTCGCTTTCCAGCATCTTCTTCGCCTCAGCGAGCTCCACCGTATGCTCCTCGGTTACTATCGGATAGTGGAGCTTCATCGATTCCAGTTTCTGCACGATCACCTCTGACACAGCCAGGCGCGTGAACCATTTCTTGTCGGCCGGGATGATATTCCTCGGGGCGTTTTCGGTCGAGGTGTTTCCGATCGCGTCGGCATAGGCCTTCATGTAATCGTCCCAATGCCCCCGCTCTTTCACATCGCCCATCGAGAACTTCCAGTTCTTCTCTTTCTCGGCGACCCGATCGAGAAAGCGCTGCTTCTGTTCCTCTTTGGAAACGTGGAGAAAGAATTTCAAGACGTGCGTTCCGTTTTCAGCGAGGTGCGATTCGAAATTTCGGATCTGCGTGAAACGCTTTGTCCAAATATTCTTGTCATCTTTGATCTCGTCGGGCAGATGCTGACTTTGCAAAATCGCGGGGTGCACCCGAACGATAAGGACCTCTTCGTAATGCGACCGGTTAAAGATACCGATCTTTCCGCGCTCGGGTGTGTTTTTGGCGCATCGCCAGAGAAAGTCGTGCGAGAGCTCTTCGTCGGATGGCTGCTTGAACGACACCACCGACACGCCCTGCGGATTGACGCCGCTCATCACGTGCTCGATCGCCCCGTCCTTGCCCGCGGCGTCCATCGCCTGGAATATTATCAGCAGCGAATATTTGTCATGCGCGTACAAAACATCCTGCAGCGCGCGAAGGCGTTCGATGTTCTTCTTGAGGTCTTCCTCGGCTTTGTCTTTCTCGGTATAATCGCCGGTAAAATCGGTCGGGTGTTTTTTCAGATCGACCGTTGCACCTTCGCGAACGAGGAACTTGTCGGTGTTCATATGACGAACAGGTTATCACTAACAGAAATCCGCGCGTAAGCTCACGGATAAGACAGATTCGATCCAGCTAAGACTTCTTATCCACCCTATCCGCGTTATCTGCGGTTAAGATCGCTCTGCGTCTCAGCGGCTCAGCGGTTCAACTCCCGCTGAGCCGCGTGATAGGATGAACTTGTCAATCTATGAATATCGGAATCACTGTTTACCCGACCTATGGCGGAAGCGGCATCGTCGGCTCCGAACTTGGACGCGATCTGGCGGAAAGGGGCCATAACGTGCACTTCATCTC
>JBKKAS010000325.1:0-1642 GCA_046714595.1 Pyrinomonadaceae bacterium | reverse complement strand
CCGACTCCGGTGGAGGTCAAGTTGAAACCGAAATGGTCATACGACACCGCCCACCGGATTTTCGTTTCCGGCTCCGGCGAGAAGTTTAGTCCGGCGCAAAGTCTACCGAAGAAGACGAAGATCGTGTATAAGACGCCGAGTCTGCTGAATGTCGAGGAAGAGAAACTATCGCCGAGCGAGAAGAATCTTCTGCGGTACATGCAGGTGATCCTTCCGCCCGGCGAATCGCCTTTCGACTTTCTCAACGATATCCGTTCCTGGCCTTGCGTCGAGGATGCTCAGGCAGCACCCGAGATCAGTCTGCCCATGCAAAATAGTTAAAACGCAGGTTTATTTGCACAACGAAAAAGAGGCCGTCGGAAAGCAACTTTCCAGACGGCCTCTTTTAATTCAATATATCTGATCCTGTCGCTAACTCAAGCTCCCGCTGTTTTTTTTTCACAGGTTGCATTTACGAACGTCAGCCAGTTTGCTCCGAAGGGTGCTGGGCGCTCGGCGCGGATGACCTTGAAGAATTCTTCCTGCAGTTTCTCGGTGACGGGTCCGCGTTTTCCGGCGCCTACTGTGATGCGGTCGACCGAGCGGATCGGCGTGATCTCGGCGGCGGTGCCGGTAAAGAAAAGCTCATCGGCCAGATAAAGAGCAGAACGTTGGATCGTGGTCTCCACCACTTCTAAGCCCATCTCACGTCCGATCTGCAAAACAGAATCGCGTGTGATGCCGGGAAGGATCGACGCACCGAGTGGAGGCGTGATCAGCTTGCCGTTGTTAACAAGAAAGATGTTCTCGCCCGAACCTTCTGAGACGTAACCGCGGTCGTCAAGCGCGATGCCTTCGGAAAATCCGCCGAGGATCGCTTCCATTTTGATGAGCTGCGAATTCATATAATTCGCCCCGGCCTTCGCCATCGCGGGCATCGAGTTCGAAGTGATCCGCGTCCAGCTTGAGACGCACACGTCGATGCCGTTCTCGAGCGCTTCCTCGCCCAGATATTTACCCCATTGCCAGGTCGCGATAAATACATCGATCGGACTGCCGAACGGATTGACGCCGAAGGAGGGCTTGTCTTCGTCCAGGCCGCGGATGATGACCGGACGGATGTAACATTCGTCGAGGCCGCTCTGACGGACGAGCTCGACGGCGGCGTCAACGATCTGGTCACGATTGAACGCCGGATCCATTCGATAGATCTTGGCGGAGTTCATCAGGCGCTGGATGTGCTCGGGGAGACGGAACACGGCTGAGCCCTCTTTCGTCTTGTAGCATCGGATACCTTCGAAGACGCTCGACCCGTAATGAACGACGTGCGACATGATGTGTATTCGCGCATCGTCCCAATCAATGATCTCGCCGTTCTTCCACACCTTCGCCGAAACGTTCGTCGTTGCTACATCTTTTCCTGCCATAACTCTATAAAGGACTCCTAAAAAATTTTCTTAATGTACAAATCTAAAAAAAGAAATCGCTAACGGTGGGCTCGCAATAACAGACAACTTATGTGACACGGAATTCTCGGATTACTTGAGGCAAGTATAACAAAATAAAAATTACAACAATAACTTCCGATTACCGTTTCCTTTTCGCTTAAAAAGAGTAAGAGACTGTCTGAGAAGTAGGTCTTCGTGGGGCCCGCAGCGGCCGC
>JBKKAS010000324.1:0-10912 GCA_046714595.1 Pyrinomonadaceae bacterium | reverse complement strand
TGTCAGTACCACCTGCGGTAGCGGGTGGGTAGAAGGCAGAAGGCAGAAGGCAGACCCACCCGCTACCGCAGGTGGTACTGACAACTACCAGTTTCCGCCATCCACCACTTTCTTAAATCGGATAGCGTCTTCCGTCATCACGTTGTTGTTGAAAAAGACGTATGAGAGATCTTGTGCCGGCAACAGCGAGATCAGTTCTTCCAGCTCAACATCCTCATATCTGTAGCGCCAGCCGCCGATGCCGTGCAGGCGGTAATAGCATCTGTCCGGCGTCACCGTGCGCGAAATAAACGGATCAACAACATGCCAGAGGTTGAGGTCGTCACAGATCTTCTTCACCACCTTATCGTCCCACGGGCCCCGAGGCTCCCATGCGAAATTTAATTCTCCGCGTTTCGCCTTCTTGAAGAACTTTCGCATGTTTCTGATGTTCTCATCGGTTTGCCGAAACTTTGCGGGACATTGGAACAAGACCGTCCGGGCCTGCAAAGCTGCGGCACAGGCGAGCGTGGTCTCAAGACCCTCAGCTACGATCTCGGTCGGTTTGAAAAAGCCGGCTTCGTCCGCTTCTTCCTCGGTGAGCTTTTTCTTTAACCGTTTGTACGTCGGACTCGTCGCTTCATGCGTTATCAATTGCCACGCTTTTAGGGTGAACTCGAAATCCGCCGGCATCTCTGCTCTCCATTTTTCAAGCGTCTTGATCTGAGGCGGTTGATAAAATGTGTGCTGGATCTCCACGCACTTAAGTAGGTCGGTATATTCATGCTTGTTCATCCGGAAACCGCACGTACCAATCTGAACGTTTTTTGCCATAACGTACCGCCGTCAAATCTTGAGCAAGAAATATGCCGTGCGCGAATTGGGTTCGGCACGGCATATTTTCTAAATCAAAAAGGTCGTCCTACGGTTGTGCTCGAAGTTCGAGATTGTCGATCAGATCCGAAACGGTGATCTGCAGCGGATTGAACGTCAGGGCTTTCTTACCGGAAACCGTTATCGTACCGTTCAACCCGGCCGGTAGTCCGTCCATGCGGAAGTAACCGAATCCATTCGTTATCGCGTTGTAAGTTTGACCGTTCAAACCGGTCAGCACCACATACGCCCGACTGACAGGCTCGCCGGTGCTGGTAAGTACGCGTCCGCTAAGCGAGAGGACGTTCGGGTCCGTGAGGACGTTGATACGGTAGTTGTGGAACGCCTGACCCGGGCCGCCCACGATCTGAACAAGCCCGCCAAAAACTCCGGCCGTCGGCGCGGTTCCGGTGAGTGTCGTTGCGGTCGGGCCGCTCATCAATGCAATACCGCCAAAGCTTCCGCTATTGAGTAAATAGGTAAAGCCACCGTTGACCGGTACCAAAGTGAAATTATAAGGCACCCCCGCCGCGGCACTGGGGACTACGGCGTAGTAATCTCCTGAAGCTTCGACGGCACCAATATCCACATTTGCTCCAAAAGGTCTGGCGACGCCTCGTTCATCCGCGGTTATCGCCGTCGGCGGATTTGCTGCTGAGCACGTCAAGTCCGTCACGCAATTTTGACCCATATTGATCGCTGGTGATCCCGATAGCAGGAAGTGAGTCATCCCAAAGCCGCCATAGAAACCGAGCGGTGCAAGCAACGGATCGACACCTTGCTGGTCTGACATCAGCCAGCCGGTACTCGTACCGACATTCTCGATAATGTTATTGCCCTGAGAAGTAATCGTTCCAAAGGCGTCAGGGTTGGCGGCGGCGCCCGTGTTATCCGCAATGATCGTGTTACGTACGTTGGCGATCGCGGTGGTCCCGGTACGGTGTAAGCCACCCCCTCCGACGCTCGACGTATTGTTAACAAGGGTTGAATTGGTCAAGACAAGCCCGGTCGTTCCGTTATAATAAACGCCGCCGCCCGTGCCGGCAGGCGCCGAATTTCCCGAGAAAGTTGAGTTCGTGATCGTCACCATGCCATTCGCTTGGAAAGCGCTCGCGATACCGGTTCCGCTCGACATGTTATTGTTCACCGTCGTATTGCGCATGTGAACTGTGGAGGTCGAGAAGTTCTGCAGCGCAGCCCCCGAGCTCGTCGACGAGTTGTTCGAAATTATGCAGTTGACGATCGTGAGATTTGCATTCACGGCGGGGGCCGTCGATGCCGCGTTATTCATCGCGCCGCCATTTGCCGCCGAGTTTCCGGTAAGGATCGAGTTGGTTATCGACATCGTCCCGCCGACGTTATAAACGGCGCCTCCGCGTCCCGAGTTCACAGCGCCGACGCCATTTCCGGCGGTGAACCGCAAATTATGTATGTTGACGACGACGTTTGCGCCCGATACCAGGATCCGGCTGGCGTTGTTCCCACTGATCGTGAGCCGGTTAGCTCCCGGGCCGTAAATAGTCAACGACCCGTTATTCGCGACCGTTAGTTCACCGCTCGCGAGCGTGATGGTTTGTGGCGATGAGAAAAAAGGTAATGCAAACGCGATGGTGTCGTTATCGACTGTAGCGTTCGCGGCGGAGACGGCCTCGCGGAGCGAACAGTCAGCGTCACACGTTCCGTCGCTTGTATCGGCGATCTTACTGACCGTGTAGACGGCGGCTTCAGCCGAATAAACTGCAAAAAGCATTGTAAGCGCGATGCAGAACGTAGCAACAAATCTTTTCATAGTCCTCCTCAGTAGCGAAGCGATGTAAAGGGTCCGAGGCGATCGTCCGGAAAACCTGGGTGTGCCGACAGTCGCAAGCGGGTTACTTGTAAGGCTTGGTGACTTGATTCTAATCGGAGCGATGAGAAAAAGGCAAGATTCTGCAACCTTCTGACCTAAAATTCGGTTTGGCTTGTTGCTCGTTCGCGTCGCGCGACGCCGGACAAATAGGCCGCTTCTTCTACCCTGGCAGCCACGGCCTCGGCGACGCGGCGATCGAAAACGGATGGAATTATGTAGTCCGGGTGTAGTTCGTCGGGGCCGATGATCTCGGCAATTGCGTTTGCCGCGGCAAGCTTCATCTGCTCGTTGATCCGCGACGCACGGCAATTGAGCGCGCCGCGAAAGATACCCGGGAAACACAAGACGTTGTTGATCTGGTTGGGATAGTCGGACCGTCCGGTGGCCATCACCGCGACAAGGCCTTCGGCGTCTTCCGGCATGATCTCAGGACTCGGATTAGCCATCGCAAAAACGATCGGATCGGGCGCCATAGTTTTGAGATCAGTCTGATCGATCACGCCCGAGGCACTCAGACCAATGAAAACGTCGGCCCCCTTTATGATGTCATGGACATTTCCTTTTTCTTTGTTCGGGTTTGTATTGCGCGCATACCAATCTTTAACCCAATTCATGTTCTCCTTTCGTCCCTCGTAAAGCGCGCCAGTTTGGTCGCTGCCGATTATATTTTTCACACCCGCCGCCATGATGATCTTCGAACACGCAACGCCGGCAGCACCGACACCGTTGACGACGACCTTAATATCTTCCATCCGCTTGCCGACGATCTTCAGCGCGTTGATCAACGCCGCAAGAACGACAACTGCGGTGCCGTGCTGGTCGTCGTGAAAGACGGGGATCTCAAGTTCCTCTTTTAACCGGTCCTCGATCTCAAAACATCGTGGAGCAGAGATGTCCTCAAGATTTATTCCGCCGAACGCCACGGAAATATTCTTGATTGTCTGGACAATTTCGTGTGGATCTTTTGTGTTGAGACAGATCGGAAATGCGTCGACACCGCCGAATTCTTTGAAGAGTTGACACTTGCCTTCCATCACCGGCATTGCCGCTGCGGGACCGATGTCACCCAGGCCGAGCACCGCCGTGCCATCCGATACGACGGCGACCGTGTTCTTTTTGATGGTCAGGTTAAAGACCTTTTCCGGGTCTTTATGGATCGCCTCGCACACGCGTGCAACGCCCGGCGTGTACGCCATCGAAAGATCGGAACGCGTTTTCAACGGTATCTTGGAAACGACCTCGATCTTCCCCCCAAGGTGAATTAGAAAAGTTCGATCGGAAACATTAACGATTTCGACGCCGTCGATATCTTTTACCGAAGCGATGATCTCCTTATCGTGTGTTTCACTTGCAGCGTTGACGGTAATGTCGCGGATAAGGAAATCCTTGCCGACGCTAACGATATCGATGCCCTCGATGTCGCCTCCCGCACGCCCGATAGCGGTCGTGAGTTCGCCAAGTTTTCCCGGTTTGTTATGGATCTTTACGCGCAGTGTAAGGCTGTAACTGGCGTTTGGTGTCGGTGAATTCGTCACAGTTAGAAAAAGTATGACGAAAAAACTTTTTCGAGGCAAATGAGTACTTTTGCGTCGGAACAGTAGTGCGAAGTCCCGCACTCGCTGTTAGCAACGCCCACCAGCGCGGCTTTTGTCGGTTAGGAAGCAGGCCGCAGCAGGCATCGAAATACGCCGTGGATCTTGACGTGCTCGCCCGCGATCCGAAGAACTTTGTAATCGTCGCTGGCCGGGCGCATTTCTATCTGCGAACCTTCGCGGTAATACTGGCGCAAGATGGTTTCCTTTCGCTTGATGGTCACAAGCGCGCAATCACCGTCGCGAAGGTATAGTCGTGTCTCGATGATCGCAACATCGCCCTCGCAGATATTCTTCTCGGCCATCGAATCGTCGTTTATTCGATAAGCACGCACTGACTTTGGCGACAGTTCGCCAAGCATGAAGAGTGGCAGGGTAAAGGGTTCGCTTTGCCACGTGTCCGGCTCGGTGTCGTTCGCCGGAACGTCAAGCCATTGAATTTCGAATGAGGATGGCGGAAGAACGTCGCTGCGCCCGATCTCCAACTTGAACGTTCCGTTCTCGCGTCGCCTTTGGAGTAGCCCCTGTTCTTCAAGTGCCTTGATGTGTTTTGCTATACCCGCCTTCGACGAGAGGCCGAGTTCGCGCGCGATCAATTGGTACGAGGGCTTATATCCGTGGCCCTCGATATAACGAATAATAAAGTCGAGGACTTCTCTCTGACGGCGGGTTCGCGTTGGCACTGTGGGGAAATTGTAAATCAATTCGGTACGGATGTCAGTTGTCATTAGCATTTGTCATTTGTGATTCGTCCTTCGTCCTTCGTCATTCGTCATCGCTCCTTAGCCATAAGTTCGACATTTATCATTCGGTCTTTCGGAATACACCAACGGAACTGCGGCAAGATAGTTATCTTCCGTGCTATCGAATAACAAATGACAAATAACAAATGACCAATGACGAATGACAAACGACAACTGACAACCGACACCTGATATACTTTCTACTCGGAGGTTTTACAGTTTTATCAGCAGCGTCACGGGGTTTACACAGGGCCTCAAACACAATCAGATCAGCCGCATCGAACGTCTTGGTACGCGGCGCGTACCGCCCACGCACATCGTCTCACCAGAACTTGCACGTCAGATGTCTGAGATCTCGCTCGAGACAGGTCGTCAGATCGGGGTTCTAATAAATAGAAAAGGCCAGGTCGAATACGTGATGGTCGGCAATGCCAAGCAGATCGAGATGCCGGATTTTGGCCGCTCGCGCGTAGGCGGCGAACGATTCCGTGGCTTGCGATGTGTGCATACGCACCTTCAGAACGAAAAGCTTACGCAGGACGATCTCACCGACCTTGCACTACTGCGGCTCGATCTTATGTCTGTGATCCAGGTGGAGAAAGCAACCGGGCTTCCGGGGATGGTCTATTCTGCTCACCTGCTCCCGGCGAGTGCGGCGGCACTTCACGAAAACGGCGATTCGGTCCCGTATGAGTTTCTGGAGCCTAACATCCCTTCGCAGCTCGATACCGATTTTACGTCGCTTATCACGTCGCTCGAGAGCGAGATGGCCCGGCTGCGGCAGACGTCGCGTACGCGCGATACCAAGGGCGACCGTGTAATTCTTGTCGGAGTGACGACCGGCTATGTTGATGAGGCCGAGGAGTCGATCACGGAATTAGAGGAACTTGCCGTCTCGGCTGACGTTTTTGTCATCGATAAGATCATCCAACGGCGACCTCAGATAGATCCGAAGACCGTGCTCGGAAAAGGAAAACTCGGTGATCTGCTGGTTCGCTCGATGCGTCTCGGTGCTGACATGATCGTGTTCGATACCGAACTGTCCCCGGCGCAGGTTCGCTCGCTGTCTGAGGCGACCGATCTTAAGGTCATCGACCGTCCGCAGTTGATCCTCGATATTTTTGCGCAGCGGGCGCAGTCCCGCGAAGGTAAGCTGCAAGTTGAGCTTGCCCAGTTGAAATATCTTTTGCCGCGCCTTGTCATCGGACAGAACTCGGCATTCTCGCGACTCGCCGGCGGCATCGGCGGGCGCGGGCCGGGCGAAACAAAACTCGAGACCGACCGTCGCCGTGTGCGCGATCGGATAGCGCAGCTCGAAAAGCAAGTGGATAACCTCGGCCGTCAACGCCAGGAGCGCCGCAAGAACCGCGCGCAGAAAGATCTTCCGATGATCTCGCTGGTCGGCTACACGAACGCCGGAAAATCGACGCTGCTGAATACCCTCACACAGTCTGAGGTCTACGCCGAGAAGAAGATGTTCGCGACGCTCGACCCAACCTCTCGCCGCCTGCGGCTGCCGTACGAGCAGGAAGTGATAATCAATGACACGGTGGGATTTATTCGGGATCTGCCCGAGGCTCTGGTCGCGGCATTCCGGGCGACGCTTGAGGAGATCGCCGGCAGCGACCTGCTTGTCCACGTTGTCGACGCATCGAACCCTCGCGTTCTGCATCAGATAGAATCGGTCGATAAGATCCTGGCCGATCTCAACTACAACTCCATTCCGCAGATCATCGTGTTGAACAAAACAGACATCGTTTCGGCCGAAGAAGTCGAGACCCTCCGCCGCCAGATGGCCCTTGACAAGGAAGCTGAATGCGTGGCAATTTCAGCTAACGCACGCGAAACACTCAAACCTCTTGTTGAGCAGATCGCCGCTCGCATCGGAACATTTAGTATAAGAGCAGCAACTTAGCGGCTGGATCAAGGATCTTTCAGTAATCCGTGTATTCCGTTTTTTCCGTGGTAACAACCGGCATCTCCCATGCGAAATATCGATGAGATCGGGTCGAGTAATCGGCTGCTTTATGAGGACGAGTCGTACTCGATAATCGGCGCGGCAATGGATGTCTACTATCGTCTCGGATGTGGATTCTTAGAGCCGGTCTATCAAGAGGCGCTGGGATATGAGTTTGATCTCCGGCGAATTCCGTTTACGCCTCAAACACGATTGACTATTAAGTACAAGGACCGTGTTTTAAAGAAGGGTTACCGTGCGGACTTCGTTTGTTTCGACAAGATCGTTGTAGAGATAAAGGCGCAGACCGCTCTTACAGGTATAGACTGGTCGCAGGTTATGAACTATATGAAGGCTTCAAGCTTCCGAGTCGGTCTCCTATTCAATTTCGGAAGCGTGACCGCGCTCGAGAAAAAGCGAATCGTTATTTGACCACGGAAAAAACGGAAAAGACGGAAAACACGAAATAGGAAAAGAGGTTAGGTGAGCAAACGCATACAGGATCTGACACCACCGCCGACTCGTTGGCGCAAGGCCATCTGGAGTTTCGTATCCCGGCCGTTCAAAACTTTGTCGGATCGACAGAGATTCTGGATAGGCTTTGCCTTTCTCTCAATCGTCACTACGCTTCTTCTTAACAATCCTTTATGGCGCGCGTCCGGCGATAGCGGCTACAAGGAAGGTGACATTGCGCGCGAAAGCATCATCTCACCGGCCGACATCTATTTTGTCGACGAAGTAGAGACCGATCGCATACGGGCGACCGCCACGGAAACCGTTCGCCCGATATTTTCGTCTGAACCAAAGCGGGCGGATGAAGCCGTCCAGTCGTTCCGGACGGCATGGGAAAGTATCGAGCGAAAGAGTGCCGCCGCAGCTAATAAATCGAATTCATCGAACCGCAACGACACTCCGGCAGCCACAAGCGGAGCTTCGGACCTGGCGCGGGTTGTATCGCTTCGAAAATTCAGCGGCAATGAGCTCGAGTCGGTTGTTCGCGTTCTCCGGGAAAACGCCGGCGGCGATATATACGCCGATCAGGACGAGCCGAATATTCAAAGCGAGATCTCTATCATCGACCGCCAACGCCCGACCGATCTCCGAGCCTCGAAAAATCCACTGACGACGATGACAAAACTTTCGGAAGCTCGGGCCGGACTGCATGACGGACTCGTCCGGATACAGAGCCTTTCGCCGAAAGAGGTCGAGATGTTCACAGCCGCACTCTCGCCGATGATCCAGCCGAGCATCATCTACGACGCGGCCGCGACTGACAATGCGAAGAAAGTATTAGCCACCAGTGTGCAGCCTGTGACGATCTCGCTAAAACGAAGTCAAAAGGTCGCGGACGAGGGAGACATCATCACGGGCACCGTGCTGTCGCAGATCGCGGCGATCAGGAACTACAGTACGTCGACCCGGCAAATGAATCGTTTTGTCGGGTTGCTGATCATGATAACGGCGCTGTTCTGGTCGGCATGGAAGTTCATCGAACATCGCGGAATGGTTCCGCGGCTGGCTCTGTCAGAGCAAAAGACGTTCGCACTCTTCGGATTTATTGTCGTTGTTCAGACAGTTTTGATGGCGATGTTTTTCCGGATCGCCGATTTCACCGCCTCACAAAATGTAAAGGCACCGTTGAGCGACCCAAGCTTGTGGGCGTTCGCGGTGCCGTTCGCGATGGGAAGCTTGTTGATGACGCTGCTGGCGGATCGGCGAACCGCGCTGTTTACGGGAATTTTTACCGGGATCCTGGCGGGATTTCTGGCCCCCCGCGGATTGGAGTTCGCCGTCTACGCGA
Source organism: Pyrinomonadaceae bacterium (assembly GCA_046714595.1). GTDB lineage: Bacteria > Acidobacteriota > Blastocatellia > Pyrinomonadales > Pyrinomonadaceae > OLB17. Next base: position 2,118 of record JBKKAS010000324.1, on the reverse strand, counting down.
TCATATCGTCGTCGGTCGCGGTTTACGGGATCGGACGGTATCGCAGCCGGCAGACGGTGACCATCGCCGGCGTGCTGGTCGGACTCTCGGGTGCCGGACTGGCGGTCGCATTGCTCGCCTACACGCAACAGCCATTCATCCTCAATACCGTTCTGCTCGCGTTGGCGTGCGGTCTTGCAAGCGGCATTGTGACCGCGGCGTTGACGGCGATGTTTCTGCCGCTGTGCGAAACACTCTTCGGCATTCTGACGGATGTGAAACTGCTTGAGTTGTCTAATGCCGATCTGCCGGTCTTGGGCCAGCTCGCGATGCGGGCGCCCGGCACTAATCAGCATTCACACGCGGTCGGTCAGCTTGCTGAAGAAGCCTGCCGTGTCGTTGGGGGAAATGCGCTCTTGTCCCGTATTGGTGCGCTTTACCATGACATCGGAAAGACGGCGGCCCCCGAACACTTTGTTGAGAATCAGCAGGGCAAAAACCCACACGACCGCCTGAAACCGGCGCAGAGCGCGAAGATAATCATCAGCCACGTGACCTACGGTACAAAGCTCGCGAAAGAGATGGGGCTGCCGCAACGCATCGTAGACTTTATTCCGCAGCATCACGGAACGCGCACACTGCATTATTTTTTGAAGAAGGCGCAGGCCGAGGCCCGCAGTGAAGAAGAGATCTCGGAAAACGACTTTCGCTACCCGGGACCGAAACCGCAGTTCAGGGAAGCGGCGATCATGATGATCGCGGACTCATGCGAGGCGGCGGCTCGGAGCCTTGCCGAACCGACACCGGAAAATATTCGGTTCATCGTTACAAAGATCGTCGATGCCATCGTTGCCGATGACCAACTCGACGAATGTGACCTTACACTCCGCGAACTAACGCAGATCCGCGAGTCGATGATCCGCTCGCTTGTTGCGATCTATCATTCGCGTGTCGATTACCCGGGCTATGTTCCCCCGAGTTCGCAACCGCGTGTCGTCATCCCGGCGGGGCTCGACAGCGAAGAGCGTGGGATGAAGTATACGAACCCGGCCGACATTCCCGTCTCACCCGGCGGCGAGATCGAGGACGAAGCTATCGACCGCTCCAACGAGCCCGATAACGGTCTAGCCAAATTTGCGCGGTAGCTACCGATCGTCTTAATCATGGCGGCAGGGCGGGTTCTATTGTCGGAACCGCGCTCTACCGGGTGGACAGTTAGTTATCATCTGAAACGATTTCGATTGCACTTGTTTCCCGGGGAAGACGGTTTTTTCGCGACGGTCCAACCCATTTGGAGCGATGGGTATATTTGTCGATCTCCTGAAAAGGAATTGTGAAAAAGCATGGTTCGGGTTCTTAGTCGTTCTTCTGATGAGCGCTCTAACCATCGCCTTGCCGATCTGGCTCGGTGGCTTCAGACAGACGGTCGACATGCAATCGCACCTTCACTTCGTCCACGCGTTCCGGGCCGGGATCTCCGCCGGCGATCTCTATCCGGGATGGGCGAACGACAACCTGGGTTTTGGAAGTGTCGGTATTAGATTTTACCCGCCGGTCACGGCCTTTGTTTCGGCCGCTCTCCAGCTATTGCTCGGAGATTGGCATTCCGCTTTTTCGCTGAGCATGTTCTTGTGGATGCTCGTCGGATGTTTCGGCATGAATCTGTTCGTCCGCGAGTGGAGTTCGCCTGTTCAAGGAATTCTTGCCGGCGTGCTTTACTCGGTCGTACCTTACCACCTTGCGCAAGTCTACCGTTTCTTTCTTTACGCTGAATTCGCTGCGATGGCCGCCGTGCCGTTCTGCCTTTTGTATTTGACAAGGCTTTGCCGGCGTGGAAACTGGGGCGACCTCGTTCCGCTCGCCGCGGCCTGCTCGATTCTTGCTCTTACGCATATTCCGCTGACACTCATGATGGCGTTCAGCATGCTCGTCTACATCCCGATCGCGATCGATCGAAGCCGATGGAAGAAGGTATCGTTTCAACTGATGTGCTCCGCCGCCCTTGTGGTGGTGGCGACCGCGTTTTACTGGATACGGGTCGTTACCGAACTTCAGTGGGTTTCGCACGCGGATGCGAGATACACGACTGCCGGCTACGAGCATGGCCCAATGCTTTTCCCGTATCTGCTGGTCGACTAC
>JBKKAS010000323.1:0-2168 GCA_046714595.1 Pyrinomonadaceae bacterium | reverse complement strand
GCATCCAGCGCCTCTTAAATAAGCCATCTAACCGCAACGAGCGAAACGATCGAGACCGCAATCCACAATAACAGGCCCTGAAATAATGGCCGCCAGCGCGTCGTCTTTATTGTTTCTAGTGTGAGGCTCGCACCGATCAGAAATAGCGTGACTGTCATTCCGGCCTTGGCAAGGTTTACCAATGAGTCAAAGACGCTCGGCTGGATCCAAAGCGGTGCGTAGCTGCGCGCGGCGACCGCCAGCAGGAACAGACCGATGAACCACGGCACCGCGATGTGCGCTTTCGCGTCCGGGTAACGGCGGCGATAGAGGAACATCAGCATCAACGCAACCGGTGCGATCCACAACGCGCGGGCGAGTTTTAATGTAGTTGCGGTCGCGAGTGCTTCGCCACCGTAAGACGCGGCGGCGCCGACTACCGAGCTCGTATCGTGGATCGCGATCGCCGACCAAATCCCGAATTCGTGCTCCGACATCCCGAGCGCATGCCCGACCACCGGAAACAGAAACAGCGCGACCGCGTTCAGAACGAAGACGGTTCCGAGCGAGATCGAGATCTCCTCCGGTTCGGCTTCGATTCCGGGGGCTGCGGCGGCGATCGCGCTTCCGCCGCATATCGCCGTGCCGGTAGAGATCAACGCCGAGATACGTCCGCGAACTTTCAGCAGTCTGCCGATCAAGTAACCGAGCGCGAGCGTTCCAAAGATGGTCGCGATCGTCAACGCGATCCCATCCCTGCCGGCCTGGTAGATGGATTTCAGATTCATCCCGAATCCGAGAAGCACGACCGACGCTTGCAGCAAGAGCCGGGTGGGTCGGCCGTTGAGATTTGGAAACGGATCGCCGATGAACAACGCCATCGCCAACCCAAGCCCAAGCGCCAGCGGCGGCGAGCCCAAAGGCGTTAGTACAAAAATTATAAGGATGATGAAAAGGGCTTTCCTCATGAAGTGAAAAAGTGTAAAGGTGAAAAAGTGAAAAAGGAAATCGCTCGTTCCCTTTTCACCCTTTCACCTTTTCACGTTTTAGACTTTATTTCGCCTTGCCTTGATTCGCGACAGCTTCCTGCGCATTTTTGATCGCTTCCTGATCGCCCAGGTAGTAACTCTTGATCGGCTTGAGCTGATCGTCGAGTTCATAAACAAGCGGGATGCCGGTCGGGATGTTGAGATTCACGATGTCCGCGTCCGATACTGCGTCGAGATATTTGACGAGTGCCCGCAGGCTGTTGCCATGAGCGGCGATCAGGATCCGCTTGCCTTCTTTGATCCTGGGCATTATCTCGGTTTCGAAGTATGGGACGACCCGGCTTACCGTGTCTTTTAGGCATTCGGTCTTTGGGAATTTGCCGGCTTCGATCGAATAATATCGCGGATCCTTACCGAGCCATCGCTCGTCCGTCTCCTCAAGTACCGTTGGCGGGACGTCGAAACTCCGCCGCCATATCAGGACTTGTTCGTCGCCAAATTGAGCCGCGGTCTCCGCTTTATTCAAACCCTGAAGCGCACCGTAGTGACGTTCGTTCAGCAGCCACGTTTTCGTATCCGGTATCCACATCAGATCCATTTCGTCGAGGATGATCCACAGCGTGCGGATCGCACGTTTCAACACGGACGTGTACGACTCATCGAACGTGAACCCTTCGGTCTTTAGCAGCTTCCCCGCCGCGTGTGCCTCTTCCCTTCCCGTATCGGAAAGGTCGACGTCCTTCCAACCGGTGAAGCGGTTCTCTTTATTCCATTCGCTCTGGCCGTGGCGGATCAAAACTAATTTGTGCATGGGTTCAATTCTAAATTTCAAATCCTAAATTTCAAATCTCAGATCGAGGAATCGTCGTTTCGATGCTCCAAGAGCCTCTTCACTTCGCCAACAAGGTAAAGTGAGCCGGTGACGACTATCAAACTATCTTCGCCCGAAACCTCGTGAGCCTTCGCAATTGCCTCGGATGCGTTCTGAGTTACGAACACTCGTTCGCGATCCAGTTCAACCGGAAGGATTTTAAGAAGGTCGTCGGGTCCAAGAGCCCTTGAGTTGTCGGGGCGCGTGTGGATCAGTTTCTCGGCCTTCGGAAAAAGGATGGTCGGGATACCTTTTACGTCCTTGTCCTCCATCGATCCGAAGATCATCGTGATCGGCTGTTGAACGAATTCGTCGAGGTAGTCTCTCAA
>JBKKAS010000322.1:0-3654 GCA_046714595.1 Pyrinomonadaceae bacterium | reverse complement strand
ATATCGAACTTCTGGCTTTCGATCACGAACTCACCGTCGGCCTGCTCGCTCGTCCACGCACGCGAGCGCGGGATGTTAAGAAGAAGATAATTGTCCTCGTTGCCACGGCGAACCCGTCCGACGTGGGAAGTAGCATGTATCTCGACGGTTAGCATAGGTTTTCTAATTTCTAGTTTCTAGTTCCTCGTTTCTCATTCGACTTTACCGCCGACTGGAAACCAGAAACTATAAACCAGAAACTAACTTAAAGCCTGATCCAGATCCTCAATTATATCTTCGACGTCTTCAATGCCGACTGAAACTCGAACCAGGCCGTCCGTTATTCCGAGTTTTTCGCGCGCCTCTGCGGGTACCGAAGCATGCGTCATTGTCGCCGGGTGTGAGATCAGCGATTCAACACCGCCGAGGCTCTCGCCGAGTGTACAGAGCTTGACGCCCTCCAAAACTTTTTTCGCGTTCTCGAGCGAGCCCGTTTCGAACGATACCATTCCGCCAAATCCTGTCTGTTGCCTCTTAGCAAGTTCATGCTGCGGGTGCGAGACAAGTCCCGGATAATAAACCTTCTGAACCCTCGGGTGTTCGGCGAGAAAATTAGCCACAACCCGTCCATTCCGATCGTGCGCTTCCATTCGAACAGCTAAGGTCTTCGTTCCCCTCAACACAAGAAAGGAATCGAACGGCGAAAGTATCGCTCCTACGCTATTCTGCACAAACTTGATCCATTCGGCGTCGGTCTCGTCATTCAACGCAACGAAGCCACCGACGCTGTCTGAATGTCCATTGAGATACTTAGTCGTCGAGTGCACAACAATGTCGCATCCGAGATCTATCGGTTTCTGAAAATAGGGCGACATAAAAGTGTTGTCACATACGACTCTTGCGCCGCGTGTGTGAGCCAATTCCGAAACCGCCCGAAGATCGGTTACCGTCATCACCGGATTTGTCGGCGTCTCGACAAAAACCATCTTCGTGTTTGGCTTGAATGCGCTTTCGAGATTCGAAATATCAGAGGTATCGGCAAGATCGAATTCGATTCCGTAATTAACCAGGATGCGACTAAACAGTCGATAGGTGCCGCCGTAGGTGTTATCGCCGAGAATTACATGATCGCCTGCCTTTACTAGCTTCAGCACGGTATCGATCGCTGACATACCCGAGGCAAACGCATAACCGAATTTCGCATTTTCAAGCGCGGCGATATTCGTTTCCAACGCAGAGCGGGTCGGATTCTGCGTACGGGCGTATTCGAACCCTTTGTGCTTTCCCAGTGATTCCTGCGCGTAGGTCGAGGTTTGATAAATTGGCACGCTGACCGCACCGGTCGCAATGTCAGGCTCGTTTCCGGCGTGAATTGCAATTGTCGAAAAGCCCATAAGAAAAAGCTCGAAGAAGAGACTGAAATATAAAGCTTATTGTAACGTAAATTGAAGATGCTTAGGTTAACAGACCCTCGATTTAACGAGATTTCATGGTAACGTGCCGTTTTGAAAAAAGCAAAGGAAACCCCCGCAAAACAGGAGGCTAACGTTTCTGTTGAGTCTACTTATCAGCACCAAAATAAGATAGAATAGGCGTGATCCAAAATACGGCTTGCCCCAATCCAGACATGCGAGAAATCAGATGACCAAATCAATGTTCGATCAATTTACGCTTGGGATCGAGGAAGAATTTCAGATCGTCGACCCCGAAACGCGGGAGCTGAAGTCACATGTTGCCGAAATACTGGAAGAGGGCAAGCTTCTACTCGGCGAAAAGATAAAGCCGGAGATGATCCAGTCGATGATCGAGGTCGGCACCGGCGTGTGCGCGAACATACAGGAAGCACGTGAGGACATCACCAAGCTCCGCTGTATTATCTCGACACTGGCCCGGAAAAAGGGGATGGTCATTGTCGCCGCTTCGACCCACCCGTTCTCGAAATGGTCCGAGCAGGAAATCTATGATGGTGACAGATATAAGTTGCTGGTCGACGAACTGCAGATGGTCGCACGCTCACTGTTGATCTTCGGCGTTCATGTTCACGTCGGGGTACCGGACCACGATAGACGGATCCACATCATGAATGCCGCTCGATATTTCTTGCCGCATGTCCTGGCGATGACAACTTCGTCACCGTTCTGGTTAGGATTCAATACGGGCCTCAAGTCTTACCGGTGTGAAGTCTTCAAAAAGTTTCCGCGAACTGAGATCCCGGATCACTTCGAATCGTTTCAGCAGTATCAGAGTTATGTCGATCTATTGATCAAGATGAACTGCATCCAGGACGGGTCGAAGATCTGGTGGGATGTCCGGCCGCATCATTTGTTCCCGACACTCGAATTTCGTATTTGCGATATACCGACCCGCGTAGATGACACGATCGCTGTCGCCGCCCTTTTCCAGGCCATCGTAGCCAAGCTCACAGTTTTGATAGATAAAAATCTCGGGTTCCGACTATATTCCCGCCGGCTGATCCAGGAAAATAAATGGCGCGCCATCCGCTACGGCCTTGATGGAAAGCTGCTCGATCTAGGCAAGCAAAAGGAAGTGCCGGTCAAGGACCTCATCCGCGAGCTGCTCGATTTTGTTGACGACGTACTTGATGACTTAGGTTCGCGTAAGGAAATTGAGCACATCCACACTATCCTCGAACGCGGCACCTCGGCCGATGACCAACTAAAAGTCTTCGAAGAATCGGGCGGAGACTTCAACGCTGTCGTCGATATGCTTATTCTTAACACAATGGAAAACGTCCCTGCTCAGTGCTTTAGCGAGTAACTCCGGTACGTTTGTGGAAATACCTTCCTAATTCGAATCTAGTTTAAATGGGCATATTCCAGAGGGGATACCCGCACCCTTGACGTTTAACAAACGCAAACAGTCATTGACTGTGTTGAATCTTTTATGTTAAAACTTTAGCTGGGGAAAATTCTTTCCTAGCCACCACAACCCGCATTTTGGCAAGTAAACCAACCGGAGAACAAGACATGAATAGTCGCGAACACGCATCGCACGGTTTTTCTTTGATCGAGGTACTCATAGTAATTGTGGTAGTCACTATCATGGCTGCGTTTGCCATCCTTACGCTCGGGAATTCCGCGGCGAACCTGGAAAGGCAGAACATAGCGAAGGAGTTCAAAGTTGCGCTTGATCGCGCGCGTTTCGACTCAGTCAAGCGCCGGCCTTCGACCTGTGAGGAACAGGCCCGCGTCGAGATCTCCGGTGCGAACACGTTCTCGGTGATAACGGATCAGGACCAAAATGGCGTTCTGAATCTGTCGAGCGAAACGAGAAGGGTAAATTTTGCGGGACGCGGCGACACTGACATTGTCGCTCCGGATGTGTCTTCGACGGTTGTGCTCAGGTTCGACGCCAGAGGGCACGCGACGTCGGGCCCCTGCACATCTCCGACCGAGGTGGTGTCGACGGTAACATTCTGCGAGATGCCTTGTGCCACGCCAAATTCTTCCAACTCAAACATCGTATTCGTCTCGCCTACGGGCACTTCGACTGTTATGCCAGGCGGTTCGACAATTCCGGACTTTGCCGCTCCTGCCGTTGCGACGCCGGATTCTGACGTAAATCCTAATCCGTTACTCGCGATTTGGGACCTGGTCACGGGAAACACGAACACGAACACGAATACGAACGTCAACACGAACGTCAACACGAACG
>JBKKAS010000321.1:0-16624 GCA_046714595.1 Pyrinomonadaceae bacterium | reverse complement strand
ACCCAAAAGACAAGATCAAGATCCTCCTCCTTGAGAACATCTCCGACTCAGCGGTTCGCGAGCTGAAGCAGTACGGCTACGCGAGCGTCCAGAAGATAAACGGTGCGCTGAGCGAAGAAGAGCTCATAAAAGCGGTGAAAGGCGTTCACCTTCTTGGCATCCGTTCGAAAACAAAGATCACGAAGAACGTCATCGATGCCGCGGACAAACTACTCGCGATCGGTGCGTTCTGCATCGGCGTGAACCAGGTCGATTTAAAAGCGGCGACCGAAAAGGGCGTCGCGGTTTTCAATGCGCCGTATTCGAACACGCGCTCGGTTGCCGAGTTGATCATCGGACTTTCCGTCATGCTGATCCGCAAGATCGCCGACAAAAATGCGGCCGCGCATCGGGGCGAATGGTTGAAAGACGCGACGGGAAGTTTTGAACTGCGCGGCAAGACACTGGGCATTATCGGCTACGGCAACATCGGTTCGCAGGTGTCGAACATGGCCGAGGCGATGGGAATGCACGTCATCTACTACGACGTCTCGACGAAGCTGCCGCATGGTAACGCGAAACAGATCCGCGATCTGAAAGAGCTGTTGAAGCAATCGAACATCGTGACGCTTCATGTGCCGTCCGACTCGACGACGCGCGATTTGATCAATGCCGACACGATCAAGTCGATGCGAAAAGGAGCGGTTCTTATAAACCACAGCCGCGGCGATGTAGTCGATCTGGATGCGCTGGGAAAAGCCCTGAAATCCGGCAAGCTGGGCGGTGCGGCGGTCGATGTGTTTCCTGAAGAACCAGAGAAGAACGGCGATGCGTTCGCGTGTGCGTTGCAGAATTTGCCGAACGTGATCCTGACGCCGCACATCGGCGGCTCGACCGAGGAAGCTCAGGCAAATATCGGATTGGACGTTACGGCAAAGCTCGTGAAATATCTCGAGCTTGGATTCACCGAGGGTTCGCACACCGTTCCCGCAGTTTCGCTTCCGCCGCAGGCCGGCACGCATCGCATTCTGCACATCCACCGAAACATTCCGGGCGTACTCGGCGACATCAACTCACGGCTTTCAAAGCGCGGTATCAATATCGTCGGTCAGTATTTAAATACGAATCCCGACATCGGCTACGTGATCCTCGATGTGGAATCGAAGATCTCGAAAGAGGCGTTTGAGATACTGAAAGGTATCAAGGGAACGCTACGAGCGCGGATGGTTTACTGATACTGCGCATTTCGTTCGTCTTATTCATCTTCTTCGGTGGTTTATCTTCACTTAACCACGGAAGAAGATGAATAAGACGAACAAGACCGACCAGGAAGTAGAATGAAAATCGTCATACCCGGTGGATCAGGACAGGTTGGAACGGTCTTGGCGCGGGCGTTTCAAAGCGACGGACACGAAATTGTTGTCATTGCGCGGTCGCCGAAAGAATCTCCGTGGTCGGTCGTCATTTGGGACGGTGAGACGCTCGGGGACTGGTCCGACGAGATCGACGGCGCTGACGTCGTAATTAATCTCGCCGGTCGCAGCGTCAATTGTCGATACAACGCAGAGAACCGGCGGCAGATGATGGACTCGCGAGTGAACTCGACGCGAGTTGTCGGAGAAGCGATCGCAAGATCATCACGCCCACCAAAAGTGTGGCTCCAGGCGAGTACGGCGACAATATATGCACACCGGTTTGACGCGCCGAACGATGACGTGGCGGGAATAGTCGGCGGCTCCGAAGCCGATGCACCCAACACATGGAAATTTAGCATCGATGTCGCAACCGCGTGGGAACGCGCGGCGACCGAGATCGACACGCCGAAGACCCGAAAGATGCTTATGCGTTCGGCAATGATAATGAGCCCGGATCGCGGAGGAATATTCGATACGCTATTGCAACTCGTTAAGTTTGGCCTGGGCGGCACGGCCGCGGATGGCAGGCAGTATATTTCCTGGATACACGATCTCGATTTTATTCGTTCGGTTTACTGGCTGATCGAGCACGAAGAATTGTCGGGCCCGATAAATCTCGCATCGCCGCATCCGCTGCCGAATCGTGAATTCATGCGCGTTCTGCGTGAAGCGTATGGAATGCCGATCGGTCTGCCGGCGATGGAGTGGCAGCTCGCCATCGGCGCGTTCCTGATGCGGACCGAAACGGAGTTGATATTGAAGAGCCGTCGCGTTGTGCCGAAGCTTCTGACTGACTCGGGATTTGAGTTTGAGTTTCCTAGTTGGAAAGATGCGGCGGAAGATCTTATAAGGCGATGGCGAGAGACCGCGTGATCGGTGTTGTTATCTCATTGTGTCGCTCCTCCGGAGCTCCGACATTGACGGGCCGCGCTTCTACAAACATTCCGCTCCTAACGGAGCTTTGTTCCTGAACTGTGCGCTCGTCGACATCCAAACGGAGCGTCGCTATGTAGTCCCGTAGGGACGGCATGTTTGTAGTAATGCCGTCATAAAATACAATTAGCTCCGGAGGAGCGACATGATCCTAAGTAGGTTTCTAAGGCTACCGTTTTTCATCTTCTTGATCGGCGTGTCCGTTGGAATTGCTCCTGCCCAGTGGATCAAACAAACCGTCAACACGACCGCGAGCTTTCGCGGACTGTCGGTCGTGAGTGAAAAGGTCATCTGGGCGAGCGGAACCGGCGGAACTGTGATCAGGACGATCGATGGCGGCAAGAGTTGGAAAGTAATGACCGTTCCGAACGCGGAGAAGCTCGACTTCCGCGACATCGAGGCGTTCGACGCCAACACCGCCTACATCCTCAGCATCGGCAACGGCGAGAGTTCGAGGATTTATAAGACGACCGATGGCGGTGCAACGTGGACGCACCAGTTTAAGAACACGGACGAGAAAGCGTTCTATGATGCGATCGCTTGTTGGGATAAAGAGAAATGCATTAGCATGAGCGATCCGGTTGGCGGGAGCTTCATCATAATCTCGACGATAGACGGCGGGAAGAACTGGGGCACGCACGGAAGGGATTATCTCCCGAGCTCGATTGACGGAGAAGCGGCTTTTGCCGCAAGCGGAACGTGCTTGATCACTCACGGGAAAAGTACGGCGTATCTGGTAACCGGAGGATCGCAGTCCCGAGTTTTCCGGTCCAAGAATTTCGGCGCCAGCTGGGATTCGATCACCACGGAAATCACCAAGGGTAGTGCTGGCAGCGGGATATTCTCGATAGCGATGTACGATAACGCGACCGGTGCCATAGTGGGCGGAAATTACGAGAAACCAACGGAAGCCGGAAACAATCTTGCGTTCACTTCTGACGGTCTAAGCTGGAACCTCAGAACGGGCTTGACCGGTTACCGCTCAGGTGTCGCGTACATCGACAAGAGGAGGATTATCGCCGTCGGAACGAACGGCACCGACATTTCTTTCGACGGAGGCAAGAATTGGAAGACGGTCGGCAACGAAGATCTTAATGCTGTTGCCGCCAGGGGCAAGAAAGCAGTCTGGGCTGTCGGCCCGAAGGGGATGGTCGCGAAACTGAAATGAGCTGGTACGACATCCTCGGCACGCTTGGCGTCGCGATAATCATTATCACTTACGTTCTGCTCCAGATCGAACGCGTTCGCAGTGATCAGCTGATTTATTCCGTGCTCAACGCCGTCGGTGCAGCACTGATCCTCGTCTCACTCTATTTCGATTTCAACTTCCCTTCGCTGGTAGTTGAATTTTTCTGGCTTTTGATTAGTCTATTCGGTATCGGAAAGTTCTTCGTTAGATGGGGACGTGGGACGTAAGTCCCTGGTCCCAAGTCCCAAAAGTCCCAAGGACGGGGACGGCCTACACGAGACTTCTGAGACTTGGGACTAGAGACTAGAGATTTACAGATGCAAGGTTTTACGACCGTTCCATTCAAGACCGAAAGCGCTCATGGGCTGACGCAGGTCAACGGCGTCGCGAAGTTCTCGGGCGCGGGCGTCGTTCTGGAATTCGAATCGAAATTATTCGGGCTGATCGGTGACGGGGTAAAAGAGGTCCGACTCGCGAAAGACGAAATTCTCGACGTTAAATTCCGAAAAGGAATTTTCAAACGCGGCGCTAAGATCGTGATCCGTACGAAGTCGTTTACGAAGCTCGCCGAACTTCCGAACAGCGACGGGAAGCTGACGCTGAAGCTCGTTCGCGACGACTTCGAACGCGGCCAGGCCGCGGCTGAGCAGCTTCAAAAAGATCTGGCACAGCACGCCGAATCACTCCCGCCGCCGCGGACGCCGGTCGGTCAATTATTCGAGGACGAAACCGAGGATGAGACGAGCGCGTTGAACCGTGAATGATAAAAATCGTTCTTCTTCTTCTCTTATTCGGTGGTTAACGACAAATGAACCACAGAATAAGAGGAAAAAGAAGAACAAGATAAGGATAGGAACGAAAGAGACCGTCAGATTAAAGGAGAATTGTTTATGCCAAAATATGTGATCGAACGTGATATTCCCGGAGCGGGAAATATGTCGGCCGAGGATCTGAGTGGAGCGTCCTCAAAATCTTGCAGCGTGCTTGACGGACTCGGGAACGAGATTCAATGGATCCACAGTTATGTTACGGGCGACAAGATCTATTGCGTCTACACCGCACCGAGCGAGGCGTTGATCGAGCAGCATGCTAAAGAGAGCGGCTTTCCTGCCAATCGCATCTCCGAGGTCAAGGCGATCATCGATCCGACGCGGGCGCGGGTCTAGCGAGTCTATAGAATCGTTCGTGTGTTTAGTGTGTTTCGTGGTTTGGCTTCGCCCGCGTGACCCAAAGACTGGCCGGATTTGTTAATGACAGCTCGGCAGCGAAAAGATCTCGGAACAATCGTCCGCGTGCACGGCACGTCGCCAGTCTATTTACAGCGGGCTGCGATCATCGCCGGGTTGTCGTTCGTGTTCTTCATGGGAACGCTGCTCATTTTTTACACGCAGCAGTCGATCGGATATTTTGTCCTTTCGACTGCTTTTTCCGTCGTCTATATCTTCACGCTGATCGGCTGGGTGATCCAGAAACGAACCTCGGTCTCCATTTTTGTGAACGGCATTACATATCGCAAATTTACCTCTAGCTGGGATGAGATCAAGTCCGTCACTGCGGATTCCAAATCCGGCCTCATGATCGTGAAGTCCAACGGCGATTCGATCACGATCGGCAAATCGGTAGCGGGCTTGAACGAGATCGCCGTAACGATACGCAAAAATCTTTCTTAATTGAGCATAAAGCTCCCCTCCTTGTTTAGGAGGGGTGCCGAGTTTTGCGAGGCGGGGTGTTAGTTATGAAGAATCAGATTTTCTTGGACTACCACGTCTTGAAAAATCCTTGTGTACCATTCATCACTCACCACTAACCATTTACCGTTTTCCCGCCGAATCGGGTATTCTAATCCTTTGAATTTGGACTGTTCGGAGTGCATATGAGCGTAGAAGTCGTGATGCCGCAGATGGGCGAGTCGATTACCGAGGGTACGGTGTCGAAATGGTTAAAAGCTGTCGGCGATAAGATTGAAAAAGACGAGCCGATCCTCGAGATCTCAACCGATAAGGTCGATGCCGAAGTTCCCAGTCCGTCAGCCGGCACCATGCTCGAGATACGCCATCAGGAAGGCGAAACGGTCGAGGTCGGAACGACGCTTGCGGTCATCGGAGCGGAGGGCGAGCAGGCAGTAGGCGGTGGGCAGAAGGCGGAAGGCGAAGCGCAAGTCCCAAGTCTCAAGTCCCAGGTCCCAAGTCAGGCGGCGTCCCAACCGCCAACGCCCGAGATTTTGACGACCGACACTGAAAAGGCTGAAGCCGCATCTACAAAGGCAGCACCTTCCGAATATCCAAAATCCGAAATCCAAAATCCAAAATCGCTAGCTACGCCGATTGTCATGCCGCAGATGGGCGAATCCATTACCGAAGGCACAGTTTCAAAATGGCTTAAAGCTGTTGGCGACACGATAGAGAAGGATGAGCCCTTGCTGGAGATCTCGACGGATAAGGTCGACGCCGAAGTTCCGTCGCCGGCGGCTGGAAAGCTGCTCGAGATAAAAGTTCAAGAAGGCGAGACTGTTGAAGTTGGCGCTGTACTTGCGCTAGTAGGAGCAGAAGGCGGAGCCTCAGTCCCAAGTCCCAAGTCCCAAGTCCCAAGTCAAAAGCAGGAAGCGCCCGTCGAAGCAAAGGCGGCCGCCGCAACCGCAAATCCGCAATCCGCAATCCGCACTCCGCAATACGAAAAGGCGAGTTCGGGAAACGGCAGTAAGTCGACCGACGTTGATGAGCTTCGTCGCACGAAGTCGAGTCCGCTCGTCCGCAATATCGCGAAAGAGCACGGCATCGATATTTCTCGGATCGATGGCTCGGGCCTGAGCGGGCGGGTGACCAAGAATGACATAATGTCGTTCATTGAAACCGGAGCTGCTTTGCGTCCGCAGGACCTGCTGCGAAAAGACGCCCCGCTCGCGCCGACGATCTCTGCACCGGCTCCGAAGCAGAAGATCGAATACACTCCGACACCGATCACGGCTTCCGGCGAAGATCGTGTCGAGAAAATGTCGGTGATGCGAAAAAAGATTGCCGAGCACATGACATTCTCGAAACAGACTTCGGCGCACGTCACAAGTGTTTACGAGATCGACATGACGAACGTCGCGCGTTTTCGCGAGAAGAACAAGGATGAGTTCGGGTCGCGCTACGGCACCAAACTCACCTACATGCCGTTTATCTTTCAGGCGGTCATTGCCGCGATCCGCAAATTTCCGATCGTAAACTCACAGGTCGATGGCGACAACATTGTCTACAAGGGCGATATCAATCTCGGGATCGCCGTCGCGCTCGATTGGGGACTGATCGTGCCGGTGATCAAAAAGGCGGACACGCTTTCGCTTTCCGCTCTCGCAATTGCCGCAAACGATCTCGCCGACCGCGCCCGAATGAAGAAGCTAAATCCGGACGAAGTGACCGGCGGTACATTCACGATCACCAATCCCGGCGTGTTCGGCGGATTGTTTGGAACGCCGATCATCAATCAGCCGCAAGTTGCGATACTTTGCGTCGGCACGATCGAAAAGCGTCCTAAAGTTTTCACGTCACCCGACGGCGACGATTACATCGCGATCCGCCATATGGCGTTCTTCGCCCTCACCTACGATCACCGCGTCGTTGACGGTGCTGACGCTGAGAGATTCCTTTCTTACATGAAGGAGTTTCTCGAGAACGGCAGCTTCGGATCCTAAGTCATTAGTCATTGGTCATTAGTAGGTTGAATAGTTCAAGCCTGAGACTTGGGACTCTGGGACGTGAGACTTCAAAATGTGTCGCCGTTCGTGTATTCTGCGTTCCAGGCTTTGCATTAAATCAGATCACGGAATTTGCGCGAGGCAAAAAGTGTACAGATAAAAGACATGGCGCCTGCGGGATCAAAATATTTAAATCCTCCGTGTTTACCTAGCTTTCGTTTGCATTAGCTTGTGATCCGACTGCCCACATGGCACAGGAGTTGTTTGTTTTTCACCAAGTACAAGGCGCTCATCGGCATAAACCGGGAACAATATTCAGATATACGCTTTCAAGATTAGAATTTTTTAGTCGTTCCTCCCTCTTGTACCCAAACCGATGACAAGCCTTCGAATGATATAAGACAGGTTGTTTCTTCAAGGAGTTCAAATTATGTTCAAAAAACTATCAGGTTTGCTTTTGGCAATTCTCGTTGGCGCTTCCGCCGTTCTCGCGCAGGATGCGCAGATCCGCTCATTGACGAGCGGCCAAAAATATAAGATCAAGGGTGCCGTCGTTTCAAAAGATGACGACAGCACGTTCATCGTTCGCGACACGACAGGCGTCGACACTCGCGTGGTTGTAACGCCCCAAGCCAGCATTAAGACCAAGGGTGGCTTCTTCGGCGGTGGTGACAGGATTGCCGGCAACCAGATCGTTCGCGGGCTGTTCCTTGAAGTCGAGGGACGTGGTGACAGCACGGGAAATCTGGCGGCCACAAAGGTTCGTTTCGACGAAGATGATTTTCGCGTCGCTCAGTCTATTGACAGCCGAGTGACGCCCGCTGAAGCTCGTTTGACTGCAGCCGAAGAGAACGCTCAGCGCGTTTCCGGTCAGATCGATGAGCTGATGGCGATCTCGAACGCCGCTCGTGGTGGTGCCAGGGCCGCTCAGGATACAGCCGACGCTGCTATTGAAGGTGTGAACGCTACGAACACGCGTATCACGGCGATGGACGACTACGTTGTCCAATCGACCGCGACGGTGAACTTTCGTGTAAACAGTTGGCGTCTCTCGCCGGAAGGAAAGGCTTCGCTGGATGAAGTCGCGACGGCAGCCACGACGATGAAAGGTTATGTGATCGAGATCACCGGCTTTGCATCGGCAGAAGGCGGCACGGCGCACAACAAGGCTCTTAGCCAGCGTCGCGCACAGGCAGTCATTGACTACCTTGTCGAGACACACAATGTTCCGCTCCGACGTATCGGTCAGTCGTACGGTTTCGGTGAGCTTCAGGCTGTTGCCGATAACACGACCCGCGAAGGTCGTGAACAGAATCGACGCGTTGAGGTCAAGCTTCTTGTAAGCCGCGGCATCAACCAGAACGTTGAAGTACGTCCGATCGCAACGGACAACGAAGAATAGTTTCTCCTAAAGCGAGGGCATAAGAGTGAATTGGGTGAAAACCTTTTTCGCTCTTTTGCCCTCTAACTCTGTAAGCGAGCGGCCACGTTCTGCGTTTTATTATGAGATTCTTCACCACCCTACGTTTTGTCTCGTTATCATTTTTAGTTTTTCTAACGGTCAACGTCACTGCACAGACGCCTAAACCGACACCGCCGATCAGCGAAGATGACCAAGTGTACAAGGTCGACTCGCGGCTTGTGGTCGTCCCGGTATCTGTGACTAATTCGGCGGGCGAACCCGTGCTGGGATTGAAGGCCGAAGACTTTCGTGTGTCCGAGGAGAACCGGCCTCAGGTGATCGACAGTGTCGGCAATGCCGAGACTGTGCCGCTCGAGATCGCGCTTCTGATAGATGTCTCGGGAAGTGTGAATCCTCTTTTTGAGTTTGAGAAAAAGGCGGCCGGTCAGTTTTTGCAGACGGTGATGAAACCCGACGATCGTGCGACGATCTTCTTGATAGGTGATAAACCGTCGTCGGTGCTTCGAAGCGAAAATGCCGTTCTAGCGGCTGAGCGGCTCCGGGCGGTCGTTCCGTCGGGAAAGTTTACGGCGTTCTACGATACCGCAGCGGCTGCCGCAAGGTACCTTCGGCAAAATGCTCCCGCAAAGAGTCTCCGGGTCATCGTAGCCATTACGGACGGCGAAGATAACTGGAGCGACCTCGTGCGAGACGCAGAGAAAGCTACGTATCGGGACGTCGACGTCAACAGGCTTACCGCCGAAAAAAGAAATCAGCTTGCAGCGACGACCGACAATGCTCACAAAAACGCTCAGACAAAAATCTCGCGTGAGCTTCAGGACGCGGACACGGTTTTTTATGTGATCAATCCGGGCGGGACCTCGATCAAATTGAATAAGATCAGCATGCGGGCGCAAGCCGGAATGGAAAAGTTCGCCAATGAAACCGGCGGTACGTTTTTCCTCCCGAGCTTTGTTCCGACTACTACAAAGGACTCGCTTCAGAACGCGAGCAACATGAAGAGGAACGAGGCAACACTCGAGCGGATCTTCAAGCAGCTGGCGAATGATCTCCGGGCCCAATACCTTGTCCAGTACTATTCCGAATCCGAGTTTCCGGTAAATAAATTTGTAAAGCTTTCGGTTGGTCTTCAGAATCCTGCTAATCGCCGAGTGCGTGCCCGACAGGGTTATTATGTGAAGAAGTAACCGCTCTGTTTCGCCATCGAAGCAGCAGGCCGTCTCGATATGAGGCGGCTTTTTTGATTTGCAATTTGGAGATCGGCGGCCTGCCGCCGAAAGAATATAGCCAGACGTGAAACGTCTGGAAATCGTTGCGAGCGCCAATCCGCACTGAAGGTGCGGTAGAAATGATATCTGTCGCACCTTCAGTGCGAAGGGCATTGACCGGTTGCTCCAGACGTTTCTCGTCTGGCTATGTTCTGGCCGCACTTTCAGTGCGTCGGAAGACTTGGATTCGTACATCACATGTCCGGACTCCGCGTGGTGTCAAAGCCTAGAAGCGTTCCGGTCTTCCCAGGACCATCTCGAATTCGCCGCTTGGAGTCCGCTTTTGTGTAGGCGTCGGTGACGGCATCGCGATCACGCCCATAAGAGGTACTGTCCTGGGTTTCGATGTAGATCGGGTGATCGGGATCTGTCCGACGACCTCCACTCTTCGACTGAAAAGAGAAACAACGAACAGGCTTCCGAACAGACTAACGATCATAGAGAATGCAGCCGTCGCAATTACGGAAACACGCTGTTTGATCTTCGCCCAACCCACCGGACAATCCTCTGTCAGTATCGTGCCGTCCGCTCGTAGAAAATAGCGAACACACAATCTGCCTTCGGAAAGCCGCAGCAAGTTTTCGGCGTCATAGCGGGTCATTCCCGACAAGTTGTAGACGTTCAGTTTGCAATCCCGGCAAAAGCGCTTTCGCCCGTCGCCATACATCTCGTTCCAGTCGGCCGAACAGGGGCTTGCGATCGCCAGGCTGCTGAGTGGGCTATCAAATCTCGACATAAAAACTCCGTCCTTATCCTTCAGCGTTGTGCTGTTGGTCAAATGAACGGAGTTATGTCGAAATTCTTGCAGCCTATTCGATCTCGAATCTGGCGACGATCACATATCGGAGGCGGATCTGCGAGAAGCGGCATCTTCGTACTCCTAGTGGTAGGTTCCGATCTTGGAATCCGCGTACTCGCCTCACCACCTGCGTGAGTCCCGGTCGGGCGATCAATTGGATGCTCGACGGTACTTGTGCGTGATAGGACGGCGGCGGCCCACGCCGATCGCGTTTTTCGAGATGATGATCGACGGCGGGAGTTGTTGTCGCTTGAATTCGTTCGCCGGGTTTTCTACCTTGTTGAGAACTGAATAGACGAGTGACGCGGCATTTCCTTCGGCGATGATCTCGGCGGGCGCGAGCTTACGTTCGAAGTACGACTCGAGGATCGGATCCATCAGCTCGTACGGGGGAAGGCTGTCCTGGTCGAACTGGTTCGGAGCGAGCTCGGCCGACGGTTTCTTGTCGATGATCTTGTTGAGAATTATCTCGCGACCGGCCGACTCGTTGACGTGACGCGCGATCTGCCAGACTTCGGTTTTCAAAACGTCGCCGAGTACGGCGAGCCCGCCATTCGTATCACCGTAAAGTGTGCAGTAGCCGACGGCCAGCTCGCTCTTGTTTCCAGTCGAAAGCAAAAGCCGTCCTTCGGCATTCGAGATGGCCATCAGAATGACGCCCCGAAGACGCGACTGCATGTTCTCAGCCGCTATACTCTCGCCGCCCTTCGTCGGCTTATCGAGTTTCATCTGCCGAAGCAGGATCTCGAACGTGTCAGAGATCGGCTCGATCCTGCTCTCGCATCCGAGGTTCTTAACAAGCGCTTCGGAATCGGTAATGCTGCCTTCAGACGAAAACGGCGAAGGCATCATCACGCACAAAAGATTTTCGGGACCGAGCGCTTCAGCGGCAAGCGCCGCGACGAGCGATGAATCGATCCCGCCGGACAATCCAAGCACGACCTTTTCGAATCCATTCTTTCGCGCGTAATCGCGGATGCCGAGAACCAATGCCTGTTTGATCGATTCGCATTCGTCGCCGGTAATTCCCCGAGCGTCTGGCTTCCCGACATCGAGCTCGACCGTCTCGACAAATTCCTCGAACGCGACTGCCTGCAGGATTATGTCGCCCTCGCTGTCGGCTACGAGACTCGCTCCGTCAAAGACGATCCCATCGTTTCCGCCGATCAGATTAACGAAAACGATCGGCACGTTTTGCGCCTTGGCCCGGTGCGCGACCATATCGCAACGCAGTTTTATTTTTCCTTTGTTGTAGGGCGAAGCGTTGATCGAAACGACCAGATCGGCACCCATCTCGATGACCTCGTCGGCCGGATCGGACGCGTATAGCCGATCTTTCCAAAACGTTTTGTCATTCCAAAAATCCTCGCATACCACGACACCGAGTTTCACGCCGTTAACTTCGAACAACCGTCGTTTATCGCTCGGCTCGAAGTACCGCGGATCGTCGAAGACGTCGTATTCGGGAAGAAGTGTTTTATCAGCAAAGCCGACTAGTTGGCCATCGTGAATAACCGCTGCACAGTTGTACAGGCGCCGTCCGTCATTGTCATCGTTCGGACGGATCGTGCCGATGACAGCGGTGATCCCGCGTGTGGCGGGAATTATTTCCTTGAGCGGATCGAGCGAGTGCTCGATGATGTCAGGATCCTGAAACCAGTCCTGCGAGGTGTAGCCGTGGGTGATAAGTTCCGGGAACACGATAAGATCGGAACCGTCGGCCCTCGCTTTTTCGATCGCCGCGACGATCTTTTTAACGTTTCCCGCTAGGTCGCCGTTGGTCGAATTGATCTGACCGATCGTTATCTTCATCTATCTAAAAGTCTAAAGAACAAAGATGAGGCAATCAAGCAGGCGGGCGGGTCGGTAGAAAATGTCACCATTTGATTTTGGTCTTGTTCGCGGGCTCAAGAAAAACGAACCACGGAGGAAGATGAACGAGATGAATCTCGACTTCCGGTTCTTATTCTTCTTGTTCGGTGGCTAGGAAAGGCCGGCACGGACGCAACGAGCCAGCAAGCAGCAGATCAGGTATTCGCCTCTCGATCCGAACGCTTGATCATGGTAAGCCGGTTGCCGCGCTCGTTGTACTTCACCTCGTCCATTATGTTGTAGATAAAAAGGACGCCACGGCCCGACGCTTTAAAAAGATTGGCCGGATCAAGCGGATCGGGGATCGCATTGATGTCAAATCCTTCGCCCTCGTCCTCGATGGTAAATCGGGCTTCCTGTTTCGAGACCTCGGCAATGATGCGGACGAGCTTTGTCGCGTCGAATTTATTTCCGTGCTTTACAGCGTTCACAAACGCTTCATCGAGCGCGACAAACAAATTCGACTGCTCCGATTTAACAACGCCCAGCATCTCGACCCGTTTTATCAGGTATTCGAGCACGATGTGCATCAGCGACAATGCGCTTGGGACTTCGAACTCGATATGCTCAAGAAGGTCTTGTACGAATTCCTTGTTATCCACATGGCGGATCTTATAATCCAGCACGGTGGCGACGATGTCTTTAAGCTCAGATTCGTTGAATTCGTCTCGCCGGAAATTTGCGGCAGAGACCTTAAAAGCCTTGATATGTTGAGGATCGATCTCGGGCGGTGAAGCGGTGTGGCCGTTTTGGTTCGGAGAGATCGTCAATGACTGGATGTCCAGGTCGGTGATAACAAGATCAAACTGTTCAACGTCGATCGCTTCTAGTGCGTCCGGCCGATTATTTAATGCAACGACGGAATGGCCTATTCCGGTAAAGACCTCGTCGAGGGCACTTGCGAGGTCATCATGGTCGTCAATGATCAGAATTCGTCTTTGCATATAAAGGCTGCCGCCAAAAAATCCCTACGATAAGGGATTTGACGTTGTTGCAAATAATAACCTGAATTGCTACTTATTTCCTATCCGTGCACAAAGAAACCGGAAAAGTTTACGAGCTCGAATCGCTGGAAAAATACACGTTCAGGGAGCGGGTGTTGGTCCGCACCGCCGACGTCGTTTTTTACCTTGCGATCAGGCTGATCGGATGGACGATCCGATGGGAAACGGAAGGACTAAAGAGCCTCGAAGATTTGGAAGCGGCCGGGGAACTGCCGATCTATTGCCTCTGGCACGACCGCATTTTTGCTGGCACCTACTTTCTCCGCCACCGAGGCATCGTCGTCATCACGTCGCAGAGTCTGGACGGCGAGTATATAGCTCGATTTCTGAAGCGGCTCGGCTACGGAACGGTTCGCGGGTCATCTTCCAGAGGCGGGGTACGAGCCCTTGTCGAAATGATCCGATGTATGCGGACCGGTCTGTCGATGGCGTTCACCGTCGACGGTCCGCGTGGCCCGCGATACGAAGCAAAAAAAGGCGCGGTGCTTTTAGCCAAGAAGACCGGAAATCCGATGATGCCGTTTATTGTTGAATCGGCCCGGTTCTGGAGTCTAAAGAGTTGGGACCGGATGCAGATCCCGAAGCCGTTCACGAAGGCTCGCTTCATACTCGGGCCGCCGATATACGTAACGGCTGAAGCTGACGATCAAGAGGTTGCGAAGAAGACCGTCGAGTTGCAGAACTCGCTTGAAGCGATCGTTTCATTGGGTAAAAAGTGGCGAGAGGATCTTTAGAGCTCCTCGACGGTCGCGAAGAAGTTTGCTGCCATCAATACGAACGATATCCAGAGAAGATCGGCAAGAAGCAGGTGGCCGACCTGCATCACGATCGGGGCAAGCATCAGAAGCGTTGCGGCACCGAACGCAATTTGGATCAGCACGATCACCGACAGGACGCTCGACCAGCGGGTTACGCTGGGTTGGATTCGGGACCTTTTCTTCATCCAGCCGGCGAGCAGCAACAGATACACGCTCGTCAAAACCGCCATAATCGGATGGCTTAGACGAAGCCGCAGTAAGACGTTCGACGTGGTTGAGAAGTCTTTCGAGATTCCCTCCGCAAGGGTTCCAGATGGAAACAGCATGCTGCTGAGCGCGGCGACCGATCCGCTGGTGCTGACGAGGAGTATTCCGATCGTTGCAATAAGAACCAGGTTGCGCGCCTTTGGGTCGCGACTGATCTTCATTCGACTTCCACCGCTGGCAAACCACGCTGTCAGCGTCAAAAACGCGAGTAATGCAAATGTATTCAGCAGGTGCCCGATCGCCCAGAACGGCCTGGCAGTCGTCAGCGTCTCGGCTGTATTACCCGTAAGCACCAAACCAGCCCCGACCAGCACCTCACTGATGATAAACAGGAAAGAAATGACGGCCGTCTTGCGTGCCGCATGCCCTTTACCAAATTTCAGGAATGCCCAAACGACAAGGATAAGGACAAAAAGAAAGGCCGGGCCGGTCGTCACCCGGTGAGAAAACTCGATCACGGTTTTCAGTTCCGGGGCCGAGGGAATCAATTCGCCGTGGCATGTCAACCAATGCTGGCCGCACCCGTCGCCGGACCTGGACGCCCGAAGGAACACGCCCCACAGAATAACGACAACGTTATACGCTAGAGTGAACCAAGCGAACTTTGCGAACTTTGAAAGGCCTGACGCTTCCTGCATAACCTCGAAGTCGGATCTTGTGTAGGTTAAAATACCACCGGGCACGGGTTTATCAAATCGGAACTAAAATAAGAATCGCTAAAACCAAACCTGTTTTTCCGGATGAAAAAGGAACGCATAGATAAGCTGTTGATCGACGAGGGATTCGCCGAGTCGAGAACAAAAGCTCAAGCGATGATAATGGCGGGCGTTGTCCTCGTAGACGAAAAACGAGTCGACAAACCGTCGGAGACGTTTCCGCCCGGCTCGCTGATACGTGTAAAAGACAGTGGTCCCGAGTCGCGATACGTAAGCCGCGCAGGTCTAAAACTCGAATCGGCTTTGGATCACTTTCGCATTTCTCCGGAAGGTTACTCATGCCTCGACGTGGGGTCGTCGACGGGGGGTTTTACTGATTGCCTGTTGCAGCACGGAGCCGACTCGGTTATGGCGATAGATGTCGGTACCAATCAGCTTGCATGGAAGCTTCGAAACGATCCTCGAGTAGAGGTTCGCGAAAACGTTAACGCGCGGTCGCTGCAACCCGCTGACTTCAATAGAGCGTTCGATCTCATCGTGATGGACGTCTCGTTCATCTCTGCGACGAAGATCTTACCTAACTTGATCGACCTGGTACGCGAGGAGGGTCGCATCGTCGTGCTAATAAAGCCTCAATTCGAAGTTGGAAGAGGTGAAGTCGGAAAAGGCGGCATCGTGCGCGAAACGAAGAAGCACGAACGGGTAGTAAAGGAGGTAAATGCGTTTGCCGAAGGTCTCGGGCTGTCCGTGATTGGAACGATCGAATCGCCAATAACGGGAGCCGAAGGAAACATAGAATTCCTTGCGTGCTACGAAAAGCCTGCGCCAACGGCAGATGGATCCGGCGACGGTAAGAAACTTGCGGAAGGTGTGGATTACACTTTTGAGAACGGCCTGATGGTTCTATCGGAAAAGTTTCTTCGCGACAGGGGACAATGCTGCGAGAGCGGATGTCGGAATTGTCCGTACAGTTAGAGTAAAAAGTCCTCTAGCTCGTTGTGGCTGGCCGGGACATAGACTTCGTTTTCGGGCGCTGGTGGCGGCGGCATTTTCCGAAGCACGGGTCGCATTGTTTTGGGTTTTAATTCTTTGGGCGCTTCGGAACGGCTATGGCTCTCTTCGTATTTCTCGCGGTCGAGACGTAAGCCCTCGTGAACCTCCATCCATTTGAAAAGCTCGAACAACAGTCGCTGCTTATTGTCATCCAGCCGGGGTGAAATGCCATAGTGCATCCACTTTCCTTCACGGCGTGCCTCGACCACTCCGGCGTTACGCAAATATGCGAGGTGGCGTGATATCAAAGGTTGGCTTTGCCCGAGAACACCGGTAAAAGAACTGACGCAGATCTCCCGATCCCGCATAAGGTTCAGCAGCCGAAGGCGCGT
>JBKKAS010000320.1:0-5188 GCA_046714595.1 Pyrinomonadaceae bacterium | reverse complement strand
GAAACGGGCCTTCCATGGATCCTGCCGTCACCGAATATTCCGACCGTCGACACCTGCGTCGTTTTTCCTGCGACCGTTCATCTCGAAGGCACAGAATTATCCGAAGGCCGCGGCACGACGCGCGTTTTTGAGCTCAACGGCGCACCGTTCATCGACGCGTACAAATGGGCCGCCGCCCTTCGCGAATACGACTTTCCCGGCGTCGCTTTCCGCGCATGTTATTTCCAGCCGACATTTCAAAAGTGGGCGCGTCAAACGTGCGGCGGCGTTCAGATACATGTGACGGATCGCGAAACCTTTACGCCCGTTGTCGTCGGTGTCGCGATGGTAAAGGCGGCGTACGATCTTTACCCCGGCCAATTCGAATGGAAACGCGACGCATACGAGTACGAGTTCGACAAGAACCCGTTCGATGTAGTCAGCGGCACGGACACGATCAGGAAAGCGATCGAAGCTGGCGTGTCGCTGAAAGAGATTGAGGCGGAATGGGCCGAAGGACTGGCGGCGTTTGCCATCGCGAGGAAGCCGTGTTTGCTATATTGATCGGACTCACGACTCTTCGTAGCGGATGATATTTCCCGCCATGCCGCGGAACACAAAGTAGTGGAAGGGTAAGACGGAATACCAATAAAGCCGGCCAAGCAGACCCTTTGGGCGAAACGTTGCCGTTTGTTTTAGATAGTCCTGATCGTCTTTGCGTACGACCCTAAACTCCAACCACGCTTCGCCAGGAAGCCTCATTTCCGCATAAAGCAGCAACCGCTTGTTTGGTTTGTCGGCGACCAAAACTCGCCAAAAATCGAGCGTGTCACCGGCATTGATCGTGCTGACATTCGTCCGTCCGCGCCGGAGTCCGACGCCGCCGAACAACTTATCCATCACACCCCGTATCGACCACAGCCAGTTGGTGTAATACCACCCGCGACTCCCGCCGATCGACCAAATATTCTCGACGACCTGGTCGACGTCAGTCGTAATCGGCACCATTCGCTCGTCCACAAGGCAACCGTTGACCGGTACTTCCATATGTTCGCGCAAAGAGCTGTCCCGAAAGCTCGAAACGAGCGAATCCTTCCAACTCGAAACCACGCTGTTTTGCCCGATCTTCTGAAAAGCGAGGCGAACCGCATCCTTATATTTAATTGGACGGATCGCAAGACTCTCTCGAAGATCGTCTGGCTTCGCGACAACCTCGACCTTCATGCTATTCACGAGATTCACGGCCAAGCGAAAGGAAGTGCTGGTGACGAAATAGAGCCAGTATGACGAGAGTTTCGGCGTTAATACCGGTAGCGTGAAAACGTAACGCTTCAGCCCACGCACTTCGGCAAACTCAAGCAGCATTTCCTTGTAGGTCATTACGTCCGGCCCGCCAATGTCGTGCGATCGGCCGTAGGTGTCCTCGCGAAACAGCACGCCTGTAAGATACTCGAGGACATTTCGGATCGCGATCGGCTGCGTTCGTGTATTTAGCCATTTGGGCGCGATCATCACAGGCAACTTTTCGACGAGATCACGGATGATCTCGAAGGAGGAGCTGCCCGAACCGACGATTATTGCGGCCTTGAGCGAAGTGACCGGTACCCGGCTGGTGCGGAGCAACTCGTCCACCTTCTTCCTCGACGCCAGGTGCTTCGAAAGCTCGTCCTCGTTCGTGATCCCGCCAAGATAGATGAGCTGTCTCGCCGAGGTCTGGTCGATCAGCTTCACAAAATTCAGGGCGGCGGTCTTTTCAAGCTTTTCGAAACTTGAGCCGTCGTCGTCGCTCATTGAATGGATCAAATAGTAAGCCGCATCAATGTCCTTTAGATCGCCGATCATGGAAACGTCGGTCAAAAAGTCTATTTCGACAACGGTGACGTTCGGATGTTTCCAAAAACCTTCCCTTGGAAATCGATTCTTGTCTCTGACCGCACACACGACCTCATAGCCCCGCTCGATGAGAAGCGGCAAGAGGCGCTTTCCAATGTAGCCATTGGCACCGGTGAGGAGGACTCTCATCGACCTAGTTTACTATCTTGGCTGCCGCAGCGCGTCCAATACCTTTTCACCTCGTGGCGACAAACGATAGCCGGGACTCAAACTCTCGGTCAGACCGAGGGCTTTTAGTTTTCGAACCCAGGGTTTGAATTGCGGGATGCCGAGCCCGAGAGAATCGGCAAGAAGTCCCGAGTAGGTGCCCGGCATGTCCTGAATAAGCTGAAGATACTCCTGCGTCCACGCGCCGCGCTTGCTGCCGACATCAAGCTTCGTTAGCTTCCCGATTATTTCATTTAGCTCGTCGTCGCCTAGGTCATCGTTCTCGCGTAAGGCCTTTCGCGGATCTTCGCCTGCGAAGTGAACTCGGATGCGGTAGATCGGATCGTCGCGATAGTTGAGGTACTCGACAAGATCCGGTGCAGAAGCATAGCCCGCTTCACGGGCATCCAGGTCGGTGATCTCTTCTTCGGAAACAACCTCGACGGCGTCAATCCCTATCACACCGCCCTGCGTCATCTGTGTGCCACCGGTTTTCACGCCGGGTTTTTTCCAGCGTCGGAAGATGAGCGTGATCTCACCCGATTTTATCTTGTCGATTATTTCGTCTTTTAGAAGCATACAGGTAAGAGTTACGCCTTTAGGCGTGAAGCACCACCCCGTCCGCCGAAGCGGCGGCCACCCCTCCTTAGACAAGGAGGGGAGTACGTGCGGCTATCCACCGCTGACGGCGTTGAAGATGTGGATCTCGTTCGAGTCGACGGCGGTTTTCAATCCTTCCATTCGCCGCACATCGTCGCTTCCGAGAAAGACATTCACGTGCTGACGGATCTCGCCCTGCTCGGTGAGGATGCGATCGCGGAGTGCCGGATGGCGTTTCCAGAGAGAGTCAAGAACGTTAGCGATAGAATCAAAATCGGAATCAAGCGCGATCTCGGTCTGCCCGGCCGTAAAGCTCTTCAAGTGTCCGCTTAGGTAAATCGTAACCCTCATGACATTCCGTCTGTGCGTCCTCTGCGACCTCTGCGTGAAACGAATTTTCTCACGCAGAGCTCGCGGAGGACGCAGAGGAAATCCTAAACCAAACGATACGCCTTAACGCTACAGATCTCCGGCAGCGAGCCTTCGATCAGCTTCCACGAATCGCCGTCGTCCGCCGAGCCGAAAAGCTTGCCGTTCTTTGTTCCGAAGAAGATGTTGTCGCCGGTCGACGCGACCGAATCGCGCAAAATAACTTCGTACGCATTTTTCTGCGGCAAACCCTTCGTACGGGGCTGCCACGATTTACCGTCGTCGCGGCTGCGATACACCCGGAGCTTTCCATCCACGGTGTAACGCTTTCCGTCCGAATCAAGCGGGACGATGAACACCGAGCCGGAGTCGCTGACCGTCAACCCGAAACCGAAATTCGACGGCAGTCCATCTTCGATCTCCTGCCACGTCGTCGCACCATCGCGGCTGCGATAGACGCCGTGATGGTTCTGTAAAAAGTATGTGTTTTTCTTGCGCGGATGCCGAGCTATCTTGTGCACGCACTGGCCGAATTCGGGAAACTGATTCGGCAGAAAATATGCTTTGACACCGGTGTTCGTCACCTTCCAGTTCTCGCCGCCATCCGCAGATTGATAAACGCCACCGGTCGAGATCGCGATCTTGATGTCTTCCGGAGTTTTCTTGTCTGTAACGATCGTGTGCAGACACAGTCCGCCAAATCCGGGTGTCCATTTCTTGCGGTGCGGATGATTCCAGAGACCTTTATTCAGCGACCACGTTTCTCCGCGGTCGTGCGATTCAAACAAGGCGGCCGGCGCAACACCGACATAGATCGTGTCGTCATCACCCCCGGGCGCGATCTGCCAGATGTTCTCGAGCGACTTCTTTGTCGTTTTTGGCATCTTGATGCGCCGCTCGTCGGGCTCATCCCAGGTCTTGCCCATGTCCGAGCTTTTCGACAACTCGGCGCCGAAGTGCCAACTCACCGGCCCGGCCCACATTTCGTCACGGCCCTTTCGCCGGTCAAGGAATGCCGAGTAAACCGCGCGACCGGCGAAGTGCGGCCCGTCGACGGACCATTTGCCGTTGGCGCCACGAAGGATGAAGAGTCCTTTCGCGGTACCCACCATAAGGAGAAGATCTTTTGCCATAACTCAATCTCTCTGCGTCCTCCGCGAGCTTTGCGTGAGAAACTTTCTTTTTCACGCAGAGCTCGCAGAGGACGCAGAGAATCCTAGAACCAACTACTCTTCGATTTCGATCCGCCGCCGAAGATGCCGCCAAGCACCCCGCGGACTATCTGCGTTCCGATCGAACGTCCGATGCTGCTGCTTGCAGATCGAACGACGCTTTTTGTTATCGACTCTGCCAGCGTGTCCGGTGCGCGGGCGGCGGCGCGTTCAGCCTTGGCTTGCTTCTCCGCCTCTTTCTCCGCGTCGGTCACCGCTTTTGCTTCGGCGGCTGCTGCGGTACGCTCCATCGCACGTTTCGACAAGATCTCGAACGCCGATTCACGATCCAACGCCTGTTCGTACTGTCCGGCGATGAGCGAATCATTGATGAGCCGGGCGCGAACATCGGGCGTGACCGGCCCGATCTGGCTGACAGGCGGTACGACGAACGCGCGATCGACCATCGTCGGTACGCCTTTTTCGTCGAGCGTCGAGATCAGCACTTCACCGACGCCAAGCTCGGTGATCGCTTTCACGGTATCGACCGAAGGATTCTCGCGAAAGCTTTTCGCGGCGACGCTCACCGCTTGCTGTTCCTTTGGCGTGTAGGCGCGAAGCGCATGTTGGACGCGATTGCCGAGCTGTGCGAGAACTTTGTCCGGGATATCGGCCGGACTCTGCGTAACGAAGTAGACGCCGACGCCTTTTGAGCGGATCAAACGAACGACCTGCTCGATCTTTTCCACCAGCGAGGTCGGAGCATCGTTGAACAGCAGATGCGCCTCGTCGAAAAAGAAAACGAGTTTTGGTTTATCGAGATCACCGGCCTCGGGCATCATCTCGAACAGCTCGGACAAAAGCCAAAGCAAAAACGTCGAGTAGAGTTTCGGCGAATTGATCAGATCGTCGGCTGCCAGAATATTCAAGACGCCCTTTCCGCCGATCGTCTGTATGAAATCTTCTAACTTCACCGCCGGCTCGCCGAAGAACTGGGCCGCTCCCTGCTGTTCCAATTGCAGCAGTCCGCGCTGGATCGCACCGATCGA
>JBKKAS010000319.1:0-2863 GCA_046714595.1 Pyrinomonadaceae bacterium | reverse complement strand
TTCCTTTTGACCAACCTTCGAGACAACGGCCCGATTCAATTCCGCCTTTCGTGAGGACCGCTCCTTGTCGAGCTTGTTCTTCAGGGCCTTGTCTTCGATCGACTTCATGAACGCGGCGGACTGGCGCTCGAAATCCTCCACCGTCCGGGTCAGCTTGCTTTCAAACTCCTTCTGCCGCGCCTTTTCCTTCTTGCCGGCTACGATGTCAAGGTTCGCGTACTTCATTGCCACCGCCTCCCGCTCTTCTTCAAGCGCGATGCGAAGGTCTTCCGCGAGTTTTGTCTCGGTCTGCAATTTCATCAAGTACGCCTCGACGTCCTGCGCAGAAATGTCGAGATTCTCGCGGGCGTTGCCGATCACCTCCGGCAGGATTCCGAACCGGCCGGCGATCTGGATGCCCGAGGATGCGCCCGCCAGGCCGAGCAACAGCTTGTACGTCGGCTGCAGAGTTTTCTCGTCAAACTCGACCGACGCATTGATCACGTTCTCATCATTCGCCGCGTAGATCTTCAGCCCGCGGTAGTGCGTCGAGGCTATCACGTGCGCTCCGCAGTTGCGCCGAAAATGATCGACGATCGCGACACCGAGGGCCGAACCTTCCTCAGGATCGGTCCCGGTACCGGCTTCGTCGAGCAGCACGAGCGACGGCGCGCGGCAATCGAGCATCATCCGGGCGATGTTCGACATGTGCGATGAGAACGTCGAGAGATTCGCGGCGAGCGACTGGTGATCGCCGATGTCGGCGAGGACCGATGCATAGAAGGGAACTCGAGCCGACGTGGCGGGAACGGGCAAGCCCGAGATCGCCATCAGGCTGAGGAGCCCCGCTGTTTTCAACACGACGGTCTTTCCGCCGGCATTCGCGCCGGAGATGATCATCACGGACTTGTTCTTCGTGAGCGTGAAGCTCGACGGAACGATTTCCAATTGCGGATCGCGGATTGCGGATTGCGAATTTCCCGGGTTTTTCTTGTTTCGTGCTGTTTCGTGTCGTTTCGTGGTTCCAGGTTTTTCTTCTAGCCCGGGATGCTCGGACGACCCACCCGCTACCGCAGGTGGTACTGACCCTTGTTGCCGAAGGCTTTCCTCTAGCAACGGATGTCTTGCGTCGACCAGCTCGAGCGTTTCATCATCCGAGATCTCGGCGACGACGGCCGCAAACTTCCGCGCGAATTCCACTTTCGCTTTGACGAAGTCGAGTTCGCCGACTGCGTCGACAGCGGTCTCGACCGCCGGCAGCTGCACGCGAAGCTCCTCGGTAAGTTCGAACAAGATTCGGGCGACCTCGCGCTCCTCCTTACCTTTTAAATTCTGCAGTTCGTTGTTTGCCTCGATGGCTTCAAGCGGCTCGACGAAAACCGTCTGCCCGCTCGACGAGAATCCGTGAGCGACACCGCCGACCTTGCCGCGGAAATCGGCTTTCACCGGAATCACGAAGCGATCGTTACGAACGGTGACGATCGCGTCCTGGATCGCGTCACCCGAGCCCCGCATCAACGCTTCGAGAGATTTCGTCAATCTCTGCCGCTGGTTGCTGATCTCGCGCCGCAGCCGGGCGAGTTCGGGTGAAGCGGAATCGTCGAGCTCGCCGCCCGGCAGAACCTTCTTGTTGATGTTCTGAATGACCGCAAGCAGTGTCGGCGAGATCGGCTCGACTGTTTGCCAAAGTGTCGGTGCGGAGTCTTTCTCGGGCTGGATCGACGAGCGAGCGAACAGTGCTTGACTGCATACGCGGGAAACCTCAAGCATCAAACCTGGTTCGAGCGTCGCGTTCTGGATCTTCAATATCGCGACCGCGTCCGAAGGATCTTCTAAACCGCTGAACGACCATCTGACCTGCTTCTCTTCGTTCAGCAAAATCGTTTCGGAAATGGAGGCGAGACAACGCTGAAGTTCCTGGCGACTCGTCATTGGGCGCAGATCCGCAAACCGCGACTCGCCCATCGGCGTCTGGGCCTGGCGGCTGACAAGCTCAAGCAGTTTTGAGTATTCAAGTGTCTCGAGTGAGTAACTCATATTTTCTTCTTAGCGTCCTTTGCGATCTCTGCGTGAGAAGAGGTTCACGCAGAGATCGCAGAGGACGCAGAGAATTCATTCGGTAACTTCAACGCCTTTCCAGAACGCTACGTAACCCTCGATCTCCTTGGCCTCGGGTTTCGTTTCCGGGTAATACCACGCCGCGTCAGCGTTCGTCTCACCGTCGACGACCACATCATAATAATTGGCCGTGCCTTTCCAGCCGCATACGGTGTGCTTCTCGCTCGGCTGGAAAAACTCGGTGTCGATAGAGTCTTTCGGAAAATAGTGATTGCCTTCAATGACGACCGTGTCGTCGCTTTCGGCTAATGTTTGTCCGTTCCAGATTGCTTTCATAATCGTTCAACTCGCGCTCTCCACCCTTGCTTACGCGCGTGGCCCTCTGCATCAATCTAAAAATCGTGCCCGCACGCTCGGCGACGGAAGCATGCACTGGTCCTTCTTGCCAAAGATCCGATAGCGATACCTCGCAAATACCTTATAGAAAAAATCTCTCACTGGTTTTGGCACGACCACGAGCGCATAGAGCCAGGACCAAAACCCGCCAAGCCGGCGGACGATACGCAGGGCCGCCGTCGAATGCGTGTAAACCTCACCGTCTTCGATCAGGATCACCGAGTCGATCGGTATCACATCGATATCCTTTGCCGGATCCATGGCTGTCTCCGACGCAAGACCGTATTCGGCTGCGAGGGCACGTCCCGTCTCCATCTGGAGAGGTGCAAATTTGAAATATCCGTCGCGGTCGCGTTCGATAATAAAATTCACCGAGCTGTCGCAGAAATTGCAAACCCCATCGAACAACACAACCGCGCTCATAGCTCAA
>JBKKAS010000318.1:0-4349 GCA_046714595.1 Pyrinomonadaceae bacterium | reverse complement strand
CATGTGACGTTTGTCGTTCATCGCCGAACACTATAGCGCGCAGACAGACGTGAGGCCCTAGTCCCTGGTCCCTAGTCCCTAGTCCTAGTCTCTAGTCTCTAGTCTCAGGTCCCAGTCAAGCGACTTGGGACTTGAGACTTGAGACTCGAGACTCGTCCTCTCGGTCAATCTGACCGGACACATGCATTCAAAATAAAAAATTGATTGACGCTGCTCGACGCGAACCGCTAAACTTTATTTGACGTTTGGCATATTCATCTTCGCCAAATTCCTTTCACTAACTGCCAAGAATTTTTCATCGCACCCGGCTTGCTGCCTTTCCCGAATTTATGCTCACCAGAATCGACGATCTTTTGCGCATGGCGATGAGCTTCGGCTCTTCCGACCTTCACTTGCGCGCCGGCTCGACGCCGGTCATTCGTATCAACGGCGAACTAAAACCGCTAGCAGGCGCGGCGAAATTGAATCAGGACGAGACGCTCGAAATGGCATTCTCGATGATGTCTAACCGGCAGAAGCAGCATTTCAAAGAAGTGTACGAGGTCGATATCGGATACGGCGTGTCCGGACTCGGACGCTTTCGTGTAAATATTTTTCAGCAGCGTAACTCGATCGGTATCGTAGCTCGTGTGATCTCTGATGAGATACGGAGCTTCGACCAGCTCGGGCTTCCGCCGGTGTTGGATACGATCGCCGATGAGAATCGTGGTTTGATCCTCGTGACCGGGACAACCGGTTCGGGTAAATCGACGACGCTCGCAGCCATCGTCGACCATATCAACGAAAAACGAAACTGCCACATAGTTACCATTGAGGACCCCATCGAGTTCCTCCACAAGGATAAGGAATCGTTTATCACTCAGCGTGAAGTCGATGTCGATACGCGTTCGTTCGCGGAGGCTCTCCGCGGCAGCCTGCGTCAGGACCCGGACGTGATACTGGTTGGCGAAATGCGTGATCTAGAAACGATTGAGACGGCGCTTGTCGCGGCCGAGACGGGTCACCTCGTGCTGTCGACGCTTCATACGCTTGACGCCCAGGAAACACTAACGCGAATAATTTCGGCCTTTCCCCCATATCAGCAAAAATCGGTCAGGATCCAGCTTGCCGGGTTACTCAAGGCAGTGGTTTCGCAACGTCTCATGAAGTCGGTGAAAACCGGAAGCCGCGTTCCCGCCGTGGAGGTTTTGATCTCGACACCGCTTATTCGCGACTACATTCTGCACGAAGAAAAGACGGCCTCGATCCGCGACGTCATCGCCGCGGGAACGTCGCAATACGGTATGCAGACGTTCGACCAATCGCTGTTCTATCTATACCAATCCGGTATGATCACGCTCGAAGAAGCATTACGCGGAGCGACAAACCCCGATGAGTTCCGGCTGCGTCTGGCAGGCATCCAAAACACCTCGGCTATGGCCAAGGAAGAAATGGAAAAGGTCGGCGGCGTCGGGAACCTTAGCAATCTGATCTCACGGATGTAATTTTCTTGTTTTGTACTTCAACTCCGAGACAGTCTGAAAAGGCTGTCTCTTTTTTTTATCCTTTGAGCGGACGAAGGACGGGTGAAAGCCGTTAAATGTAGATTGATTAAGGATTTTTCGGGGTTAAACCTTGACACTTACAGCGCCTGACGTGTAAATTTTAGTGTTATCCGGGCAAGAAAACGGGGACTGGGAACCGGGCGCCATCGACTTTTTCCCTTTCATTCGCCGACTCTTCTGCGACTATCAACGGCGCGAATAATTGGCACGACCTGTTATGCAGCGGGCTTTGGGCGTCGACCGGACGATCCGGACGACAATTCAATTCTTTTAAGGAAGTTCAACACAGTAAATGCAAAACGACGTTAACAATGAGACTGAAGGATCGACAACCGGCGAGACTCCAGTTGTGGAAACAAACAAACAAGAGCAGCCCGCGGAGGCGCAGGCTCCGGTTAGTACAGAAGCAGCCACTACAGACACAGTTGATAGGGTCACCGAAACTCCGGTTGACTCCGCGGTGTTATCCGCGGCGGAAGCTCCTGCTGAGTCCGCCCCTGAGCCTCAGCCCACGGCTGAGGCTTCGACCGAGTCCGCCCCTCAACCGCAACCCGCGCCGGTCGAACGTACCGAACCTCGGCGCGTAGCGAAACCCCGAGCCCCGGTCGAAGAGGTTGTCGAAGAAAAAAGCGGCGAGATCGACTTCGGAGCAATACTCGAGCAGTTCGAGCAGGAGCAAACCATTTATCACGCGGGTGACCTCGTCGAAGGCAAGGTCGTCGGTGTTTCCGAACGTGGAATCCTGGTTGATTTTGGATACAAATCCGAAGGAATTATTCCAGCCGAAGAAAACGTCGAGGGTGAGGACGCGCTGAACGTTGGCGACACCGTCGAGGTCGTGATCAAAAGCATCCATGCAGGTGATGCACCACCACAACTCTCGCGTACGGATGCGAAGTCACGAAAGATTTGGAACGATCTCGATGAGGCCTACAAGAACGATGTGGCTGTCATCGGCAAGATCGTGGATAAGACGAAGGGCGGGCTTAAGGTCGACATCAACGGTATCGAGGCATTTCTTCCGGGCTCGCAGATTGATTCGCGGCCGATTCGCGGTCTCGACAGCTATATCGGACAGGATATTGAAGCAAAGATCATTAAGTTCAGCCGCAGACGTAACAACATCGTCTTGTCGCGCAAGGTCATTACAGATGTCGCGGTGAACGAACAAAAGGCTGCGACGCTTAACCAGATCGACGTCGGCTATGTTGTCGAGGGAACGATCAAGAATCTTACCGAATACGGAGCGTTCGTCGACATCGGCGGCATCGATGGCCTGCTGCACGTCACCGACATGTCATGGGGACGTCTGCAAAACCCGGCCGATAGTTTCAAAGTCGGCGAGCATCTTCAGGTCAAGGTTCTGAAGCTCGATCGCGAAAAAGAAAAAGTTTCGCTTGGATTTAAGCAATTGCAGCCGGATCCGTGGTCGACGGTCGTTGAGGTCTACCCGGTCGATTCCCGCGTGCAGGGGAAGGTTTCGTCGGTCACCGAATACGGCATCTTCGTCGAGCTCGAACCCGGCGTCGAGGGCCTCGTGCACGTTTCCGAAATTTCGTGGTCCAAGCGCGGAGCGAATCCGAAACGGCAGTTTCGAAAGGGCGAAGAAGTCGACGTGCAGGTACTCGGAGTTGATACGCAGGACAAGCGTATCAGCCTGGGCATGAAGCAGCTTCAGGACAATCCCTGGGACACGGTGGCGGTCCGTTATCCGGTCGGAACCAAGATCCACGGCAAGGTCCGTAACCTGACTGATTTCGGCGCATTTGTCGAGCTTGAAGAAGGCATCGACGGACTGGTCCACGTTTCCGATATTACCTGGGCTAAGAAGCTGAAGCATCCTAAAGAACTTCTCAAGAAAGACCAGGAGGTCGATGCTATCGTCACGAACATCGATCCTCGCGGCCAACGGCTCTCGCTCTCGATGAAGGATCTTACACCGAGTGCGTGGGAAGGTTTCGTGGCGACCCACCGGCCGGGCGACGTCGTTCGCGGAAAAATTACACGCTTCACCAGCTTTGGAGTTTTCGTCGAGCTTGGCGAGGGACTCGAAGGTCTGTGTCACATCTCGGAACTTGCCGACGAACGAGTTGAGCGACCCGAAGATGTCGTGCAGCTTGATCAGGAAATGGATTTCAAAATTCTGAGGATCGAGTCTGACGATCAGAAGATCGGCCTTTCCGCTCGGGCGGTCGGCAAGAGTGACGAACCGGTCGCCGATACACGACAATTCTCAAGCGAAGCGAAAGGCGGCATGGCCAGTCTCGGCGAACTTGCAAATCTTGTTAAGGGTGGAGCCGAGGAAGAGCCGAAAGCTGCCGAGGTTTCGAAGGAAGAAAAGGACGCAGCGAAGCGAGAGAAGAAAGAGAAGGCCCGTCGTGAATACGAGGAGACGGCTGCTCGTGAGGCTGCAGCCGCTGAGGAAGCGGCGAGTCCCGGAGTCGCGGAACCGGATAGCGACGTTCCCGCCGCGGAAACACAAACGGCTGTCGAAGAACTTCCCGATGCGCCAGCCGAGACTACGGTTGAGGACGCTGCGAATACCTCCACCGACGGTGCCGCGGAGGAAGCGGTTTCTGCTGAAGCGGCTGAGGCATCGGCTGAATCAACTGAGACTCCTGCGGAACCAACCGAGACGACAGACGCCAAGAGCGAAGCGGTGAGTGAATCGACCGAGAGCATTGAAGCGACATCGGAGGCCGGATCCGAAGCCGCGGCAAATGATCCTGAAACAGCGTCGGCCGAGGCTCAGACAGAGGCAGAGGGTGAAGCTCAAGTTTCCGCGACAGCGGAGGGACCAACGCC
>JBKKAS010000317.1:0-8334 GCA_046714595.1 Pyrinomonadaceae bacterium | reverse complement strand
CGCAGAGCCTTTGCGGTTCCACCCGTAGAGATGATCTCGATCCCAAGTTCTGCAAGGCTTGTTGCAAATTCGACGGCGCCGGTCTTGTCGGAAAGACTGATTAGAGCACGCCGTATCTTTCTCAGTTCGGTCATAATTGTCAGAAGCGGCAGCGATAGCGACCGGGTCGCTAAAAACGAAGAGCGGCCGGAGACGACCGCTCATTTAGATCGATATAAATCGCTGCCTACCAATTCGCAGCACGGGCAGCCACATGTTTGCAGCAACGCTTCTAAAGAAAGAAGCGTCCCAAAAACAGCAAGCTCAGTACGAATACGAGGGCGTAAATTATTATTTTGATAAGACTCATAAAATTATCTATCCTCAGAAGAGTCTAGAAACGCCAACGAGCAAGCAACTAGTTTAGTTCCGAGTCAATTTCGATGTCAAAACCCTTCCGGTACTTTTGCTTGGTTAGTCTACTAACGTCGGCCCTCCAGATATCGGCCGGTGCGGGCATCAGGGACCCGACGCCGCCATATCTTACGGTAAGTGTCCGCGTAGTCTACATAGATGGCAAACCGATGGCGCACGTCTCCGGCAGATTCACCGAAAGACGTCGTCCGGAATTCAGAAAAGCGTTCTCGTTGTCGCATCTGACCGGGCGACGCCCATTGCAGGTCCAATTTAGCAACTACGACGGAAAGCAGATGGGTTTTCAGGAGTTGTCGGAAGGCGAGTATCTTGCCGAAGACGAAATTAGAAGTTGGTCGTATGTCATAGACCTTTCTCCAGTCGCGGACCGGAGGGCATCTGCCCATGCGTCCTGGATATCCGGTGAGATCGGACTTCTGATGATGAGGGACCTATGGCCCCGGATCGAAACAGCGAATGATCATGCACTGTTGAATCTACGACTTCCCGAGGGTTGGTCGTTATCGGTCGACAAACTTCCTGATGGATCAGTGACGCCTTTGCCCGGGTTATCCGCCGCGGATGGCTGGTTTGCGGGTGCTTCGACAGAGTCGGTTTTTGTTATTGGTAAGCACTGGCGGGAACGGGAGATTCATGCCGCCCCCACGATCAAACTCATTTTGTCGGGCGAGTGGCATTTCACCGACGCCGAAGCCGCCGATATGGTTAGGCAAGTGCACGGAGAATATGAGCGACTGCTGGGCCGTTCAGTTTACGGATCTGTCAGCGTTACGCTCACGAAGTTTCCGGTATCAGCTTCGCCGGGAAGTTGGGAGGCAGAGACTCGCGGTAACAACGTCACGATCATCTCCTCCGACATGCCGTTCAAAACACAGTCGCTTCAGCGTCTGCATGAGCAATTACGGCATGAGCTGTTTCATCTATGGATTCCAAACGGCGTCAACCTGACCGGCAACTACGATTGGTTTTATGAGGGCTTTGCGTTGTATCAGTCGTTAAAACTCGCGGTTGGTTTGAATCGTATTCGGTTTGAAGATTTTCTCGACACGCTATCTCGCGCGCACTCGATCGACAGCGCACAGTCGCAAAGCATGTCTTTGATACAGGCGTCGGCGACCCGCTTCAGCG
This sequence comes from Pyrinomonadaceae bacterium, assembly GCA_046714595.1. Lineage (GTDB taxonomy): Bacteria > Acidobacteriota > Blastocatellia > Pyrinomonadales > Pyrinomonadaceae > OLB17. The sequence continues at coordinate 6,792 of JBKKAS010000317.1, read as the reverse complement.
GAGCGAACACACAGGTTTACGCGCGGGGGATGCTTGTTGCGTTCCTTTGCGATCTGGCGATGCTGCAGAAGTCGCGCGGAAAACGCTCGGTCGAAAATTTGGTGAGGGACTTATTCGAAAAGCATCGCAAGCCGAATGCAGCATCGGACGCAAATACTGCGGTCCTGGGATTGTTAAGATCGAACCCCGAACTCGTACCCATCGTAGAGAAGTATGTGAGCGGAGCCGGGAAGATCGATTGGACCGCCGAGCTTGCCGCGGCGGGTATCACCGACATCGACAATGGGCCGATCACTACACTTCGCGTAAACGAGAAACTCAACGGCCGGGAACGGACGCTGCTCGATAAGTTGGGCTATAATAATTGGCGACAGCTCTCTCCGAATTCGAAATGAAGATCAAAATATTTTTAACTATCTCCCTTATCACGTCCGTAGTGACACTGCCGGGTTGTGGCTTCCTCGATCAAGCGGTGAGCGGTGTCTCGACCATCGTCGGCCTCTCGGACACGGCGACGGTCATCGCCAAAACCGCGCAGATCCGCACGTCATACGCGGTCGTAGCGGCCGATCTGCTGGAAGTAAAACGCGGGGAACGCCTCGACGTGATCGACCAGGTCGAATTCGAGAAAGTGCTTTGGTATCGAGTCGCGGCGCGGGATGAAGCGAAGACCGAAGGCTGGATCGAGGCACAGAATGTGATTACGAACGACGTTCTTGAAAAATCCAGAAAGCTTGCGGAGGAGTTCAAGGATCTGTCGCCCCAGGCGTCCGGACAGCTCCGTGCCGCTTCGAACCTTCGTCTTGCACCGGATATGAGTGCGGAGAATGTGCTGTTCAAGCTCGGCAACGGCTCAGCATTCGACATCATGGATTGGAAGTACGTTCCCAAACAGGAAGTCGCCGATGTGGACGACGCAGCGAAAGGTGAGAAGAAGCAGGCCAAGCGAACACGAAACGAAGAGATCGAGGCGGCAAAAGAGGAAGGCGAGCCTGAGAAGCTCGACGAAAAATACGATATTTGGTATCAGGTGCGGCTCGATCCTTCCGTTTCACCGGCGCCGGCCGGTTGGTTGTTTGGCCGTCAGGTCGAATTGCAGGTTCCGTCGGATCTCGTTTTTTATCAGCACAACAACAGGAAATTCGTTACCTGGCAAAGATTGGACACGGACATGGAAAGCAGAACCGTGTCGACCGATAAAATGTCGGCGCCCGGGAATTGGGTAGTTCTTAGCCGGTCGAATCAGGTCAAAGCGATCGATGGTGTCGAACCGGATTTCGACGGCATCCTCGTCCTTGCTTTCGACAAGTATGACCAGAGTTACTACACGGTCTGGCGTTCGAGCGGTGACGTTTGGGGTCAGCTCCCGCTGAAGGTCGAGGGCCAGGGTGATAACAAGACCTTTATCATTCAGCTCCGAAACAGCGAGGGCCGGATGGACGAAAAGCGATTTGTTGTTTTTAGAGACAAGAGCCGGGTAAAAATAACGCCCCCTGAAGACATCGGGCAATATCAACAGGCGAAGGGAAAGTAATGAATAGTGAATCGTGAATAGTGAATAGTGAACGAGCCACGATCAACGAACCAACTGACACCCGAGAATCTGGACAATCCATTTCCCGAACCGGTCGATATCGAGATAACAGACTCGATCGACCTACACTCTTTCTCACCAAAAGACGTAAAGGCGGTGACGACCGCTTATCTCGAAGAAGCGCGCAAGGCGGGCTATTCGATCGTCAGGATAATTCACGGAAGGGGGATCGGCGTTCAGCGCGAGATAGTCCGAGGCGTTTTGCGGGAAACAGATTTCGTGAAGGGGTTTAAGTCGGGCGATGAATTTGGCCCGGGTGCCGGCTCAACGGTAGTTACATTTCGCGATTGAGTTATCGCTCGTCGATCAGATCGGCCCAGGCTTCTTCATCTTCAAATTCCGGATAGGCGACTGCTAGTAATTCCTCTTTTGCCGCGAGCTCGCGTTTTGCTTCCGTAAGCTTGCTAGACAATCGACGACATTCGATCTCGAGCTCGTGTACGCGCTTCTTCCGTTCGTTGTCGATGCGGTCGAGGTAAAACATATACATCAACTGCAGTCCGGCAACGCCGGCGAGAGATAAACATAACCCGATAAGAACGTAAAGCAACATCGTCCGATTCTGGATTTTAGATTTTCGATTTCGGATTTAAAGAGAACGCTGTCTCCGATGTACTTGTCGCGTAAATCCAAAATCCAAAATCTGAGATCTAAGACCAGTATACTCTTGACCTCAGGTCAGGGAAAAGTAAAAATCGAAGTACAGCGAAATCAGGAGAAGGATGCGGGAAGATATCGTAAACACATTAGCCGACGCGCCGACGATGTTCGGGCAGAAACACGACTGTTAAGGAGCGTGCCGGTAAATATGGTTGAAGCACGTTCGTTCACACTCGCGTTTCTCCCCTTACCGTGAAACCAAATGCAAACTGAAAGCTTAAAACTTATTTACACGCTTCTCTGCGACGACGTTCGGATCGAAATGGGCAACAAGATCTCGCTCATGGGAATTTTCCAGAACATCATGGTCGAGCGGCTACCGGTTTCGCTTATTAAATTTGCGGTGATCAATCACTGGCGCGGCGAGGGTAATCATCAGACCGAAGTGCGGATCCTGGCTCCCGATAAGGCGAACCTGGTGGTCACATCGCAGCCAACATCTATCGACCTTGCACCCGGCGGATTTACCGACAATGTAAGTTTCTTTGTGAACGTCGTTTTTCCGAGCGCGGGAACGTACTGGGTACAGACGCTCGCCGATACGATTATATTGGAGGAATTTCCGCTGATCGTGACGGACTCGGGAACTATCAATGCGTCACAGCCCGCTGAAGAGATCTCGGAAACGATAAACTAAAGTTTAAAAATGACAAGGTGAAAAAGCCCGCATTCTTTTCACCCTTCCACTTTTTAATTTTTGTTACTTTTCGCTTCTTGAAATATCCAACGTAATAGCCGTCCGATAAATACCAGCGTTAAGGATCTCTGAAATATCCTTTGAACCTGCCACTCCCTTATACTTTGCCGTGATTCGAACTTTCGTCGTACCCGGAGGCGGTCGAAACGTGAATTCACCACTGACGTTGGTGTAGGTACTGCCCAGGCTTTTCAGCGATCCGTCGTCGTTCAATCTCTGGATCTCGACCTTCGCGGCGGTGATGCTTGTGCCTTCGCGGAAAAAGACGCTGCCTCGTACGATGACCTGCGTTCCCTGATCGACGGACAAGATCAGTCGATCGCCAAGATCCCGAACGCTGTGGTCATTGACGGCAACGCCTGACTTAACGCCTGTTGCGTACCCGCTGGCGTCAAACACGATGTTGTAAGTTCCGGCGACCAGGCCCTGCATCAAAAAATTTCCTTTTGCATCCGACGTTACCGACCTCACGTCTTTACCGTTCCGGCGAGCCGTGACGGTCGCCCCAGCAATGGAACCGCCCTTATTATTGCGGACCTTACCCTTCACACCGCCGTTCTGCGCCAATGCCGGCGGCACCAGACAGACAACGGTAAGCAGAAGGATCCCAAGCAGACTAGAAAAAATTTTAGTGGTCATCGGCGTTAGGCAGCGGCCGCATTCTCGCTCCTGAACTCGCTGGCTACATCATTGATGATGTCATCGAGGCTGCGGGTTGGCTGATAGCCGATCAAACGTTTGGCCTTTTCGAGACTCGGAACGCGCCGGCGCATGTCTTCAAACCCTTCGCCGTATGCTTCTTCGTACGGCACAAAATGGATCTCGCTGCTGCTTCCGGTAAGCGCGATGGCTTTATCGGCCAGTTCTTTAATGGAAGATTCCTCGCTGTTTCCCAGATTGATCACCTGCCCGAAACACTCGGGCGATTCGAGTAGTTTGGATAGCGCCTCGACAATATCGGCAACGTGTCCGAAACATCGCGACTGCGTTCCGTCTCCGTGAACCTGGATCGGCTCATTCCTGATCGCGGCGTGCACGAAGCGGGGCACGACCATTCCGTATTGGCCCGTCTGCCGAGGGCCGACGGTGTTGAAAAGTCTAACAACTACCACCGGCAGCCGAGTCTCTTTGAAATGAGCAAGTGCGAGAAACTCGTCCAGAGTTTTCGCACAAGCGTACGCCCAGCGATGCTTGTCGGTCGCACCCGTTAGAAGATCGTCGTCCTCCTTAAACGGTATCGAAGCTCCTTTTCCGTAAACTTCGGACGTGCTCGGGATCAAAACGCGTTTGCGATATCGTGAACAGAAGCCGAGGACTACATCAGTGCCGCGAAAGATCGTCTCGATCGTCCGAACGGGGCTCTCCATAATTAGTTTCACGCCGACCGCGCTCGCCATGTGATACACACGGTCCGTTTCGCGGATCAGTTCCTCCATCAACTTTTCGTTCAGGACGGTGTCGATGATCAGACGAAAACGTTCGGTGTCTTCGAGGTGCGCGACGTTCGAATAGCGCCCGGTTGAAAGATCGTCGATGACGGTGATCTCGTGTCCCTGGCCGATAAGTTTGTCGGCGAGATGGCTTCCAACGAAGCCGGCCCCACCGGTGATAAGAATTTTCATAATAAATTAGCAGCGTCCGTGATCGCCGCGAAGCGGCGAGCAGAACATAGCCAGACGTGAAACGTCTGGATTGCGAAAAACGCGATTCTCGCCCTGAAAGGGCGACAGATTTTTCTCCCGCACCTTCAGTGCGGGACACAGATTTGTCGAAACCCAGACGTTTCACGTCTGGCTATGGTCTATGGGCAGCTTCGCCGCACCCTAGGCTTTAATGTTGGTCGCCTTTGGCGACGCCGTATTGATGACGTCCGCAAAATACCCAACGGTTTTCTTCAAACCTTCTGCCAACGGAACTTTCGGTCCCCATCCAAGGAGAGTCTTCGCGCGTTCGATATTCGGCTGACGTTGTTTCGGATCGTCTTGCGGCAGTGGCAAATATTTTATTTTGATCTCGCGGCCGGTGCACTTACCGACCTCGTTCGCCAGTTCGTTCATCGTGAACTCGCCCGGATTGCCGATGTTCACCGGCAGGTGTATGTCGTCGCCTTCGGCATTCATTAATCGAATGATCCCGTCGACCAGATCGCTGACATAACAGAACGAGCGCGTCTGCGAGCCGTCGCCGTAAACCGTCAGTTCCTGTCCGCGAAGTGCCTGCACTACAAAATTGGAAACCACGCGGCCGTCGTTTTCGAGCATACGCTCGCCGTACGTGTTAAAGATCCGGACGATCCGCGTATCGACTCCGTTCTGGCGATTGTAGTCCATCATCAATGTCTCGGCGACTCGCTTGCCCTCGTCGTAACAGCTCCGCAGACCGATCGGATTGACGTTGCCGAAGTAATCTTCCGTCTGCGGATGTATCAGCGGATCGCCATAAACTTCGGAGGTCGACGCCTGCAGGATCCGGGCGCGCACGCGTTTCGCCATCCCGAGCATGTTGATCATTCCCATCACGCTCGTCTTGACCGTCTTCACCGGATTGTACTGGTAATGGACAGGCGACGCGGGGCAGGCGAGATTGTAGATCTGATCGACCTCGAGCAAGATCGGTTCGGTCACATCGTGGCGGACGAGTTCGAATCTCTTGTCGTCGAGCAGGTGTGCGATGTTCTGCTTTCGTCCGGTAAAAAAATTGTCGAGACAGATGACCTCGTTGCCTTCTGACAAAAGCCGTTCGCACAGATGCGAGCCGATGAACCCGGCACCGCCGGTGACTAGAATTCTCATAAAGAGTTAACCGCCGAGACGCCGAGACGCGGAGGAAGAACTTTTACTGCTTCGCACTAAATGATTTCTCTGTATCTCCGCGTCTCGGCGGTGAAAGCTCATTTTAGATGCTTTTCAAAGAAAGCCAAAATACGCTCGTATTCGTCGGTCCAGCTTTCGGGACGCACAAATCCGTGGTTTTCGGAAGGATAGAGCATCGCCTCGAAGTATTGCGTCTTACCGAGACGGATCAGCTTTTCCATCAACTGGACAGAATCCTGAACGTGCACGTTGTCATCCGCCATGCCGTGCAGGATCAACAAAGGTCGCTCCAGTTTGTCGGCATAGGTGATCGGAGAGCTGCGTTTGTACGCTTCGGGATTCTTATCAGGAAAACCGAGCCGCTGCGCGGTGTATCCGGGCGACGAGGCGTAGTAATTCTTCCAGTCGAACACGGGACGTAATGCCGCCGCTGCCGCGATCTTGTCCGGCGCTCGCATCGCGAGCATGGCGGCCATAAACCCGCCGTAGCTTCCGCCGTATACTCCGACCTTTGCGGGATTCACATTGTAGTTCTGGACCATGTGATCGATCGAGTCGATGTGATCGTCGTAATCCTTACCGCCGAGAAAATCGTAAACATCCGTTCGCCAATTGCGTCCGTAACCGGCCGATCCGCGATAATCGATGTCCAAAACGACGTAACCTTTCTTCGCCAGCAGGTCATTGAACATGAACTCCCGATAGTAGTTGTTCCAGCCGTTGATGACGTTCTGCAGGTACCCTGCACCATGTACGAAGATCACCATTGGATATTTTTGTTTTGCTTTCGCGTTGAAGCCTGCGGGCAGATAGATCTTCGCGGGAATCTTCTTGCCGTCCCGTGAGGGGATTTCGATGAATTTAGGTTCGGTCCATTTGATCGAGGCAAATCGTTCCGGTATTGATTTGGTTAATCTGAGAGTTCGTTCCGCAGGTGAGTGCCAGTCGGCCGTTGCTTTCTGAACATACAAATCGCCGGGAGTGTTCCAATCGGACGATTCATAAAGGATACGAGGTAGAGCTGCTGA
>JBKKAS010000316.1:0-1786 GCA_046714595.1 Pyrinomonadaceae bacterium | reverse complement strand
AAGATTATTTGCAGCCGCAACGACGACGCAACCGGCCTGATACGCGCGGTCGAGCAGATCGTGCAGCGGAGCAAAGAATTGTGGCTTGGTTGTCCCAAGGCTGAGATTGATAATTCGGTAACGCCTGTTGATAGCATATTCGAGACCGGCAAGAAAGGCCTGGCCGTCACCGAGGCCGCCGGCACCAAGTACCTTAATGCTGTATATTTCCGCTTCCGGCGCAATGCGAGTAACGATCCCCGCGCACGCCGTTCCGTGCCCGGCCGAATCCCCAGCCGCTGACTGGTCAAATACGACGCGCTTGCCGTCGAGGCGAGCCTCCACCGATTCGACAATTTTCCCCTCAAGATCCGGATGCGAAGTATCGATGCCGCTGTCGACTATCGCGACGCTTACACCGTTACCGGCGGCCGACCTCCATCCGCTATCCAGCGAAAAAAAAGCGGCCGTATCGGCGAAGAGGTTCGATTCGAGATTGGGAGCCGTTGCCATAGGTTGTAGCGATCGCTCGCGAGGGATATCAGGTAGCTCAAATGTTTAAACAAATGTTTTGCGAACCAGCATCGAATGCTGGATTACAGATTAAGAAAACTCGTGTCGTCCTGACGCTTGGAATATCGCAAGACCGACTCGAGCACTTCCCTGCACAACGCGCGTTCGCGCTCCCCACGGCCTGCGATCTCGCGAATGAGGATCGCGAGGTCCATCATCTCTCGATGTTCGGCAGAGCTCCGCAGACCGCTCAGCCACTCGCGGACCGCGCCGACGTCCAGGGTTTCGTCGGTACCGACGATCTTTTCACCGAGATCGCGAAATAGTTTTGCCGATTCATATGCATTGACCAACGAAGCGATCGCGTCTGCGAAAAGCGCCGCCTTGTCCATCTCGTCCGGTGTAAAAGGCTGGTGCGGGGGTTCGCCCGGACGGTTGATGTATTCGAGCACGCCGATCATTTCATCGTTATGCCGAAGCGGAGTTGCAAGGATCATCTCGGTGGAATAGCCGGTTTCCTTGTCGACCTCGGCGTAAAAACTGGCCTCTTCGCCGACGTCCGAAACCGCCATCGGCTGCCCGGATGACATTACAAAACCCGCGATCCCCTTCCCGGCCGGGACTTTTAAGTTCAGAAGTTTGGGGGCGACTTCGCCCGTCGCCGAAAGAAATCTCAAATCACCCTCGGCACCGTCACGTATCAGGACAGACGCCTCACGTGCACCTAATTCACCTGCCGAAACCTCGAGAATATCGCGAATTGATTTCGTTAGAGGCTCGGTCAATAAATTTGCGATATCAACCGTTTCGATCAGGCGCCGCAGCTTTTCATTCAGATCTTCGTTTGCCGGCATAGACAAGATTCTCACCCATAAAGCGTCCGTTATCAACTTTGCCTATTTGTGCCCGCCGTTTAGTGGAAGTTCCCTGGTATTACGTGTTTCCACCATGAAATTAATTTCGAGGATTCCGTAGGACGCGAATGGTCGTTCGGTTCGAGGCGCGATATTGCATTTACGTTATCGCTGCGTAAAGGACCGATTTGTACCCGGCCGCGAGCGTCGCGGGATCTGCCCGGTCACAAATGGGAAAACTTTTAAATTTCGCGGCAGCATCTTTTGTCGTGGTATTTGCGGTGGCAGCGAGCATGGTCTCACAGCGCCCAAGTACCGGAACCTTTGCGATCGATGCCGGTACATTATTTACCGCATCACCGGCAACGCGACGAGCTGAACTATCGCGTGCGCGTGTGCCCGCGTCGGCAACGGCCAAAATCGGCTCCGACCTTCAACAA
>JBKKAS010000315.1:0-14244 GCA_046714595.1 Pyrinomonadaceae bacterium | reverse complement strand
ACCGCGTCGCTTCTCTGGACATGATGGAACGCCAGCTCGGTCAGTTGGTTCGCCTGGTAGATGATCTTCTGGACGTAAGCAGGATAAGCCGTGGAAAGATCGATCTGCGGCGTGAGAAGGTGGATCTGATTCGCATCATCGGCGATGCCGTTGAAGCCGCCCGCCCCTCCTGCAATGAAGGCGGTGTCGAGCTCTCGGTCAATAAGCCCGAGACATCGATACTTCTTCAGGGCGATCCCACGCGTTTGATGCAGGCCATCGGAAATCTCCTTAATAACAGCTGCAAATTCACCGACCGAGGCGGGCGGATCGAAGTCACCGTCGAAGGCGGCGAAGACGAGGCGGTCATAAAGATCCGCGATACAGGTATCGGCATCGAACCGGAACAGTTGCCGTACATTTTCGATATGTTTGTACAGGCTGACACGTCGCTCGAGCGAAGGGTAAGCGGATTGGGTATCGGCCTCACGCTGGTGAAGAACCTTACCGAAAAACATGGCGGCAGTGCCCAGGCGTTTAGCAAAGGTCTCAGCCATGGTTCCGAATTCGTAATACGGCTTCCTGTTCTGAGCAGATCGGACGCTCTGCCTGTGGAGCCGATCCAACCCGAAACTTCGCGGGCGGTCGCGGGATTGCGCGTCCTGGTTGTCGATGACAATGTAGATTCGGCTGAATCTTTGTCGCTGCTGCTCGAAATGTTTGGCCACGAGGTCAAAATGGTTCATGACGGTATCGCAGCGGTCGAGACGGCGGCCTCATTCCGGCCTGAGGTTGTACTGCTTGACATCGGTCTGCCGAAATTGAACGGGTACGAGGCGGCTCAGAGAATAAGGCAGGAAACATGGGGTGAAGATGTTGTACTGATCGCTTTGACCGGTTGGGGCCAGGAGGAAGATAGACGAAGATCGAGGGATGCGGGCTTTAATTACCATCTGGTAAAACCGGTCGACCCGGACGAACTCACAAGGCACCTGAATGAACTAGGAGCGCGGCCCCGGGGCTGAGAATCGTGTCCGCGTCGGCCATAACCTTACGAGATTTGTGGAATCGAGCGCCGAATAAACCTTTCTATTAATTGAACGGAAATAAACGGTGATCAAGTACAGTGGCAGACATTTTAATGTCCCCTTAGCCGTCGAAATCTATTCACAATCTTAAAGTTCAAAGTACGCAAACCGCATTTCAACTAAGTGCGGTTTTTTCGTCTGTCTTCCTGGGCTCGTGCAAAGCGCTTTTTATTTTCAGCCGATTGTGGCAACTTAAAAACATGCAGAAGATAGTGACCGCGGAAGAGATGCGCGAGATCGACCGCCTTACCACAGAGCGTTACGGCATTCCGCCGCTGCTGCTGATGGAGAATGCGGCGCACGCGGCGAGTAACGTTATTGTCGAGAAGCTGGGGGGGTCGGTTGAAGGCCAATCGGTTCTTATCTTGTGTGGAAAGGGAAATAACGGCGGCGACGGCGCCGCCCTCGGCCGTATTCTCTGGCAGCAGGGTGCCGACGTCGAGGTGTGTCTTTTCGGTCTCACGGAGGACACAAAAGACGAGGCCTGCACGAATTTCGATATTTTGAAAAGGATCACCGAGGACGAAGGGTTCGAGCTTTCGCAATCCGATCTCGCGTTTGAGGAGATCACCGGCCTCGAGGACTGGCTCGATTACGACAGCCTCAACTTTCATAGTGACGACCCTGACGTTATCGTCGATGCGTTGTTCGGTACCGGCCTGACGCGTCCGCTGGATGGCGTTTACGAACAGGTCGCCGCCTTCATCGATGCGTTTGCAGATGACGACTGCGCATCAGAAACGCTCGTCGTTTCGCTCGACGTTCCTTCCGGATTATGTTCGGACCGGGCCGAGCGTCTCGGCGCGAATCCCCGAGCGCATCTGACGGTTACGTTCACCGCACCAAAGCTCGCGAACGTACTGCCGCCGGCGTCGAACTGCAATGGCGAATTGTTTGTCGCCCATATCGGAACGCCTTGCAGTCTCGTGAATGAAGCGGCTTCTCGAACCTTTCTTGCTGAGGAGCAAGACGCGGCTCGCTGGCTCACCCAAACTCGCTTTACAAACGACTCGTACAAAAACAAGCGCGGCCACGCGCTGATCATCGCGGGCTCGGCAGATTACAGCGGTGCGGCTGTATTGTGCGGCAATTCCGCGATACGTTCGGGTGTCGGCCTGGTGACGGTTGCCACGCCGGAGTCGTCGAGAGATTCGATCGTATCGAGGGTCGCACCGGAGCTAATGGTGCGCGGACTCGTCGAAACCGCCGGCGGTGCGGTGTCGGAAAAGGCGTTCGATCAAATTAAAGAATTTGCGGCGAACGTTGACGTTGTCGCGATCGGCAGCGGCCTCGGTTCGACGGACGAGTCGACACGATCGCTCGTTCGCCGGGTCGTCGAAGGTCGAACGACACCGGTCATTGTCGACGCCGACGGTTTGAATACTCTGGCACCGCTAGCTCTTTCGGGTTCGGACGAGCTGCCGCTGATATTGACGCCGCATGCGGGCGAGTTTCAAAAGCTCTCGGGTGTAACGGACACAGATGGTTTGAAAGATCGCGTCGGTGTCGCACGCGATTTTGCCCGGGAACACAAAGTTATTTTGGTGCTGAAGGGCGAACGCGTTTTGATGGCGGACCCTGACGGTCGCGTCGTTATCAACCCGACCGGAAATTCAGGACTTGGCAAAGCTGGCAACGGCGACACGCTAATGGGAATCCTTGCTGGCTTTGTCGCGCAGGCCGCCAGAGCAAAGATGGATATCTTCGAAACGGTTGTAGCTGCTGTCTACCTCGCCGGTCTTGCCGGCGACGTCGCCGCGAAAAAATTCGGCAAGCGAGTGATGACTGCCTCCGATGTTGCCGAAGCTTTAGCCGAGGTCTTCGAACAATTCGATGCCTGAGCCGAAATATGTCATTTCCGGATCGGCCGGCGAGACCTTCGTGTTCGGCGAGCAGCTCGGCTCCCGGCTGTCGGGGGGCGAGGTAGTCCTGCTCACGGGCGGCCTTGGTGCCGGCAAGACCCTGTTCACAAAAGGAATTCTAAGCGCGATCGGTTATGATATCGACGAGGTCACGAGTCCCAGCTTCGCACTCGTGAATCTTTACAAGGCGGAACGGTTCGACACTTATCACATTGACCTGTGGCGAACCGGCACGGATGAGGACACCGCCTTCTCGGTCGGGCTTAACGAGATCCTTGAGAATGAAACGGCGATCGTCATCGTCGAGTGGGCCGAGCGGCTAGGCCGGTTCGCATTCGACAGAACCGTCTACCGCGTCTCGATCAGCGGCGACGGTGATGAACCACGGCAGATCGAGATCAGGCGGACGGAGCATATTCCAATAGCCCGGGTCTAATCCTCCAATGAAGTCCGCGGTCACATTGCTGCTGTCCCTTCTGCTGATCGCTTGCGGTTCGCCTGAGGCGAGCGTTTCAAATTCAGCGGTGGCGCCCGCACTCGATGAGCGATCGGCCGAATTGATCAAGACAAGGGAGTCACTGGGACGGTTTTTCACACCTATGACCGCTCGTGAAGGCGACTGGCTCGAGGCGCATCCGGAAAACGGCGAAACATTTGATGAGTACCTAAGGTCGAGCCCTACTCTCCCCACCGCCGAGCGCAAGACGATCTACATTCAGCCGATCGGGAAGTTTACGCCGGCGCAGAGACAAGCAATAAAGCTGACGGCGGAGTACATGCGGGCATTTTACAATTTGCCCGTTGTACTCCGAGAGGAACGCGCCATCGGCAATGTTCCCGACGATATGACGAGAACGCAGTATCCGAACAACCGCCAGATCCGGACCAGCTATTTCATCGATGACGTTCTGCCTAAGATGCTGCCGGACGATGCGGCGGCTCTTATCTGTCTTACAAGTAATGATCTTTACCCGGGCGAGACGTGGAATTATGTTTTCGGACAAGCGAGCCTGGAAAAAAGGGTCGGCGTGTGGTCGTTGTGGCGCCTCGAAAAGGATAATGGCGAACCGGCGAACAAGGATCTGTTTATCTCACGTACACTAAAGATCGCGATGCACGAAACAGGGCACATGTTTTCTATGCGGCATTGCACCAAATACGAGTGCTTGATGTCGGGCACCAATCATCTCGAAGAAACAGATCGTTATCCGCTCGACACTTGTCCGGAATGCACGGCCAAGATCGCGTGGGCGATGAAATATCCGATGGCCGATCGTTACAAACGTCTCGCGGAGTTTTGGCGAAAGCAGTCAAAGTTTGCTGAGCAGAAGAAGATGTTGGAACGTGCAGGGGCAGTTGCTGCTTCGAATAAGTAACACATGAGATCAAATAAAAAGTACAGCGCTATCCTATTGGTTGTAGCCGCCGCCGGCGTTGCCGCGTTTGTTTTGGTACCGTCGCGAATGCAGGATATGGAAAAACGTAACGCCGCTCGAAACAGCAGCAGCGAACTAGCGACAACGAAGCTCCCATCAATGAAAGATCCAGGCGTCGTGATCAAAAAGAAAGAGCGCGTTCTTGAGGTTTACGATGGCGATAAGGTGGTCATAACGTACCCGGTCGTGCTGGGGTTTGCTCCAACCGGAGACAAGCTGGCGGAGGGCGACGGACGAACACCGGAGGGCGAGTTTTTTATATTCACGAAAAATCCCGAGAGCCGATTTCATCTCAGCCTCGGTCTCAGTTATCCATCGACGGACGACGCGAGGCGCGGGCTTGCGGATGGCCTGATCTCAAAAGCCGAACACGATGCGATCGTCGCGGCTATTAAGAACAAGGAAATGCCTCCGCAAAAAACAGCTCTCGGCGGCGAGATCTTTATTCACGGCGGCGGTGTCGCCAGCGATTGGACCTGGGGATGCATGGCCATGAAAAACGAAGATATCGAAGAGTTATTCAGCGTCTTACCAGTCGGCACCAAGGTGACGATACGTCCGTAGGATGAAGGTTCTGGAGGCCTGCCGTACCATTGCCGTACCATTTATTTAATGGTGGCCGCTCCCGACATAGCTTTGTAATATCCTCCGCCATCCATATAATTAACCTCCCTGTTATGAGTCACGCCGAGAACAAGTCTTCGAAACAATCCGAATCAATTCACGAATCCATCTCGGCCGATATCTTCGATGGCTCGACGCTGTTCAATCGCGAGGTTAGCTGGCTCGAATTCGACCGACGCGTACTGGAAGAGGCGATGGATGAGCACCTGCCGGTACTCGAACGTCTGAAATTCCTTTCTATTTTTTCCACCAACCTCGACGAGTTTTTCATGATCCGCATTTCCGGTCTGAAGGAGCAGATCGAAGAGGGCGTCAGCGAACTTTCGCTGGACGGTTTGAGCGCGGCAGAGCAATTAAGAGAGATCGGAAAGCGTCTGCGGCCGATGCTAAAGAAACAGGTTGGCTATCTTCACGAGGTCGTCTTGCCGGAACTTGCGACGGCGGGGATCACGGTCGAGCCTTACAAATCGCTCGACGCGAAGGACAAGAAAAAGCTCGACAGATATTTTCGCGATAATCTTTTTCCGATACTGACGCCGCAGTCCGTCGACTCGAGTCACCCGTTCCCGTATATATCGAACCTTAGTCTGAACGTCGGGTTGTTCATCGAGCCGAACCGGAACTTCACCCACAACAATCTAAAACATCTGTTCAAGCAGAAACGCTTCACGCGCATCAAGCTGCCGCCGACGGTGCCGCGTCTTATTCCGATAAACGACAAGAAGAGCCGGTACACATTGCTCGAAGAAGTTATAGCCGCAAACGCCCATCATCTGTTCCCGAACATGAAGACGAGCGAGGGGTTTTTGTTTCGCGTGACCCGTGACGCGGACATCGAGCTTCGTGAAGACGAGGCCGGCGATCTGATGCGGACCCTCGAACGCGAGCTGCAGCGGCGCCGGTTTCGCTTTCCGGTGCGGCTCGAGGTTGCGGCCGAAATGCCGGACAAGATGCTCAATGTCCTTGCCCGCGGCATCGGGCTTGAAGATCAGGATATCTACCGCATCGACGGTTTTGTAGACATCCCCGATCTGATGCAGCTTTACGCGCTTGAGCGGCCCGAGTTGAAGGACAGGCCGATACCGCTGGTTCATCCCGCGGTGTTTTCGGAAACGAAGAACGTTTTCGAAGTTCTAAAAAAACGCGATGTTCTGCTGCATCACCCGTACACCGCGTACTCGGCTCTCACGGATTTCGTCGGTGAGGCGGCCGAGGACGCACACGTCCAGGCGATCAAGATATGTTTGTATCGAACAGGGAAAGATTCGCCCGTCGTGAATTCGCTGATACGCGCCAGCCAGCGCGGCAAGCAGGTAACGGCGCTCGTTGAGCTAAAGGCGCGGTTCGACGAAGAGATGAATATCGAATGGGCGCGACGACTGGAGAACGAGGGCGTGCACGTCGTCTACGGCATAAGCACGTTGAAGACGCATTCAAAGGTCATGCTTGTGGTGCGTCGTGAAAAGGAAAAACTTGTCCGGTACGTTCATATCGCGACCGGGAATTACAACCCGGTTACTTCGCGGCAGTACACGGATGTAGGTTTGCTGACCGCTTCCGAAGAGATCGGCGCAGACGCGACGAGTCTTTTCAACTTTCTCACCGGTTACTCGCAGCAGACAAAGTATCATCAACTGCTTGTCGCGCCGCTGAACTTGCGCGAAAAGCTGGTCGAACTGATCCGGCGCGAAAAGCGAAACATGCTTGCCGGAAAACCAGCCCGGATAATTGTTAAGGCAAACAGCATTACGGATACCGAGCTGATCGAAGAGCTATACGCCGCATCGCAGGCCGGCGTCGACATTGATCTGATCGTCCGGGGAATTTGCAGCCTGCGGCCCGGCGTGAAAGGTTTATCGTCGAACATTCGAGTGCGTTCGGTCGTCGGCCGCTTCCTGGAACACAGCCGCGTCATGTATTTTGCGAATGGCGGGGACGAGGAGAACGAGGAAGTCTATATCGGAAGCGCCGATTGGATGCAGCGGAATCTCGATCGTCGAGTCGAAGTGGTTCTGCCGATCCTGGATCCCGTGATCAAAGCGTATTTAAAAGACTCGCTTCTGGACGCGTACTTGCGCGACAACGTAAACGCACGCGCGCTGCGCCCCGACGGAACTTATCGCAAGCTACCGGGCGGCGAGCCTTTCGATTCGCAGATGTTCTTTGTCGGGCAGGATATCGGGGGGTAGGCAGCGGAAGAAAGGCGACAGGCAGAATGCGACAGCAAGTGAGCGTGCAATTTCACTAGTTTATACCGGGCACGCTCCATTACTGTCGCGTTCTGCCTTTCCTTTTTTTTACCCGCCGCTTCTCTCGAACTTTGCCTCGGCGACGTCGCCCTTCATTTTGCCGTACTTGATCGTCAGACGCGGATAGCCTCGCGGCTCGAGTTCTACCTCTTTTAGTCCAAGTTTTTTTGCGGCTTTCTCGATCGCGTCTTCCGTACCCTCGATCTCCATGTACAACCCGAACGGTAACTCGTCGATAACCACCTCCGCCGGGCCGAGCTGCCAGTACTTCCGACGCTTTTCGTAAACGGCCGTCAGACGATAGCCGAGCCGCTCGATGATCGCCTCGGTCGCATCGACATCGGAAACCGAGGTTTCGTATTCCAGTTTGCGCTTCGCTCCATTGTCGCCTTTGACCTTTTCCTTGTACGTGAGCACGGTGAAGTCGCCTATCTTCCTGAGCCTCAATGTCGCATCGCGCTCGTCCATGTCGCCGCCGCGATGCTGGTAGTTGACCTCGAACACTTCCTTGACATAGGTCGCGCCGAGGTCGACAAGCTTTTGTGTGATCTCATCCAGACGTTTCGGGCCGAGCCGGAATTTTTTTTCGGTTTCAATTGCCATTAAGACGACGCGCGTTTTTGACGGCAGGTGCGTTGATTAGATATTAAGGAATATTCGCGCGTCGGGCAATTGAGAATGGATACTCAGCGCGAATTTCTACATTGCGAGGTCGGTATTCGTATCAGATCGATCACTACGGCCATCAGAAGCCGCATTTCCATTTAAACGGAACGTTACAGGGTCGCCTCCGGAACCAGCGACCGAGGGTGATAGATCGAGCGTGCGATCGCCGCCAAAAGACAAACTCGCGCTCACGCGGTTCCGCACACGCTTTGCCGGAGTCTTCGATCTTTATTCGCTCGGGCGATGATTTACGAGTTAGATAACCGGGGGCGGTGGCGGCGGCTGGAATGCTCGCGCGGCTTCGAAGGCATTCAAAGTGCGGCATGCGAGAAATCCGCGAATGATGAAGAACAGGGCAAAGACGTGAAATGCCGCGCTGAAAAAGACGCCGAGAAGAAGCAATAGCAACGCATCCAGAATATAGAGCGCCATCCCGATCACGAAGACGGCAGCAAACCGTTTATTAGCGTAGTAGCCGAATAGTCCAAAGATGGCGACCAGGACAAAACTAAAAACGACTGACACCGCTTTTAGCGCTGATGGGGCGCCATTGTCTATCGCCATATCGACGAATGCCTGGGCAAGTTGCGTCAGACCGAGACCGGCGAGAAATGCAACGTCCGAGCCGAAAATATAGATAAGCGAATTGATCACCGAGAGGCCGGCGATCCAGTAAAACCAGTTCGCGCCGCTTTTCACGCGGCTCTCTAGTTCGTCCCGGTTCTGCTCAAGCCCATGACCTTCGTTTTGACTGCTCTTTTCTTCTTCTAATCCTAATAGGGTGCTCATATCTGTTTTATAAAGGGGTCTATGATGCGCGTATGCCGACCGGAGTTGGGCAATAGTTTTCAATATATCAGCGCGCCGAAATGTGAGACCGCCTGGTCGCGCTCGCTTCGGCTTCGTGTCTGCGATTGTTCGTGTGATACGCGGGCGTCTTGCATTCCCCGCCGCCAGGCGGTACAGTCGCGCACAGTATTAAGAGCAAAAGGAGACCTGACTAATGGATACAACTACACTGATTATTGTAATACTCGTCCTTCTACTCCTGTTCGGCGGCGGCGGCTATTTCTATCGAAGAGGACGGTAGGAAACAGTTTCGCATTCTAAATTTTCAAAAGGCTTCGACCAGAAATGAGCGAAGCCTTTTTTCAGTGAACTGCAACGCACTGCAAGAGCTGTGCGGCAGTTCCAATCTGATCGAACCACGCCAACGCGTCACGTGCGTTCGATGCCTGCAAATTCGCCGGCTCAATCTTTTCCCGATCGTCGCCGATCGCGACCTGCGCATCCTAGCAGCGAAAGGCGCGACTCTTGCAGGGTCGCAGGGCGTGCGTCGAGACGAAATGGGCGACCTGCCGACCTTGTTTGGCGCCTACCTCGTCGGCCGTGCGGAAGTGAAGTCCCGAATAGATCCGCGCTTCGATGACCTCGTCGACGCCCGCACTGAATGTATCCCATTGGCGTGTAATGCCCGAGAGCGTGACTACGAGCGGCACGCCCGGATCATCATCAAACACTAATTTCAGGATCGTGGCCATGGCGCTGCTATTCGTCGAATGTCCCGAGGTGTATTCCGGGTGCGGGGGCGTCGCGAAGAGCGGTGTCCAAGTCGGGTCAGGCGCCGTCGCGTCATTTCCGTCCTCATCGCCCCGTTGAATGGCTGCCTGCGGCCGCCAGTAATTGTAGATATATTTCGCGTCCCAGCAGGCGATGCTCGCGTCGGCGACCGCGAGATAGACGAGTGCAAAGGTGCGGGCCGTCGTTGAAAGGTCGGGATCGCGCGCGTCCACTACTTGCCGAATCACCGGATTCCATATCGCCGTAGGCGAGGACCGCCAGAATGTCGCTATCCGGGTTTGTTCAAATGTACGTGTC
The DNA here is from genome assembly GCA_046714595.1 of Pyrinomonadaceae bacterium. Classification (GTDB taxonomy): domain Bacteria; phylum Acidobacteriota; class Blastocatellia; order Pyrinomonadales; family Pyrinomonadaceae; genus OLB17. The sequence continues at coordinate 4,462 of JBKKAS010000315.1, read as the reverse complement.
GAACTGTTCGATGATCCGATCTCTTTGATCTCGTTGTAATCTTTCGCGTACTGCTCGCCGTCGAGTGCCGGCGGAGCCTCGGGGCGAAACTGCGAACCACTGCGCAATACCCAAGGCGTCACGCTGCCCCATCCGGGCAACTGCGCCGCGGCATTATTGATCCTTGTCCAGACACCTGGGGTTCCCGCTCCGGGCGCGTCGTAGGGATATTGGGCCTGGGCGGCACCATCGTTGGCACGCGCGGCAAGGACCGCGGTCGCGGCAGACCGGCCGTACGCAATCCCGGGATCGCCTACCGATAGTCCGTGCGCGGCGAGAGATGACAAGAACTTAGCGTCGAGCGGTCCGGACTGGCTCACAAAGAGGTTTCGGAGTGCCTCATGTGCCGCCGCAATCGCGGCCGCTTCAGCCGAGGCATTCTCCGGAGCGGGACCCGGGGAAAGGTAAGTCGCATACTTGCCCGTCATACTATTGACAGCGTCATGGACGGCAACCTGCACGATCGCCATCACGCGCGTTTGTTGGATGGGCGCAAGGTTCGAGGCCGGCAGCAAGGTCAATCTAACGGCTTCCTGATTCCATTCCATAACGACCTCGCCCGACTCTTCGATAGGCGCCGCCATCGGGTATCGGTCGGACATCGTCCAGAAATCGGTACTCCGGTCTCGGGCTGCTACGGCCTTCCGGGGTTCGCTCGTTGCCGTACACAGCGTGGCCCCCAACAGAATGGTGATCATACAAAGCGCAATTACAAATCTTATTTCCAGTGTTCTGATTTTCATCTTTGTTCTCCTTAAATCCTTTATATGGCGCCTTGGCAGCTCACACTATTTACCGGCCCTAAGCCGTGTAATACAATGAGCGGTACACGCGCCGCGGATCAGATACTATTTCGGGCTGGGGTTAGAAGTCCTTACAAACCGCCTATGTTTTTCCAAAAGACTTCCAACAGAACTCCAACCGGTCTTTTTTTCAAGGCTTAATGGACAAAACGGCACAGCATATCTACGAATTCGGCCCGTTCAGGCTCATCCCCGAAGAGAGCCAGTTGCTGCTCGACGGCCAACCGGTTCCGTTAACTCCGAAAGCCTTTGACCTGCTCATCGTGCTGGTCGACGGGGCTGGTCACTTGCTCGGGAAAGCCGAGCTGCTTGAACGGGTCTGGCCGGACAGCTTTGTCGAGGAGGGTAACCTGACCGTGAAAATGTCGGAGCTTCGGCGAGCGCTGGGTAAAGGAGCGGACGGAGCTCAATACATTGAGACGGTCCCGCGGCGCGGCTACCGCTTCGTCGCAGATGTACGGCAGAGTGGAGGCGACGAAGCGCCTGCTGCGATGCCTGCGGCCGCCGAGGTTGAGGACACACGCGCTGTTGAGCAGAAATCGCCGCCGGCGGATGTGCCGACTCAAAATGTCCCGAGCCGCCGGTGGCTGTTCCTCTTGTTGGGTGTCGCGGTGCTCGTTGCCGTGCTTTTCGGGCTGAACTCCGGGGGATTACGCGAGCGTCTGCTCGGCTCGGACGCGCCGGCCGCGATCCGATCGCTAGCGGTGCTTCCGCTTGAGAATCTTTCGGGCGACGCTTCGCAGGATTATTTCGCGGATGGCATGACGGAGGCCTTGATCACCGACCTGGCAAAGATCCACGAGCTTCGGGTGATATCGCGGCCGTCGGTCGTTCAGTACAAGGGTACGCGAAAGCCGGTGGCGGAGATCGCCCGGGAGCTGAATGTCGACGCGGTGCTGACCGGTTCGGTGGTGCGTTCGGGTGAGCGCGTCCGGATCACCGTCCAGTTGATACATGCGCCGACCGAGCGAACGTTATGGACCGACAGCTACGAGCGCGATCTGCGTGACGTGCTTGCCCTGCGGCGCGAAGTCACGCGGGACATTGTCGCCGGGATCAAGATCAAGCTGACGCCGCAGGAGCAGATTCAATTTGGCAGCGCTCGGCCGGTCAACCCTGAGGCGTACGACCACTATCTTCGCGGAAAATTTTATCTGCATCGCCAGAACAAAGAGGACAACGAAACGGCGATCGCGGCGCTTGAGAGTGCAGTGGCCGCCGACGCGACATTCGCCGCCGCGCACGCCGAACTCGCACAGGCATACGTCTGGAAGCTTTTTTTATTTGCACCAAACGAAGAGCAGTTAGCTGAAAAGGCTTTTGTGTCGGCGGAGAAGGCGCTTGCGCTCGATCCCGAACTTGCCGTCGCGTATCTCGCCCGGGGACGCTTGCTCTGGACGCCGGCAAATCACTTTCCGCACGAGAAGGCAATTCGCGAATATCGCCGCGCGCTCGAGCTGGACCCAAACCTCGATGAGGCTCGCAATCAGCTTGGGCTCGTGCTGAATCACATCGGCGCGTTCGACGAAGCTATCCGCGAACTGGAGCGCGCCGTCGTGACCAACCCGAACAATAGCCTCGCGCAGTTTCGTATCGGCGAAACGCTCCTCTTCCAGGGAAAGTCCGAAGAGGCGCTCACCGATCTGCGTCGTGTCCCGAAAGACGTCAATCCGGCGCTGGTCGGGCACCAGATCGTTTGGGCGCTCTTCAACCTCGGGCGCAGGGACGAGGCCGCCGAACAGCTCGAAAAATTTTTAGTCGATTATCCGGACGACAACCGCGGTCTGCTCACCAGTCTGCAGGCGGTACTCGCGGCGTCAGCCGGGCAGAACGCGGTCGCCGAAGAAAAGATCGAGTCGGCGGTGAAAAAAGGAAAAGGCTTCGGACATTTTCATCACACCGCCTACCACATCGCATGCGCCTATGCCCTGATGAACAAGCCCGAAGAGGCTGTCCGATGGCTGACCGTCGCGGCCGAAGACGGCTTTCCGTGCTATCCGCTGTTCGAAACCGACCCCAATCTCAATAACATTCGCGATGACGCCCGGTTCATCACATTCATGACAAACCTCCGCCGCCAATGGGAGCAGTACAAGACTATTCTGTGAAATCCAGGAGGGAAGTTTGAAGAACGCGGAAGGCGGAAGGCAGAATGCGGAGCGGGGAATCTTGGCGCGGATCCTTATTTATTTGCCGCGGTGATGTTGGCCGTCCAATTCTTTGTAAAATCGCGCAGCGTACGAACATCGTCTGCACCCGGATCCGTCTTGTAGGCGTAAACGAAAACGAGCCGCCGGTTAACATTCAGAATGGAGAGCGTGCCGAGAACGCTTACTTTCCTGCCGTACACTTCCAGATTTACAAGGGCCATTCCGCTAAACACCTTTTCGCTTTTTTCGAAGAATCCAAGATTCGTGGATCCGCTAATGTTGACGGTCGTCTCTTTTCCCAGAAGTTCTGTCAATCCTTTCCCCGAATTCTTCTCCACACTTTTCATAATCGGTCCGTTCGGATCGATGAAAGAACCGAATTGCTTTTCAATCTCGGCTACGACGCCCGAGTACACGTCAGGTGTTAGATCGACCGCTTTCGCCTGTTTGTAGATAGAGACCTTTGTATAAAATCCGAGGTCTATCTCTTCGGAGATCTTCAGCTTCGCGATGAACGTGTCGGGTACGTGCATGGCGATCATTTCATTACCCGGATCTTCGGTAGCTCGCGATCGGGCCGCGACTTTAGTGAACTGCGAAGTTATCTCGGCAAACCCGTCAGGCGCGGGAATCCTGACCTTTCGATCGCCGAGCTGGTAAGTATCGGCCGCTGCCGATGGGCTTTGCGCGAAAAGCGCAGATGCTAAGACAAGAGAGAGGAAGATGAAGATTAGCAAGTTTTTCATATGGTTCTGTTGTCGGAATCAGACAGCGGGAAAACGGTGCTGTTATACACCCGAACGCGCGGGGCGGTCAAGAAGAACGCGGAATGCGGAAGGTAGAAGCCCGAAAGCCGTCAGAGACGGCGGCAGATGGCAGCCCTAGGTGAAGCGAGGCGGAACCTGGGGTTGCGTTGCGTGAGATGCCGCTCCCTGAAGGGGAGCAACATTGGTTATTCGACCCTTTCAGGGTCGGAATCGTGATCGACCATTACCCGGGGTTTCACCCCGGCTATTATCTGTGTCGCCTTCAGCGACAAGAATGAGGAAGCATCTACCACCCCGGCCGCGAAACGCGGACACCCCCTCCTATTTTGAGGAGGGGAGTTAAGAATCACCACCAGGAATTTGGTACGATTCTTCAGTATGAACTTTCCGCGAGCATCGGGAATATTGCTTCACCCGACGTCGCTGCCCGGTGAGTACGGCATCGGCGATCTCGGGAAGCGCGCATTCGAGTTCGTCGATTTTCTTGTGCGCGCTAAGCAGACGTACTGGCAGATGCTGCCGCTCGGGCCGACGGGCTGGGGCGATTCGCCTTACTCGAGTTTCTCGGCGTTCGCCGGGAACACGCTGTTGATCTCGCCGGAGAAGTTGGTCGAGGCTGGATTGCTGGCTGAGGATTGGCACCACCCCGCCGACGAAGCGTCGGCACCCTTCCTTAGGCAAGGAGGGAAGTCTAAGAATCTAC
>JBKKAS010000314.1:0-9656 GCA_046714595.1 Pyrinomonadaceae bacterium | reverse complement strand
GCGGGACATTCAAATTCCGTTAATGCGGGGGCAATATCCCGGGATGGACAATTCGTGCTCACGGGCAGTGGGGCCTTCCATCAGGATACAGAATATTCTTGGGATGACGACGAAAAGGACAACACTGCTCGCTTGTGGAGTGTAAAAACTGGGAGAGAGGTTTGGCGGCTAACGGGACACTTAAGCCCGATCAATTCGGTCGCATTTTCCCCTGATCAGCGATTTGTAATAACAGGAAGCGGGCATTATTCGAGAGGCCCGCAGGACCATACCGCCCGTTTATGGGATATCGCCACCGGGAAAGAGGTTCGACGATTCGAAGGACACACGTCTCCGATTTTTGCCTTAGCGTTTTCCGCGGACGGAAGATTTGTGCTGACCGGTAGCGGCGGCAGCACCTATTACACTCGCTATGTCGACAATACCGCCCGCCTTTGGGATGTCGCCTCCGGTAGAGAAGTGGGGCGATTCGAAGGGCATGCGGAGGCTATTATGACAGTAGCACTGTCTCGCGACGGGCGATTTGTGTTGACGGGTAGCAGAGACAATACGATCCGCCTTTGGGACGCAAAGACCGGAAAAGAGACGCGACGGTTTGAAGGTCAAAATGAAGACTTTCTCTCAGTCGCGTTTTCGCCGGACGGAAGCTATGTGCTGACAGGCGGTCGAGACAGTACAACGCGCTTATGGAGTGCTTCTACCGGGCGCGAACTTTGCAAGTTAATCTCTTTTGACGATAGTAGCTGGGCGGTGGTTGATCCCGAAGGGCGTTTCGATGCAAGTGATTTGGAATACATCCGGGGACTCCATTGGATCATGCCGGATGAGCCCCTCAACCCGGTTCCGCTGGAAATCTTCATGCGCGTTTATTATGAGCCCAGGCTGCTGCGACGGGTTCTGAAATGCAATGAGGAGAATAATTGCGATAAAGAGTTCAAACCGCTGCCGTCGATAGCGGCGATCAATCGGGTTCAGCCGCGGGTCGGTGAACCAGCCATTCGTAACTGAGAAACAATTGAAAGTACGGGAACAGAACATACGACTTCATCGAGCGACCCGGCGAATGGCGGGCCTGCCGATTTATGTCGCGATCCTCATCTTTTCCATTTTGATCACTCCCCTCAGGCCACAAACTGCCACGCTTGTGGTTCAAGCCGGCCACACGAAATCGTTTGCCCCCGCAAGCTTCACACCCGACGGAAAGATGCTTGCTTCAACAAGCGGGGACGGCACGATCAAGCTATGGGATGTTTCATCCGGGCGGGAACTGAGGACGTTCACGGGCCATATTGGCGATGTTCATTCGGTCGCCTTTTCGGCGGATGGGAAGACGATGGCTTCGGGCGGGTGGCCCCGGACAATAAAGCTCTGGGACACGTCTTCGGGAAAGGAGCTGAAAACGTTGTCGGGCCATGCGGATCCTGTTCACTCGGTAGCCTTCTCACCGGACGGAAAGACTTTGGCGTCCGGGAGCGACGACGCGACGGTTCGGTTGTGGGAGATCTCGTCGGGAAAGGAATTGAAGACTTTTCGGGGCCGGGCAAGTTTCCCCTCGGTCGCCTTTTCACCTGACGGCACCACGCTGGCATCAGGGGGCGTCGATGGCACAATCAAATTATGGGATGTTGCATCGGGGCTCGAAGTGGCCACGCTTCCCGGGCGGACGCTATTGCCTGGCCAGTATTCTCAGCCGACGATCCGCTCGCTCGCCTTTTCGCCCGATGGGCGATTGCTGGCCTCGGGCTCTGACGGGGGCTTCAGGCTGTGGGATGTTGCGGCGCGAAAGGAGTTAAGCACCTCGCTGGAAGATCGGGAATCGATATCACTGGTGGCTTTTTCACAAGATGGCAAGACCTTGTTATTGATTGATGGTAACAACACTGTCGAATTCCGGGACTTGTCTTCCGGAAAGGAACTGAAAAAAGTATTGGGCGTGGGTGGCCCGGTGGCGGTTTCACACGACTGGCGCACGTTGGCAGCGGTAGGGAGCAACAGCGGCGTCACGCTGCTTGACGTCGAGGCAGGACATGAGGTCGCGGCACTATCAGCCCGTGTCCGGGGGCTCGAATCGGCGGCGTTCTCCCCTGACGGAAAGACTATCGCGTCGGTGACCGAGGACGAAATCGTTAAGTTGTGGAAAGCCGAAAAAATGCCGGAATTGGGCACACTGCGGGGCCATACCAAACGACATACGCAAAAGATCGGTTCAATAGCCTTTTCGCCCGACGGGCAAACCCTGGCATCGGGGAGCCAGGACGGCACAGTCAAATTGTGGAATATTTCTTCGGGAAAGGAGTTGCCAAGCTTATCGAAGCACAGCGGCTGGGTCACTGCCGTTGCGTTTTCCCCCAGCGGGAAGACCCTTGCCTCCGGGAGTTGGGACCGCACGGTCAAACTGTGGAATATTTCAACGGGGAAGGAGTTAAGTACATTTATCGGCCAGGATGATGACATTCACTCCGTGGCGTTTTCGCCGGACGGCAAGACCCTCGCATCGGGAAGTTGGCACGGTGATATCAAGTTGTGGGATGTTGCATCGGGACGAGAATCAAAAACGACCCTCTTCGGCCATCCCATCAGCCGTGGCCTTTTTAGTTCCGTGACTGCTGTTGTCTTCTCACCGGACGGCAAGACTCTGGCGTCGGGAAGCAACGACACCACGATCAAGCTTTGGGATGTACGGTCGGGTCGCGAGTTGCGAACATTTTCGGGCCACAGATATAACGTCAGAGCGGTCGCCTTTTCGCCGGACGGCAGGACGCTAGCTTCGGCGGGTTGGGACCGCACGATCAAGGTGTGGGACGTATCGTCCGGGCATTTGTTGAGAACGCTTTCGGGCCACACACAGAAGATAGAATCCGTAGTTTTTTCGGTTGATGGGAAAATGTTGCTGAGCAGCAGCCTGGACGGATCGGTGAAGGTCTGGGACCCGGATACCGGCGTTGAAATTTGTAGCCTAATTACGATCGACGACGATGGCTGGGTAGTTACGACGCCCGAGGGGCGGTTTGACACGAACTTGGCGCTCGATAACATTACCGGCTTGCACTGGGTGCTCTCGGACGCCCCGTTCACGCCGAAGCCGCTCGAATTGTTTATGCGCCAATACTATGAGCCCGGGCTACTTCGGCGGGTTTTGAAGTGTAATGAGGAAAACAATTGCGATAAAGAGTTCAGACCGCTGCCGTCGATAGCGGCGATCAATCGGGTTCAGCCGCGGTTGGCGTTGCCGCAAACTGTGAGTGTTGGAGGTATAAAAAAGTGAAAGCCAAATTTGGTTTTGGATCAACATCGGTTCAAAGGATCGGTGTTTCTCTTCTGGTTATCGGCCTAGTCGCCAACATTGTTCCGTTACAAGCGACGCCGGGATGGCGGACGGGCAAATTCGATCTGTTGCGGCCGGCTGTAGGCATGCCACAGGTTTCGGAGCCGAGCGCGGATGGCACGGTGGATGTAACGGTCGAGGTGGCGACAGTTACCGAAGAGGTTGCGATCGACGACGCGAAAGACCGGACGAAGAAAAAGACGCTAACGTCGGGCGTCTATGATCTGCGGCTGTTTCGCAACGGGCAGTTGATCGGTACCTCCACGCCAAAGGAATCTATCCAAAAATATATAAAGGAAGCGCCTGCAGCGGCCGAGAAGGACCGGATCACAAAGGTTCTCTTGAACACCGAAGAAGACAAACTCTGGCGCGAGGCGAACGATCTTTCAAGAGTTGTGAAGTTCGATGCCGCGGGCAAGGCGTCGTATACATTCCGGAACATAAAGCTTCCGCAGGACGGCAGCACCGATGTCGAGTTTTCCGCATACGCATTCAACAGCGATCGCGTAAAAAGCGACACGGTTCGCACGACCCATAAGATCGAAAATCCGCGGACGCGCGAAGGCAATACTTATCTGATCACGATCGGCGTCAACAAATCTGAAACCGACGCTTATGATCTTAAATACGCGGCTAACGATGCGCGCAAGATGCAGGAGATCCTCGGCGAGCGCATCGAGGCAAGCATAAAGGGAACAAATTCGAAACTGATTCGCGTACCGCTGATCGCGGAGATCAAAAACGGAAAAGCTGAATTGACCGCAACCAAGCCGATCATCAGGGCGGTTTTCGATCTAATGTCGGGAAATCGAAGTGAGGCTACGCCCACTATTCTCAAACAGATTCCGAATGCCGATCAGATCGAAGCTGTGCAGCCTGAAGACACGGTGATCATCACCTTCTCAGGACACGGCTACGCCGATCGAAACGGCATCTTTTACCTGCTGCCATATGACATTGGAAAAGACACAAAAAACCTAACACCACAAACACTCCAAAGGCTGATCTCGTCGGACGAGCTTTCATTATGGATGCGCGATGTAACGGCAAAGGAAATGATAATGATCGTCGATGCATGCCATTCGGCTGCGGCAGTTCAAGGCGATGGCTTCAAACCGGGCCCGATGGGCAGCCGCGGACTAGGGCAGCTTGCTTATGACAAGCGAGTGAAGATCCTGTCCGCTACCCAGGCCGACAATGTTGCTCTCGAATTGGGCACGCTGCAACAGGGATTGCTCAGCTACGCTTTGTTGGAAGACGGGATCAAGCTCGGCAAGGCCGACACCGACGAGCCAAAGGACAAGAAATTGACTGTCGCAGAATGGCTCAACTACGGCGTAAAGGGCGTGCCGCAGCTGTACCAGGACGTGATCGACGGCAAGCGCGAGATCGTGGTCAATGGCAAATCAGTGAGTTTTGGTGAGCTCGACGCGAAGGAGCGCGCCGCCATCTTTTGCGGCGGCGGTAAAGACTGCGGCAAAAAGAAAACCGTCCAGCAGCCGTCTTTGTTCGACTTTCGCCGAACCAAAGCCGAAGCCGACTTTATCCGGTTGCGTTAGGTATTTTGACGCCGATCAGGTCGTGTAGCCGTCGCGATTAAAAGGTCACGAAGATGCCGTCAAGTCAGTGGTTTTTTCGCCTGACGGTACGACCCTCTCAAGCGGAAGCCAGGATAGATCAATAATTCTTTGGGATGTGGCCTCCGGACGTGAGCTTCGTACGTTGAAGGGTCACACTTACCCAGTTAGATCCTTCGCTTTTGCCCCAGATGGACTGTCGATTGCGAGTGGAAGCGATTGCACAAAGATTTGGGATCCGAACTCCGGACGTGAAAATTATACAATCGACCCGAGCACGTATACCAAAAACATAGGCGTGAACTTTCGGTAGAAACGCGGAGGACGCCAGTGCTGGCGTCCCCTCAAAAATTGGCTCCGCAGGTAAGATTCGAATTTACAACCCTTACGGCCATGCGGCGTGGTGAGATATTCAAAATGCGGTCTTGTCTCCGATCGATTGAATAAGGTTCGCATCCACCTCCATCTTCGGGACGACATCAACCATATGTCACCCATAGTTCATATTCCTTTCCATTTGAACGGGGCGTCTGTGTCATGTCTTCGGCGGCTCACGACTAGCTTGTTCTTGACCCAGCGACGACGACGAAATCCTAAGAGGTGAAATATCTGCAATGGGAAGAGGCTCGCAACGTGAGTATTTACGATAAGGGTTCCGGGGTCACCCGGATCTCTGCTTACTCCCGGGAGAAGGTGGACGATCCGCTGAAAACCGATACGCCGCAGTATTCCTGAGAGCCAAAGCCAGGTTCGTGCGATCTCGCGGCCTATGAAAAATCCGTCTTCGCCGAGTTTTTGGTACAGAGGCATAAGTAGTAAACCCGATTCGGCTGCCTTTACCGCACCGTTTCTATCGTTGGCCAAAACATCACCACGATTCACGGCATCGAAATTGTCAAAACCCGCTCTCATTTGAAATCCGTCTTCCGCGGTGATTGCCTGCCGATGACGGACCTCGAAAATTCGCGAGTCCCGTTTCCCTCGCGCGAGCAGGCGTCGATGCATCTGGAAGCCTGGACTGTCGGCGGCGTCGAGGATGTTCGAGTTCGTCAACGCGAGCCACACCATCGCCTCGTGATTCTCTACCGTTCTTGCCGACAGATGCTGGCCGCCCTCAAAGCCAAGCGTAACCGCACCCGCATTGTTGAGATACTCCAGCATGGTGCCGTCGAGCTGTTCCTCTATGCCAAGAAGTATCGGGACGGGAAATTTTTGCGCAAAATCGCGGTTTCTGAGAGTGTCGCCCACGGTCGCAAACGAAATGCTGTCCGAGGAAGTGGAGTGAAGATCAAGTACGAACACCTCATCCATTGCCATGATCAGGATACTGTCTAAAATGCGATCGATCTCTGTAAGTTCACGACCCTCGGATGTGGTGGAAAGCTTTTCAATTCCTGACCCGGACATGTTATGCGGTGTCCAATTCCGGTTTAAGTCGGCATTGATGAACCGCACCCGTTTACCGAGGGCTCGAGTATTTCCCGTGAGAAAGTAAACGCGCCCCTTGAGCAAGTGGGATATTTCCGCGATTTTGGGTGACAGGTTTGCAAGTGCCGTCGCTCCGGCGGGTTCGTTGCCGTGAAGGCTGCCGACGACGATAAGCGTAGGGCCGCAAGCATTGCCAATAAACGCACCGATCAAATGGTCGCCTTCGACGACACCAACTGGACAAGGTATTGGAGACTTCCGTTTTGTTGACGTATTGTTCATTTCAATTAAAGTTGACATATAAGCCTATTCAGTTATCTACCAAGAGACTTCTGTAACCGTTCGAAGGAAACCATATTCTAATGAGAACTCCGTATGTGAGAAAGAGAATTCCGGGAATGGCGAAAATTATGAAAGCGAACCCTTGGCGCATGGAGCCACTCAACATCAGTCCGTAGAGAAGATAAAAAGCAGCGACGCTGAGCACGGAAATCATTCCGCCCACTAATTCATTTCGCCATCCAACTATGAAACCGATCGCAACTCCCACCGGAAAGAAAAGCAATCCGACGTATTCCCGCGCAGTGATCTCGGTTGAACCGACACCGCCCGTAAAATAGAAAAGCGTCAAAAGGAACAAAACCATCAGACCCAGCACACGCGCTGACCACCGAAGAATAAATAATGCCGTTTGCTCGTTTTCCCGTTTCGTAAACATCTCTTTTACCCCCGCTTCCAGTATTAGTGCCTTTCCACGAACACTACATGCAACCGGCTTTCCATGAAATCGACATCCGTAAAGCCCGATGTTACTGGTCTATCGGAAATCATCGGGTGGAAAAACCAGCCGCACCGAGGGATTTTCTCCGGTGGCGCGAATAATTACGCGCACGCTTCAAGTCGAGTCTGCCTAAATACGCCTATTCGACGGGCATACCCTTTGCACTTTATCCGGTGCGCCCGTAGCGCCAGATTACCTTTCGCCGATGTCTACAAAAGCTTACAGAAGTAGTAGGGCGGCCAATGTTCGGAAAGGCGCGCAGGCGGCGGTCGAAGTCGTTGCGTCAAGGAAGTGGCCGGAAAATTCCCTAATTTGTCGAAAGGTCGCTAGTGTCGTAATTTGGAGACGACGCTACCGAAGACAGAAAGAAGTATGCCCCTCGATGCCAAGTCAAACGTGAGCCCGAAGAATTTTTTGCTTGCATCTCTGCCCGATGTCGAATTGGAGCGAGTCCAATCTCATCTGGTGCCAATATCTCTAAAACTTGGGCAAGTTCTCTACGAATCCGGCGATAAGCTGGATTATGTCTATTTCCCGACGACGGCTCTCATCTCTCTGCTGTATATCATGGAAAACGGAGCGACCGCCGAGATCGGCGTGGTGGGCAACGACGGAATACTCGGCATCGCCTTGTTTATGGGCGGCGACACCACACCGAATCGGGCGATAGTTCAGAGTTCAGGCGAGGCTTTCAAGATGAAGGCAAAAGATCTAAAGGAGGAATTTACCTTGGGTGGTGTATTTCACAATATGCTGCTGCGTTACACCCAGGCGTTGATAACTCACATTTCGCAGACCGCGGTTTGTAATCGCCTTCATTCCGTCGAACAGCAGCTTTGCCGTTGGATGCTCCTCAGCCACGACCGTTTGAACTCTGATACGCTGGTGATGACTCATGACCTGATATCAAATATGCTCGGTGTTCGCCGCGAAGGGGTAACGCTGGCTGCGAGAAAACTGGCTGCCAAAGAATTGATCAAGAATCGTCGAGGATCCATAACGATCCTCGACCGCAAGGGACTGGAACAAGTTGTATGCGAGTGTTATGACGTAGTCAATAAGGAATACATCCGTCTGCTCGGCAGAGGTATTTCCAGAGCTTTCAGTAAAGACGGCGGCGCGTGATGGGATAACTTTGTCCGAGTTTGAACCGAGAAAGCGCGCGTCCCCCTGCGCCGCATTGGAGGAGAGGCACCGTCGCCCAAACTCAAGATGTTTGACCTTGCTGCCACTCCTCGATCTCGCGGCGGAGCGCGCGGACCTCATCGAGAATCAACTGGGTGTGAGCCTCTTCCGCCCCCTTGAGATCCTCGGCGACCTGCGACTGCATCGCGTTGACGACCACCGCGATGAACAGGTTCAACACCATGAACGTGGCGACCAGAAGGTAGGTGACGAAGAATATCCATGCGTACGGCGACTGCGCCATCACCCCGCGCGCAATCTCGGGCCAGCCTTCCACCGTCATCACCTGGAAAAGCGTGAACAGCGAAGCTCCTAGACTGCCGAAGTATTCGGGCGAGATCACACCGAACAGTTTCGTGGCCATTACCGCCGATACGTACAACACGAGCGCCATCAGGCCGATGATCGACGCCATACCCGGCAATGCTGTGAGGAGGGCGTTGACCACACCGCGCATTGAGGGCACCATCGAGATCAACCGCATCACCCGCAGCACACGCAGGGAGCGCAAGACGCTGAACGCCCCGCTCGCAGGCATCAGCGCGATCCCTACGATCACGAAATCGAACACGCGCCACGGATCGTGAAAGTAGCGGCGGCGGTAGACGAAGACGCGCAATAGCAACTCGACCACAAAGACTCCAAGCACCGTGCGGTCGATTGCGTACAGCACATCGCCGAAACGTTCGACGATCGAGGGCGAGGTTTCGATTCCGAGCGTGATGGCGTTCGCGACGATCACCGCGATAATCGCCCGGTCGAAACGCGGATTCTCGATAAAGATCCGAATGCGCTCGCGCAGGTCCAGTGCGGGTTTGGAAACAGTCATATTCATCGTGCTTTGTTATGTCGCATATAGGTAAGTTAACTGCTGTGCTTTCGGGTAAATCTCAGAACAGGTTTTACGAATTTGGGCACGCGACCGGCTAAACGCCCGCTTGTTATCAACGTCTTCTGGTTGCTGCCCGCCTTAGCCCTTTCTGTCTCATTGCACATATTTTCCTTCCTTTCATTTAAAAAATAATGTGTTACGGCTGGGAAAAAACCGCCGTTTAACGACCAAATTGACATGGGGCGATACCGCCCCACGTTACTTTAGGATTCATCGAGCTCGTGGGACGCTACCGCTTCGGTTCTAAGACAATCTCCCGCGCCAGACGGTCTTGCAGAACTTCCCGGATTTCGAGCCGATCCTTATATCCTTGCCGCTGTTTTTCGTCATTGCCGACGACATGTTGTGCGAGGTTCTCTGCTTTGCCCTCGTTCGCTTCCATCGTGGCTAGATTTTTGTACTCAGTCATCAGCATAATGTTGAAATCGCCGGCGCCATGCGCTTCGGTAGTCAGAACTTTGTAAGAAA
>JBKKAS010000313.1:0-7870 GCA_046714595.1 Pyrinomonadaceae bacterium | reverse complement strand
GCAGGATACCGACGTCATTCGAAAATTCTCAGCCGCGTATGATTTTGTGGGTCCGTATCATCTGCGATCGGGAGTCGATCTTGTGCTGCTCGTTAGGAAGGACAATGCGGATCCGGAGGCGAAGGAGCGTTACCTGATCCCACAAACAGAAGGCTGGCCGTGAGGAGAAGGGGAGACGGGGAGACGGGGAGACGGGGAGACGGGGAGACGGGGAGAAAGGGAGAAAGGGAGAAATCGATCGACTCTTGTCTCCCCTTCTCCCCTTCTCCCCTTCTTCTTCTAGATCCTGATATTCCCCTCCTTCTCCGGCTTCTTGTCATCACTCGGCTTCAGGTAAGGTGCGTTGTCGTGGTCGCGTTTCGACTGTTCGCCTGCCGAATGCCACTTCATCCATTCGCCCGGGGCGTCGAATGTTTCACCGCCGTGTTGAGTAAGTCGGGGACGGATGCGGCACATAAGCGGCGTGTTGACGCCGACGCCGGAAATTACCGCCTGGCCTTTCGTCAAAGCCGGAAGCTCGGCGAGCATTGAGCGGCCAGCGCCTTCAACCGACTGGGCGACGGTTTGTTGATCGATCGGGTTAACGATCCGCATTATGATCTGCGTCATGCACTGCGACAGCACATCCTGATCGAGCTTACTCGGCCGCTGTGTGATCAAACCGATACCGACACCGAACTTACGGCCCTCGGATAGTATCTGCTTGAGCACGTTCGTCGAAACGACACTGGCACCGGCCGGTGCAAAGCGATGTGCCTCTTCCAGCAAAGTGAACACGGGATAGTCCAGAAAATTTTCGCCCGTTGAAACTTCGCCGCGCGTCGTCATCATGCGAGCTTTGTTCACGCGACGCAGCAGCGTACCGACGATCACTTGCTGTTCATGCTGCTCGATGTCGGAAAGCTGCAGGATCGTGCACCGTCCCGGCTTGAACATTTCCTGCAGCGGGATGTGTTCGTTCGCCGAGAAAATTCCGTCCGTCTTGTCGAACCTCGCGTCGAGTCGCCAAAGCAGACCCTGGATCGACGAAACGTTTCCGCCGTCGCCGGCGTTTTCGCGGTCGCTGCCGTACTGCTGCTTTTGGACGGCGTCGCGGAGATCGTAATAGCTGAACAGATAATCTCGCCGGCCCTCGGCCTTGTGCTGATCTTTCATCGTGCGAAAGGCCTGTCCGAGAAAATGCAGCATCTTGTCGGACGTACCTTCGGGCAAAAGGTATTTCACATCGGCCTCGGTTAACGTCGAAAAGCGTACCTTGATCTTGTCCGGCGTAAAGATCTTTACTTCAGGCTGATATCCGTCAGCGCCGTGGAATTGCTTGTCACCCTGGATCGACTGCATCGTGTGATATTCACCGTGCGGATCGACGATCAGCACCGACGCTCGGTTCCACGACTGCATCAGCTCTTCGACAATGACGCCCGCCGTGTACGATTTTCCCGAACCCGTCGATGCAAGGATTGCAAGATGCGTTGAGACGACATCTCTGACCGAAAGGACGACGGGCACTTCGCCCGGCTCGCGCGTTAGCAGGCTGCCGATATGCGCCGATCCCTGATCGGACATGCGGCGCGGACTGAGCGTTTCAGAAAGGGTTTCGCTAGACGCGAGAAAGATAGGGTCGCCCGGCTGCGGCGGGATACGCGGATTAACAAAATCGTTTAGCTTGCGGCTGAAGTATCCGATCGTCTCGACCGCTATCTCGTAGATCTCAGGCGCATCGCCGTCGAGCCCGATCAGCGACGAGACCTCGGACGGCGAGGTGCCGGGCTCGGCAAGAAAAGCGTCGGGTAGATTGCGCACCAGCTTGCGGCCGTTGATCGTGCCCATGATCCGGCGGCGCTCGTCGCCGACCTCTGTTTCGTAATAAACAAACTCTCCGATGCGTGTCTTGTTGTTGTCGCGGGTGATGAAAAGAAATTCATGCGGGAGCAAGCCCGGTCCCTTGACTGTTCCGGTGAGAATGTCGGTCGCGGTGGTCATAAGCGTAAGTCCCAAGTCTCAAGTCCCAGAGTCTCAAGTCCCAGAGTTCCAGCGTATCAAGTCCCGAGTGTTGGTCCCGCCGCCGATCTCGAGTTGCAACCAAACCCAGCCTGAGACTTGGGACCTGGGACTCTGCGACTTGGGACTTGGGACCTGGACTGGCTAGCCCCCCAGAAGCTGGTCCTCGATCGTCGCCAGCTCGCGGCGCAAATTCACTTCCATCGAAACGGAAACTTCGCCTTGCTCGAGCTGAATGGCCTGCTCTTCCGGATCACGGTCGAGCTCTATTCGTTGCTCATCATTCACGCGGTTGAGTTGTTGGAGGATCTCGTCGCGGCGGCGCTCGAGTTGCTCGGGATTGGTTTTAATGTCAGGCATCGTACTTCTCCTTAAAAACCGGTCGTGCGCAAGTATAGCAACCGCAGCGACGACGACAGAATCGTCCTGTCAGCAATAAGTGTCCGTTCGTCACATCGCGTTTGGCCAAACGCCGCCACAGTGATAGAAATAACGCCCATGGATATCCTCCCGGCAAGAAACCGGAAACTCGTAAAATGGCTCACGATCTGGGGCGTCTGGACTCTGTTCGGATTCTTCTTCACCAGCCAGTTCGCGCTTCAAAGCCAGCTTTGGAAGACGCCCGTTTCGTTTTGGACGATATTGTCGTGGCAGATGGTCTCCGGCTACGTGTGGTTTGCCTTGAGTCCGCTGATCTTATACCTGACGCAAAAATTCCCGTTCGAGGCGGGCCGCTGGACGCGGTCGCTGGTCGTGCATATTTTTGCGGGTGTGGCGATCGCCTTGTTCCAGCAAGCGATCGACGCTTTTTTGCTGACCAAGCTCGGTTACCCGCCCGGACGCGAGTTCGCAAGCTTTTTGGAAGCTTACCAATACTTTGTTTTCGTCAATTTACACTTTAGTATCCTGATCTACGCCGGCGTGGTCGGTATCAAGTCGGCGTACAGCTACTATCAGAAATATCGCGAACGCGAGCTGCAAACCTCACAGCTCGAAGCACGACTCGCGCAGTCGCGGCTGCAGGTTTTGAAGATGCAGCTTCATCCGCATTTTCTTTTCAACACGCTGAACGCCATCTCGGAGCTTATCCACAAAGATCCGGAATCGGCCGATCGGATGATCACGGATCTTAGCGATCTGCTTCGTCTGTCATTTGAGAATCTCGAGGTCCAGGAGATCCCTCTGAAGCAGGAGCTCGAGTTTCTGGAGAAATATCTTGAGATCGAGCAGATGCGTTTTCACGATCGCCTAACTGTGAATATGCAGATCTCACCCGAGACGCTGGACGCGAGCGTTCCGAACATGATCCTGCAGCCCCTGGTCGAGAACGCCATCAAGCACGGCATCGGGCCGCGTGTCAGCGGCGGACGGATCGACATTAACACCGCACGCAATAACGGACATCTCGAGATCAGCGTCAGCGACAATGGCCTCGGCGTACCGTTCGGTGATCTTGAGATTCTGCCGGAAGGCGTCGGCCTGTCGAATACGCGCCGCCGGCTGAAGCACCTTTACGGCGATAAGCATAAGTTCGATCTGGCATCGGTCGAAACAGGCGGGCTGAGTGTTAACCTGACGATCCCGTTCAAGGAAGGAGATTCAGAACCACCTGTGTAAGCGGGTCGTTCTGACCGATATGCACCACCCGCTTACGCATGTGGGTACTGACCTCTAATGCAGATTCGAACACTCATCGTTGACGACGAACCTCTCGCTCGCGACCGGATCAAACGGCTTCTGCGCGATGAGGACGGCGTTCGCATCATCGGTGAATGCGGCAACGGCGCCGAGGCAATTGAGGTCATCACGCGTGAAAATCCCGATCTGGTTTTTCTCGACATCCAGATGCCGGAGAAGAACGGCTTTGAGGTCATCAAATCGCTTAACGCCAGACAGCTTCCGACAATAATCTTCGTCACGGCATACGACCAGTACGCACTGCAGGCATTCGATGTACACGCGCTCGACTACTTGCTGAAGCCTTTTAATCGCGAACGCATCAAACGCGCCGTCGCCCGCGCGCGCGAACACATCGACCATAAGCGGCGGGGTGATCTGGATGAGCGACTCAACTCGCTGATCGCGGACATTCGCGGCGAGAAGAAATATCTTGATCGGTTAGTGGTGAAGGCGGTCGGGCGCGTTTTCTTTCTCAAAACCGATGAGATCGACTGGATCGAAGCGGCGGGAAATTACGTTAAATTGCACGTCGGGCGCGAAGGACACATGATCCGCGAAACAATGAATGGCATCGAGGCCAAGCTCGATCCTGCCAGGTTCCTCCGCATTCACCGCTCGACGGTGGTCAACATCGATCGCATAAAAGAGCTTCACCCGATGTTTAGCGGCGATTACGCCGTGATCCTACGAAACGGCACCGAGCTCGCACTCAGCCGAAATTACCGCGAGCGGTTTACCGAACTGTTCGAGAACCAGAATTAGTGAAGAGTGAATCGTGAATAGTGAATAGTTGCGAACGATGCGAGTTGGTTCGCCCAACCGCCGCTCATCTCGAATCGCTATTCACTATTCACTATTAACTATTCACTATTCACTATTCACTACCTTTCATCCCAAGCTACTGCCGTTCATCACAATTCGGACTTTGATTCACCGGAATTTAACTAGTATTACCACACGGTCATTACCCGCACAGGAGATCCTATGTCACGAATGCTGAAGATCAAGGTCCTGGAGTTTCTCGCCTTCGGGATCATATTCGTTTTCGGAAACTACGTCGTCGTCATCGGTCAGCCGGCAAAGCCGGTGCTCGTCGCGCTGAACAAAGCCGACAGCACCTTGGCGATAGTCGACCCGATCGGTATGAAGGTCATTGCAAAGGTGCCGACCGGCGACAGCCCGCACGAGGTCGTCCTGTCGGCCGACGGGAGAACCGCGTACGTCGCGAACTACGGCGCGCAGACACCGGGCAGCTCGATCTCCGTCATCGATGTCGCAACCGCGAAGGAGCTTCGCCGCTTCGACGTATCACCGCTTATGCGCCCGCATGGCCTGCAGATGATCGGTGGCAAGCTCTACTTTACAGCCGAGACGAACCGCGTGATCGCGCGGTATGACCCGGCCGCGAATAAGATCGACTGGCTCATGGGTACCGGCCAGAATGGCTCGCACATGGTCGTCGGTGCGGCGGATCAAAAGCGGTTCTACACGGCGAATATCGGCTCGGATTCGGTCACGTCCTTTGAATTTCAGAACGCTCCGCCCGCAGGCTCAAAGGTGACGCACATAGCGATCGGTAAGCAGCCCGAAGCTATCGATCTTTCACCTGACGGCAAAGAGATCTGGGCCGGGCTCAACACCGAAGGCGCGATCGACATCGTCGACACCGCCACCAACACTTTCAAAGAAAAGGTGAAGATCGGCGGACGGCCGTATCGGGTCAAATTCACACCGGACGGAAAGCTGGTCGTGAATACGATGGCGATGACGAAGGAGTTGCTCGTGATCGACGCCGCGACCCGGAAGGAGGTCCGACGCATCAAGCTCGAAAGCGCACCGCTCGGCATCGTGTTCTCCGCCGATGGCAAACTCGCGTTCGTATCCGTCGTCGAGCCCGATCTTATTCTCAAGATCGATCTGGAAACCGGCAAGGTACTCGGCCGCGTCGACACCGGCAAGGCACCGGACGGCATCGCCGTCGCCGGGATGTAGTCAGTGGTCCGTCGTCAGTTGTCAGTTGTCAGAAACTCACCTGCTGGACTCTATGAAAACTATTTTACAGACCACGGCGCTACTGTTATTTGTTGTCTATTCCGCACACCCTCAAACGACGGCGTTCGTTGGTGCTGCTGGTCGGCGAATCGAAAGTTACGGATGACGGGGCAAAGGCCTTGCAAAAAGCCCTACCCAAAATAAAATTCACAGAACAAATTAAGTAAAATATGAAACGACTAACTACAATACTCGCACTAACTATCCTGACGCCCGCCATCGCGTTTGGTCAGGCCAATGACGATAAGAAAGCCGCGCTGGCTGTTGTTAACAAGCTATTTGAGGAGATGGCTGCCGCCAATGCAGCCGGGATTCTCGCCACCGGAACGGCTGAAAATCAACTAGTCGCTATCCGCAAATTAAAAGACGGCAAAACGCGCGTCGACGTGATCGGCGGCGAAGCTTTCACGAAGTTCTTTACAAAACCCGGCGCCGTTCAAGAGGTAATGTACGCACCGAACGTCGAGGTATCGGGCGACTGGGCGATGGTTTGGGGTCGATATGTTTTCTTCGTCGGCGACAAGTTGTCGCACTGCGGCATAAATCAATTTAATCTCGTTCGAACGGACGCGGGTTGGAAGATCGCGAACGGCGCCTCGACCATCGATGCGGGTGACTGCACAGAGAAAGAGAAGGCTATGAAGCGGGCGGCGAAGTAGTTATACCGAACTCTGCGAATATCGGGACGCCTTTCTTGGGCGTCCTTTTTGCATTATTCGTCCTGCCGAATACAATAAGGTCACTTCAGCCCTTCGGAGAATACAAATGAAACGATTCGTAACTACGCTCTGTACTTTGCTTTCAATTGTCGCGCCCGCATTTTCCATCGACATGAGCCGGGAGATCGACGCGGCGACGTCGAAGATACTGCCGAAGGTGGTGGAATGGCGTCGGCATATTCATCAATACCCCGAGCTCGGAAATGGAGAAGTTAAGACGGCAAAGTATGTCGAGGACGATCTGAGAAAGCTCGGCATCGAAGTGCGAACTGGGATCGCGAAAACGGGCGTGGTCGGCATCTTGAAAGGCGGCCAGCCGGGGCCGGTCATCGGACTTCGGGCCGACATGGATGGCCTTCCGGTCACTGAACGGAACTCCCTGCCGTTCGCATCCAAAGAGACCGCCGAGTATAACGGCCAGCGCGTCGGCGTAATGCACGCCTGCGGACACGACACGCATGTCGCGATGCTGATGGGTACGGCCGAAGTTCTCGCGGGGATGAAAGACAAGATCAAGGGAACCGTCGTTTTTATTTTACAGCCCGCCGAAGAAGGTCCGCCCGCAGGCGAGGAAGGCGGCGCGCCGTTGATGGTGAAGGAAGGTGTTATGGACAATCCGAAGATAGACGCGATCTTTGGCATTCACGTAAATTCACAAACCGAAGTCGGCACGATCAAATATAAATCCGGTGCGGCGATGGCCGCCGCGGATTGGTTCACGATCAAGGTCAAGGGTCGACAGACGCACGGCGCATATCCGTGGCTCGGCACCGATCCGATCGCGGTCGCTGCCCAGATCTACATCGGACTGCAGATGATCGTGTCGCGGCAATCAGATCTTCCGAAGGCGCCGGTCATCATCACGGTCGGCAAGATCAACGCCGGGGTTCGCGAGAACATCATCCCGGAAGAATTGACGATGTCGGGTACGATTCGCACCCTTGACTCGGGTATGCAAAAGGACGTCTATCAAAAGGTCCGGACGACGTCGCAACATATTGCCGAAAGCATGGGAGCGACGGCCGAGGTCTCGTTTGAAACGAAAACCCTTGTCACATACAACACGCCCGAGCTGGTGAAAAAGATGCTGCCCTCGCTGGAGAAGGCGGCCGGGAAAGAAAACGTCCGCGAGACCGAATGGGTGACCGGTGCAGAGGACTTTTCTTATTTCGGCGAAAAAGCCCCCTCGTTTTATTTCACCGTGGGCGGCATGCGAAAAGGGCAGGACCCGAAAACGGCCGCTGCCCATCACACTCCGGATTTTATGCTCGACGATAGTCGTCTGGATGTCGGGATAAAGGCGTTCGCCAATATTGTTTTTGACTACTACTGAGAGTGATGAGTGATGAGTGACACGTAATAAGTTTCAAGTGACAAGCGGCTTGATTATAATTTTGGTACGCGGAAGAGGTCGGTTG